>NZ_JCASIL010000005.1:0-292555 GCF_059685725.1 Telluria sp. RT2P19
GTCACCCTGCATTGCTGCAGGGGTCGCTCACTCAAAATACTGACCGTCACCTCATTGCTGAGATAACGTATTTCTTTTTCGTGAACATTTGATAATTTAAGTAATCAAGAACCGAAGTTCTTGGCACCTTCATCAAACGCCCACACTTATCGACTGTTAATTTTTAAAGAACTTTATTCGGTACTGCGTCATCTGCTGTTTGCTTCGAAGCGTTGTGTTCGTCAGCAGCAGAGGAATGAGATTATGCTCGACCTGCTGAGCTTCGTCAACACCTAATTTTTCAGTTTCATGACGAAACGGCCTCAACGGCGTCGTTGCGGATGAAGTCGACGAAGGCCCGCAGCGGCGCCGGCACCAGCCGGCGGCCCGAATAGTACAGATAGGGGCCGGAGAACTGCAGCCACCACGGTTGCAGCACCGGTTGCAGCTCCCCACGCTCGACATACGGCTTCAACCAATCCTCGAACAGGTAGATCACCCCCAGCCCCTGGATGGCGGAATCGATCGCCAGGTCCAATGCACCGCCCACCTGCACCAACAACTGCCCGTTCGGCTCGATCGTCACCGTCTCGCCGTCGCGCTCAAAAGTCCAGCGGATCATTGCACCGCTGGCAAAGCGCGCCCGGATGCACGCGCCTGGTGCCAGCTCGCGCGGATGGGCAGGCATCCCATGCCGCGCCACCCAGGCGGGAGACGCCGCGGCCGCCATGCGCTGGGTGCGCGGGCCGATCGGCACGGCGATCATGTCCTGCTCAAGCCGCTCTTCATAGCGGATGCCGGCATCGCAGCCCGCCGCGAGCACATCGACGAAGCTCTCCTCGGCCACCACTTCCAGGCGAATCTCCGGATACTTGGCAAGGAAAGCCGGCACGATCGACGGCAGCACCAGGCGCGCGGCACTCATCGACACATTCAGGCGCAGCGTGCCGGTAGGCGTATCGCGAAAGCCATTGACCACGTCGAGGGCGCTGTCGATTTCGCTCCAGACCGGATCCAGGCGCGCCAGCAGGCTGCTGCCGGCCTCGGTCGGCGCCACGCTGCGCGTCGTCCGGTTCAGCAGCCGCACGCCCAGCCGCGCCTCGAGACGCCGGACGGCCTCGCTCAACCCGGATGCACTGCCGTCGGTGGCACGGGCCGCCTCCCGAAAGCCGCCGGCGCGCGCTACCGCGACAAAGGCGGACAGATCTCCCAGCTCGATTTTCATTGTTCGCTTTTTAGTACAGCTCGTGTGGATTTGACCAGATTGTCACACAGGTCGCCGCGACTTATCTTGATCACTCCAACAACAAGGAGCGATACCATGTCCACCACCATCGATCAAGCCGGCACCTATTCTCTTGGCAACCGTACCGTCCGCCGCCTCGGCTATGGCGCCATGCAACTGGCGGGTCCGCACGTCTTCGGCCCGCCGAAGGACGCCCATACCGCGCGGGCAGTGCTGCGCGAGGCCGTGGAACTCGGCGTGAACCACATCGACACCTCGGATTACTATGGCCCGCACATCACCAACCAGCTGATCCGCGAAGCGCTGCATCCGTATCGTGACGACCTGACCATCGTCACCAAGGTCGGCGCACGCCGCGGCGAAGACGCCAGCTGGCTGCCCGCCTTTTCGGCGCAGGAACTCGAACAGGCCGTACACGACAACCTGCGCAACCTGGGTCTGGAAACATTGGACGTGGTGAACCTGCGCGCCATGTTCGATCCGTTCAAACCGGCCGAAGGGTCGCTCGAAGCGCAACTGGAGACCCTGGCCGGCCTGCGCCAGCGCGGCCTCATCCGCCATATCGGCCTGAGCAACGTCTCGCTCCAGCAGGTGAAAGAGGCGCAGCGAACCGTGCCGATCGCCTGCGTGCAGAATATGTACAACCTGGTCCACCGCCATGACGACGCGCTCATCGATGCGCTGGCCGCCGAAGGCATTCCCTATGTACCTTTCTTTCCGCTCGGAGGCTTCTCGCCCCTGCAATCGACGGTCCTGTCCGCCGTCGCTGCGCAACTCGGCGCGACACCAATGCAGGCGGCGATTGCCTGGCTGCTGCAGCGTTCGCCGAACATCCTGCTGATCCCCGGTACCTCTTCACCCGTCCACCTGCGCGAAAACCTGGCGGCAGCCAATCTCAGCTTGCCGAAGGACGTGCTGGCACAACTCGAGGCGATCGCTACTCCTGCAGCCTGAGCGTCGTATAGTTTCGATCGGCCCGGATTCCCGCTTGTGTAAAGGGGGTTTGGCCACTGCTTGCGCGAATACACCATGGTCTGGTCAGCCTACAGGGCGACCTGGTTTCGCTACGCCAGAAAGCAAAAAAGCCCACCAGACATCTGGTGGGCTTTCTCTCTATTGAATAGCCTGACGATAAACTACTTTCACACTGGTTGCAGCACTATCATCGTCGCAATGTCGTTTCACGGTCCTGTTCGGGATGGGAAGGGGTGGTACCGACTTGCTATGGTCATCAGGCATAACTTGCTGGAAAACTGTTCCTCTACTGGGCAACAGGCTTCCTGAATTCCGGCGAGCATTCTAACAAGCAATCCTGTGGAGCGCCAGCTTTATCGCCGGCCAAGCCACAATGACCTATTACCCAACATGTTACTTATAGAGGCAAGTGCTTGTAATCACAGTAAAATACCGCCTTTCCCGCCGCCTTTCCTTCTGTTCCCGCCATGACGATCCTGCTTTCGACCCTCAACGCCCGCTATACGCACGCCTCATTGGGCCTGCGCTACCTGCTGGCCAATATGGGCCCCTTGCAGGACCAGACGACGATCCAGGAATTCGTCATCGGCGCCAAGACCACCGACCTGGTCGAGCGCATCCTGGCGCACCAGCCGCGCATCGTCGGCTTCGGCGTCTATATCTGGAACGTGGAAGAAACCACCCGCCTGGTGGCCATGCTCAAGCGCGTCGCACCGCAACTGGTCATCCTCCTGGGTGGCCCCGAAGTCTCGCACGAGACGGGCGAACAAGAAATCGTGAAGCTGGCCGACTACGTCGTCACCGGCTGGGGCGACGTCACCTTCCCAAAGCTGTGCCGCGAGATCCTGGACGGCCCCAAGCCGATCATGAAAGTCCATGCCGGCGTGCAGCCGCCGATGGAAGACATCGTCCTGCCTTACTCTTTATATAGTGCGGACGACATCGCCCACCGCACGCTGTACGTGGAAGCTTCGCGCGGCTGCCCGTTCAAGTGCGAATTCTGCCTGTCCTCGCTCGACAAGACCGCCTGGCCCTTCCCGCTCGATGCCTTCCTGGCCGAAATGGAGGCGATGCACGCCAAGGGCGCGCGCCTGTTCAAGTTCGTCGACCGCACCTTCAACCTGAACGTCAAGACCAGCCTGCGGATCATGCAGTTCTTCCTCGACAAGATCGAGGCCAACCCTCACGACCCGGTCTACGCCCACTTCGAGCTGGTGCCCGACCACCTGCCGGAAGCGCTGAAGGAGACGATCGCCAAATTCCCGGCCGGCGCGCTGCAGTTCGAGATCGGCATCCAGAGCTTCAACCCGGAAGTGCAAGGCCTGGTCAGCCGCCGCCAGAACAACGAGAAGGCGGCCGAGAACATCCGCTGGCTGACGCAGCACGCCACCGCCCACCTGCACGTCGACCTGATTGCCGGCCTGCCGGGCGAGGACGTGGCCAGCTTCGCGCGCGGCTTCGACCACCTGGTGAGCCTGGGCGCCGAAGAAATCCAGTTCGGCATCCTCAAGCGCCTGCGCGGCACGCCGATCATCCGCCATACGCAAGCATTCGGCATGGTCTACGATCCCTACCCGCCGTACACCGTCCTGGCGACGAACAAAATCGACTTCGCCACCATGCAGCGCCTGGTGCGCTTCGCTCGCTACTGGGACCTGGTGGCCAACTCGGGCCGCTTCGCCAACACCATCCCGGTGCTGCTGGGCGAGACGCCGTTCGACAACTTCATGGCGTTCTCGGACTGGATCTATGCGCACACCGACGCCACCCACCGCATTGCGCTGGACCGCCTGGCCAAGCTGGTAGCCCAATGGCTGCAGGTGCGCGGGATGGATGCGGGCGAGGCCGCGGCGCTGCTGGCCAGCGACTACGCGGGCCAGGTCGACGCCCCGGGCCACCTCGTGAAACAGCCGGCGGAAGCGCCCAAAGCAGTCGCCCCAACGCGCCAGGTGCGCCACCTGGCCGCCTGACCGGGCCAGCACGCAAGAGGATCGTGGCTGGCAACAGTAACGATTCTCTTTTACACTGGCGCAATGCGGATTGAAAATGCGCCAACATTAACCATTCAACAGTCCGGCCAGGGAGCCGGCCAATCCGTCATTGCAGAAGGCGTGTGGCAAGTCCACGGTCTGTCGCAGCGCGGTGTCCTCAAGGGCATCACGCGCCAGTTGGCCGGCCTCAAAGACAAGGGTACCTGCGACTGGGACCTGTCGGGCGTCGAAAGCCTCGACCACATCGGCGCCCAGATGTTCTGGAATACCTGGAACAAAGAACGCCCCAAGCGCCTCAAGCTCGACCCGCGCCAGGAAGACCTGTTCAAGCGCATCGAAGAGGCCAGCCACATCAAATTGCCGCGCCACCGCACGAGCCCCTTCCATTGGGTGATCAAGCTGGGCGCCGGCATCCTGGATTTCTTCGAACACCTGCGCAGCTTCATCGGCCTGATCGGGATCGTGATCCAGGACCTGGGCCGCTTCCTGCGTCGCCCGCAGACCGGGCCATGGCGCGAGATCTCGGCCAATATCTATCACTCCGGCTTCCAGGCGCTGGGCATCACGGCCATCGTGGGCTTTTTGATCGGGATCGTGCTGTCCTACCTGTCGTCGCAGCAGCTGCGCATGTTCGGCGGCGACGCCTATCTAGTCAATATCCTGGGCATGGCGGTGATCCGCGAACTGGGTCCGCTGCTGGCGGCGATCCTGGTCGCCGGCCGCTCCGGTTCCTCGATCACCGCCCAGCTGGGCGTGATGCGGGTGACCGAGGAACTCGACGCCATGCTGGTGATGGGCGTCTCGCACGGCTATCGCCTGATCATGCCCAAGGTGGTCGCGCTGGCGATCTCGATGCCGCTGCTGGTGGTCTGGACCGACGCCATGGCCCTCCTGGGCGGCATGGTGTCGGCCAAGATCGAGATGGGCATGTCGTTCCGCTACTTCCTGCAAAAGCTGCCGGACGCCGTGCCCTTCGTGAACTACACCATCGGCCTGCTGAAAGGCGCGACCTTCGGCGTGCTGATCGCCCTCATCGCCTGCCACTTCGGCCTGCGCATCAAGCCGAATACCGAAAGCCTGGGCCGCGGCACCACCACTTCGGTGGTCACCGCGATCACGGTGGTGATCCTGGCCGACGCGGTGTACGCCATCATCTTCAGCGGGACGGGTTTCTGATGCCGCTTACTGAACAAACACCGAAGCAACCCCGCAAGCAGCAACTGAACCTGCGTCCCGACGAGGAAGTCGGCGCGCCGGTAGTCCAGATCCGCAAGCTGTGGACCAAATTCGGCCGCACCGTGGTGCACCAGGACCTGAACCTCGAGATCTACGCCGGCGAGATCCTGACCATCGTCGGCGGCTCCGGTACCGGCAAGACCGTACTGCTGCGCCAGATGCTGGGCCTGGAGCGGCCTTCGCAGGGCAGCGTGCACGTGTTCGGCGAGGACATCAGCGCGGCCTCGCCCGAGCAGCTGCAGCGCATGCGCAACCACTGGGGCATGCTGTTCCAGCAGGGCGCCCTGTACTCGGCACTGACCGTATTCGACAACATCGCCCTGCCGATGCGCGAGCTGCGCGCGCTGCCCGAGGACGTGATCCGCGACGCCGTACTGCTCAAGATGAATATGGTGGGCCTGGGCCCGGAACACGCCAACAAGATGCCGGCCGACCTGTCGGGTGGCATGGTCAAGCGCGCCGCGCTGGCGCGCGCGCTGGCCCTCGAGCCGCAGCTGCTGTTCCTGGATGAGCCGACGGCCGGCCTGGACCCCGACCTGTCGGACGCCTTCGTCGCCCTGATCCAGACCCTGCACCGCGAACTCAAGCTCACGGTGGTGATGGTCACGCACGACCTGGACACCCTGTTCGCGCTGTCCTCGCGCATCGCGGTGCTGGCCGAGAAGCACGTATTGGCGGTGGGACCGTCGTGCGACGTGCTGCAGGTCGAGCACCCCTTCATCAAACACTTTTTCCTGGGCCCACGCGGCCAGCGGGCGCTCGAAGTGCTCGACGAGCGCCACGCCCAGCATGAATCGGAGAATCGATAGTTATGGAAAACAGGTCACATGCCCTGATGACCGGCATCTTCACGATCGCGCTGCTGGTGGCGACCGTCCTGATCGGCCTCTGGTTCAACCGCGACAAGACCGAGCTGGTACCCTACGAGATCGTCACCACCCAGTCGATCCCCGGCCTGAATCCGCAAGCCACGGTGCGCTACCGTGGCCTGGAAGTCGGCCGCGTCGACGAGATCATCTTCGACCCGCGCGTCACCGGCCAGATCCTGATCCGCCTGTCGGTGGACGCCGCCTCGCCGATCACCAGCACCACCTACGCCACCCTGGGTTACCAGGGCGTCACTGGCATCGCCTTCATCCAGCTCGATGACGAACGCACCGGTTCGCCGCGGCTGGCCACCGGTGCCGATCGGATTGCCCGCATCCCGCTGCGCCCGGGCCTGCTCGACCAGCTCGAAGACCGCGGCCTGGCCATCCTCGAGAAGGCCGAGAAGGTCACTGCCAGCCTCGACGAGCTGCTGAGCGAGGAGAACCGGGCCACCATGGTCGGCGCCTTCGAGAGCGTCGACCGCGCCGCCGAGGCCTATGCCGCCATTCCCGCGCGTCTCGACCCCGTGCTCGACCAGTTGCCCGGCCTCGTGACCAAGGTCAACCGCAGCATGGATTCGGTGGACACGCTGGCCAACAGCGCCACCTCGATGACCCGCAACTACGACCAGCTGGCGACCCGCCTGCAGGCCCAGGACGGCCCGATCGAACGCCTGAACAGCACCATCGGCGCGCTCGGCGCCGCCACCAGCCACCTGGAACTGGAGACGCTACCGCATGTGGTGCAGATGACCGACGAGGCGCGCGCCTCGCTGCGCGCGGTGCGGCGCACCGCCAACTCGTTCTCCGATCGCCCGCAAAGCATCCTGTTCGGCAATCCGGGCGACGCGCCCGGCCCCGGCGAACCAGGCTTCGCGCCACCGACCAAATGAGGACCACCGTGAATTACCCATCCTTCCGCATCCCGTCTGCCGCTGCCATCGCCATCGCCTGCTCCCTGCTGTTGGCCGGCTGCGCCAGCAAGGAGCGCGCGTCGAATACCGTCTTCGACTTCGGCCCGGTCACGCCGGCCATGCAGGCAAGCAGCACGCCGAGGCCGGCCGCGATCGTGGTCATGGACGTCACCGGCCCGGCCACCCTCGATACCGAGCGCATGTTCTACCGCCTGAACTATGCCGACGCCCAACAGGCGCGCACCTACGCCACCAGCCGCTGGAGCGCCACCCCGGTCAGCCTGGTCACCCAGCGCATCAAGGCGCGCCTGGCGCAGTCGGGCATCAAGGTGCTGTCGGCCACCGACGCCGCCACCGGCGTACCGATCCTGCGCATCGAGATCGACGACTTCGTGCACGCCTTCGCCAGCGCCGGCCAGAGTGAAGGCCAGATCATGCTGCGCGCCTCGGTATTCCAGGAGCACCGCCTGGTCGACCAGCACAGCTTCCAGCGCAATGCGCCCGCGCCGAGCCAGGACGCCGCCGGCGGCGTGGCGGCGCTGGCCGCAGGCACCGACCAGGTGGCGGCCGACCTCATGGCCTGGCTGGCATCCCTGGACACCCAAGGCAAATGACCGAAACGGAAGTCACGGCGGAGGTAGCTGCCGGCCGCTCGCGCGGCTCGCCGATCGTGCGCGCCGCGCTGCTGGCCTACCTGCTCCTGATCGTCTACGCCAGCTGGTTTCCGTTTACCGGCTGGCGCGACAGCGGCATCTCGCCGTTCGCCTTCCTGAACCTGGTCAAGCAGCGCTACTGGACCGGCTTCGACGCCGGCGTCAACATCATCGGCTATATCCCGTTCGGCATGCTGCTGGTGCTGTCGCTGTATCCGCGCGTGCGCGGCGTATGGGGAGTGCTGCTGGCGACCGCCGCGGGCCTGCTCACCACTGGCGTCATGGAAGCGGTGCAGACCTACTTGCCCAGCCGGGTGCCGTCGAACCTCGATTTCGCCACCAATGCCGGCGGCTGCCTGGTCGGCGCCATCCTCGGCGCCTTGTGGGCCCCTGGCCTGCTGGACCGCAGCCGCCTGTTCAAGCTGCGCCAGCGCTGGTTCGCGCCGCACGCCAGCCAGGGCCTGGTGCTGGTCGCCATGTGGCCGCTGGCCCAGATCTACCCGCAGAGCTACCTGTTCGGCCACGGCCAGGTGCTGCCCATCCTGTCCGGCTGGATGTCGTCCTGGTTCGATACAGAGATCGACCTGGTGGCGCTGCTACGTCCCGGCAACGACATCATGAGCGTGGAGCAGTACTGGCTGTCCGAAACCATCATTACCGCCTGCGGCATGACCGGCGCCGCCCTGACCCTGATGTGCCTGGTGCGGCGCGGCGCCCCGCGCTTCTGGCTGATGATGACCCTGCTGGCCAGCGCACTGGCGGTGAAGGCCTTCTCCAGCTCGCTGCTGTTCCGGCCCGATAACGCCTTTGTCTGGGTCACGCCAGGCGCCGAGGGCGGCTTCCTGATCGGCTTGATCATGCTCTCGGGCCTGGTGTTCGCGCCGCAGGTAGCGCAGCGCCGGCTGGCGGTCGTGACCCTCATCCTGGCGCTGGTGGTCGTCAATACCATTCCGGTCAACCCGTATTTTTCGGCGACCCTGCAAGGCTGGGTACAAGGCAAATTCCTTAACTTCAACGGGGCGGCACAATTCCTGTCACTGGCCTGGCCCTTCATCGCCCTGTGGTTCCTGCTGCTGCCCTCGCATAAACTCAATCGCCAATAAGAGCGCGTATCATGGCGCTTTGGGCGCAATGCCACGCTAATCTTTCCAACGAGAACGACATGAATGAACAACCGTACTACCAGCATCATGTATTTTTCTGCATGAACGAACGCGAGGGCAAGGACGCGCGCCCGAGCTGCGCCAAGTGCGGCGCCGAAAAAGCGCAGAAGCATGCCAAGAAGCGCATCAAGGAACTGGCGCTGAGCGGCCAGGGCAAGGTGCGCATCAACCAGTCCGGCTGCCTGGACCGCTGCGAGGAAGGCCCGGTGCTCGTGGTCTACCCCGAAGGCACCTGGTACACCTATGTCGACACGGACGACATCGACGACATCATCGATACCCACCTGGTCGGCGGCAAGGTCGTCGACCGCCTCAAGATCTGATCTGCAAAGAAGGCCCATGAACATCCATTCGCACAAGTTCCAACTCGACGGCCCCGCCGGCAAGATGCAATGCCTGCTCGACCTGCCGGAAGGCGAGCCGCGCGGCGTCGCCCTGGTCGCGCATCCGCACCCGCTTTATGGCGGCACCATGGAAAACAAGGTCGCCCAGACGCTGGCGCGCACTTTTGTGACGCTGGGCTATGCGGCGGTGCGCTTCAATTTCCGCGGCGTGGGCGAATCCGAAGGCGTGCACGACGAGGGCCGGGGCGAAGTCGACGACATGGCCGTCATGTATGCGCACATGCGCGAAAAATACCCGAACCTGCCGATCACCCTGACCGGTTTCTCTTTCGGCACCTTCGTGCAGGCGCAATTCGCGCTGCGCCTGGCGGCCGAGGGCCAACCGGCCGAGCGCCTGGTGCTGGTCGGCACCGCGGCCGGCAAATGGCCGATGCCACAGGTACCGGAAGACACCATCCTGATCCACGGCGAGCTCGACGATACTATTACCCTAAAGGAAGTTTTCGAGTGGGCACGGCCGCTCGACCTGCCTGTCACCGTCATTACAGGCGCAGACCACTTCTTCCACCGCAAGCTCGGCCACATTAAAAATCTCGTGATTCAACTGTGGCGACGCGACAATTAGTCGTCACAGTCCCCTATAATTAATCCCTTCTCTTGAGGCAATGGTTTAAGGATCATTGCCTTGCGCTTTACCACCGCCTTATCTTTAATGACGAAATTCTCCCCATGAAAAAACTGTTAGCGGCATTCGCCGCCAGCCTGGTGATGGTCTCGGCCAGTGCGCAGACCGTGCCCGCGCCCGCCATCGCCGCCAAATCGTGGTTGCTGCTCGACGCGACGAGCGGCCAGGTCATCGCTTCGCAAGAACAGAATATGCGCATCGAACCGGCATCGCTGACCAAGGTCATGACGGCCTATGTCGCCTTCGCCGCGATCCGCGACAAACGCATCACCCTGAACCAGATGGTGAACGTGTCCGAGCGCGCCTGGAAAGTCGACTCCAGCAGCTCGAAGATGTTCATCGATCCACGCGTGCCAGTCTCGATCGACGACCTGCTGCATGGCCTGATGATCCAGTCGGGTAACGACGCCGCGGTGGCCATCGCCGAAGCGGTCGCCGGCGACGAAGCCACCTTCGTGACCCTGATGAACCGCGAGGCGCAGCGCATGGGCCTGAAGGGCACCCGCTTCGCCAACCCGCACGGCCTGCCGGACGCGAACAACTACTCGACCGCGGCCGACCTGGCGCAGCTGGCTGCCCACGTGATCCGCGATTTCCCCGAGCTGTACAAGATCGACTCGATCAAGCAGTTCACCTATAACAAGATCACCCAGCAGAACCGCAACCGCCTGCTGTGGCTGGACCCGACCGTGGACGGCATGAAGACCGGCCACACCACTTCCTCGGGCTACAGCATGATCACCTCGGCGCGCCGCCCGAACGGCAGCACCGGCGAGCGCCGCCTGATCTCGGTAGTGCTGGGCACCAGCTCGACCGATGTGCGCACCCAGGAAAGCCAGAAGCTCCTGAACTGGGGCTTCCAGAACTTCGATACCGTCAAGCTGTACTCGAAAGGCCAGGCGATCCAGACCCCGTCGATCTGGAAGGGCGCCCAGCCGACCGTCAAGATCGGCTTCACGCGCGACATCCTGGTCACCGTGCCAAAGGGCGTGGCGGGCAAGCTCAAGCCAGTGCTGGAGCGCCGCGATCCGCTGGTCGCGCCACTGGCGCTGAACGGCCAGGTCGGCACCCTGAAAATGACCGTCGACGGCAAGCCGCTGCTGGTGCTGCCGGTGGTGGCGCTGGAAGAAGTGCAGGAAGCGAGCATTTTCGGCCGTGCCTGGGATTCGATGCGTCTCTGGATGCAGTAAGCTGGTTCCAGTCGCCTGTCAAAGCCCGTCCGCGCGTCATGCCGGACGGGCTTTTTGCATGCCGGATGGCTGAGGCAAGGCGCGTCGCAGGCCGCTATAATCATGGGACCCCGTCATGACGAAAGAACCACGATGCCGCAAGCGCCTGTCGAACTCCCCTTCCCCCGCATCCCGACGCGCGACGGCGGCCTGGAACTGTCGCGCATCGTGGCCGGCATGTGGCGCATGGGCGAATGGCATATGCCGGTCGAGGCGCGCGTCGCCTTCATCGAACAGTGCCTCGAACTGGGCGTGACCACCTTCGACCACGCCGACATCTATGGCGGCTACGGCGTCGAGGAACTGTTCGGCGCCGCCCTGCGCGCAGCGCCGTCGCTGCGCGACCGCATCGAACTGGTGAGCAAGTGCGGCATCAAGCTGGTGTCGACCGCGCGCCCGGGCCACACGATCCAGCATTACGACACCAGCGCCAGCCATATCATGGCGTCCGCCGAGGAGTCGCTGCGCAAGCTGGGCACCGACCGTCTCGACCTGCTGCTGATCCACCGTCCGGATCCGCTGATGGAGTTCGACGAGATCGCCGCCGCCTTCACCCGCCTCAAGCAGGACGGCAAGGTCCTGCATTTCGGCGTATCGAACTTCACGCGCCACCAGTTCGAGTCGCTCGACCGCCGCATCCCGCTCGCCACCAACCAGGTCGAATTCTCGCCGCTGCACACGGCGCCGATGTTCGACGAAACCTTCGACGGCCTGCAAGACCTCGGCATCGCGCCGATGATCTGGTCGCCGCTGGGCGGCGGCCGCCTGTTCGACGCGGGCGACGAACGCGGCGCGGCGCTGCGCCAGACCATCCAGGAAGTTGCCGACCGCATCGGCAAACCGTTCTGCAGCGTGGTGTTCGCGTGGATCATGCGCCTGCCCTGCCGTCCGATCCCGCTGACCGGAAGCAGGCGCATCGCGGCGATCCGCGAAGCGGTGCTGGGCGCGAGCTTCGAACTGGAGCGCGAAGACTGGTTCCGCATCCTGCGCGCCGCGCGCGGACACGAGGTGGCCTGAGATGGCCGAGGGCCCGCTCCGGATCGTCGAGGGCAAAGCCCTCAGCGCGCAGCAGAAGAAGGATCTGCTGAACCGGCTGGCCCGGATCGAAGGCCAGCTGCGCGGCGTGCAGAAGCTGATCGCGCTGGCCGATTCGCCCTCGGACTGCGACGCGGTCGCGCAGCAGATGGCGGCTGCGCGCAAGGCGCTCGACCGCTCGTTCGTGCAACTGCTGACTTCATCGATCGTGACCCAGACCGGCGACGCGCAAGACCTGGATGACGCCCGCGCCCGCGCGGCGCACCTGGCGGCGATGCTCGACAAGTTCGCGTGACCGGTCCTTAGTCTTCAAACACCTTCGGTGGCGCCACGCCGCGCCAGCCGACCTTCCAGCCGATATTGAGCAGCAGCGTCAGGCACACATACACCAGGAAGAACAGCACGAAGAAGCGCTCTTGCAGCAGCGCCAGCAAGACCACGCAGGCCCCGAGCAGCGCCAGCATCACCTTGCCCTGCGGGTGCTTGGAGCTGGGGAAGCGGACGGTCGAGACCATCAGCGCACCGACGCAGACCATCAGCGCGCACACCATGAAGGCGGGCGCCACCGCGATCACGGGGTCGGGCCAGGCTACCACCACCGAGGCCACGCAGGCCGCGCCGGCGGTGATCGGCATGCCGACAAAGTAGCGCGGGTCGGTGCGGCCATGGCTGATATTGAAACGCGCCAGGCGCAGCGCGCCGCAGGTGACGAACACGAAGCAGGCCAGGCCGCCCATGCGCTCGAGGGTCGGGTGCACGTCGCCCAGCTGGGTGAAGCCGTAGCAGTACAGCAGCAGGCCGGGCGCGCAGCCGAAGTTCATCACGTCGGCGATCGAGTCGAGCTGCACCCCGAAGCTGGACTGGGTATTGGTGGCGCGCGCCACGAAACCGTCGAGCGCGTCGAACACGCCGGCCAGCACCAGCAAGATCGCCGCCAGGCGGAAGTCGCCGGGGTCGCCGATGCGCGCGTTATCGACCGAGATCACGATGCTGCCGAAGCCGCAGGCGATCGACAGCAACGTCACGAAACTGGGCAGGGCGAACTTGGCGCGCGCGAGGCGTTGCTGGTTAGATAGCTTCAATGGTCGACTCGACAAGGCAAATGTTGGCTTATTCTACAGGGTGGCCTACAAGGGTGTTGCGCGATGATCGCAGCGTCGCTCACGATCTTCCGTTTTGCCCTAGAATGACGCTCCACGGATACGTATTGACAGGAGTTGATAAATGAGCTATATGCCACGCTGGCGGGCGATCACCGTCATCCTGGCCGCCCTGGCCCTGACCGCATGCGGCGATGGCGTCAGCGACAGCCCCGCGGCTCCGGTCGTCGGCGGCGGCCAGGCGGTCGCGCCCAGCCCGGCCGCGCCGGAACCGACCCCTACCTCGGGCACCAGCGCGCCTGCGCTGACCGGCAATATCGCCCTCGACGGCCGCAACTGGATTAATTACCGGCGTACCCAGGCCGGCGTGCCGGCGGTAACCCAGAATGTCCAGATCGACAACGCCGCGCTCGGGCACTCGGAATACCTGCGCGCCAACAACCTGATGAGCCATGACCAGGAACCGGGCCGCCAGGGCTTCACCGGCGCCGACCTGGGCGACCGCCTGAACGCCGCCGGCTATACGCTCGACCGGCAGCGCGGCTTCGCCTATGGCGAAGTCATCTCGGGCACCAATAACCGCTCGGGCTTCTTCATGGTCGAAGAACTGATCACGGCGATCTACCACCGTTTCGTGATCTTCGAGCCGATGTTCCGCGAACTCGGCACCGGCGCCGCCACCTCCGCCAGCGGCTACAACTATTTCACCGCCGATTTCGCGAGCCGCAACGGCTACGGTCCCGGCATCGCGCGCGGCGCGCTCGTCACCTGGCCGTTCAACGGCCAGACCGGCGTCGCTCCCAACTTCTTCAGCAATACCGAGCAACCCGATCCGGTCCCGGACCGCAATGAAGTCGGGTATCCGATCAGCGTGCACGCCAACCTCGATGCGACGCTGGCGGTGACCAGCTTCACGGTGCGTCCGCGCGGCGGCGCCGTGCTGCAGGTGCTGCGCGTCGATCCGATCGGCGCCAAGACGGCGGCGTCCATCGTGCCCCTGCTCCCGCTGCGCGCGGCCACCACCTACGAGGTCGATTTCACCGGTACGGTCAACGGCGCGGCGCTCACGCGCGCCTGGTCGTTTACGACGCGGTGAGCGGCGCTGCCGCAATACCCACAGAGCCTGCCATCGGGCCCGCCATCGACCTGGCGGCGGGCCTGGAGCGGGTAATGGATGACCGCGCGCTGTTCCTGCGCGTGCTGGGACGCTTCGCCGGCGACTACCGCGACCTGGCGGCGCGCCTGCATGCGGCGCTTGCTTCCTCCGACACCGTGCAGGCCCAGCACATCGTGCATACACTCAAGGGGGCGGCCGGGATGATCGAGGCGGCCCGCCTGCGCCGGCTGGCGCTGGAGGCCGAACTGGCGCTGAAGGCCGGCGGTCCGGCGCCTTTGCCGCTGGTAGCGGCACTGGACGAGGAGCTGGCGCGGGTACTGGCCCAGGTCGACATGCTGCTGGCGGCGCAAGAGGCGCACGAGGAGCAGGGAGCCACGCCGTCCACCGATCCGGCCGACCTGGCGCGCCTGCGCGGCATGCTCGACATCGGCGACGGCCGCGCCCTGGACCTGGCGGCCCGGCTGCGTCCACGTCTGCTGGCGAGCATGGGAAGCGAACAGGTGACGGTGTTCGATGCGGCGATCAGGCGCTTCGATTTCGAAGGCGCGCTGGCGCTATTGGAGCAGGCCGAGCGGCGCTAGCCGCACACATCGGGGACACGTTGCGCGGCACGCGTCAACGCGTGAACTCGGCTTCTTCGTCGAACGCGTCGGCGCAGGACTTGCCGCAAAAGCGCCGCACGCTGTCGAGCGGCTTTTCGCAGTACCAGCACGAGCCCTTGGCCGGAAGACTGGCGCGCGTAGGCATGCTGCCCGTAGCGGCAACTGAGACGGCCACGGGCGGCTCGGCGGGCAGCCCACTGTCCGGAAAACTCTCGTGTGTCGTTTCCAAGATCCACCCCCTAACACGGCAGCCTGAAGTCAGAGAAAGATTACTTCAGCGGAACTCCGTGTGCATGAGAAAGCGCAAGCCGGACCGCGACAGGCGAACCCATCACGACTTTCGTTGCGTATCAGTGTGCTCCCAATGCCAGGCGGGTGCAATCCCCTGCCTGCTCCCAAGGACCGATTTGACGTGCGTGCAACGTTTCCGCTGCATGAGCCAAAGTGCACCGCCAAAAATCGTAGTGTAAAGCCAACTACTGGCCGCGCGCTTGCCTGCGGCGACTTATTTCGCCGGCTCGAGCGTCACCAGCAAGCCACTACGCGTAGTCTGGATCCGGGTCGGGACGAATTGCACGCCGGCGTAGCGCAAGTCTTTCTGCTCGAACGTATACACCGGCATATCGCGCGCGACGGTATTGATCAGGCCGTTGGCCACCCGGGTCAGCTGGCGCTCGGCTTCGGGATTGCCGAGCTGCAGGCGATCGACGCGCGGCTCGGCCATCAGGACGGCGGCGCGGCCCGGGTCGACATACAGGCGGCCCGAAAAGGCGATATTGCCGGTCCAGGCGCGCGCGAACGGCGGCGCGACCGAGGCATCGACGGCCAGGGCGACCCGGTCTTGCTCTGGCTGGATCGCCAGTTGCGGACGGGTGAGCTGGACATCGAACAGTTCCATCAGGCGCTCGTTGATGGGAAAACGCTTGTCCAGGCCAGCCTGCAGCTTGTGCAGCGGCAGCTCGACCTGGCGCGGCCCGATCAGGCTGGAACAGGAAGCGAGCAGGCCGGCCAGAGCGCTGCCCACCAGGACCCTGGCGAAGGCGCGGCGGCGGTGAGTGGCGAAGTACGGTTTCATGCGGTCTGGTCGTCAGTCGGGCAGGCCAGCGTAGCACAGGCGCGGCGGGCGCGCCGTGTGCCATCACGCATTACCGCTCCTGGCGCGGCACGCCCATGCTGTCGAACAGCGAGCGCAGCGCCTCCTGCGCCTGCGGTCCGAGGCGGCGCGGGTCGGGGTTGCTCTCGAGGTTCAGCTGCAGCAGGTCGAGGCGCGCGCGCGGGTAGTCGGCCGCCGCCGCCTGCTCCAGCCAGTGCCGGCTCGCGGCCAGGTCGCGCTCGACGCCGTGCGCGCCGTAATACATCTCGCCGATTTCCGCCTGGGCGACCGGGAAGCCGGCCGTGGCGGCTTTCCTGAGCCACGACCAGGCCACGGTATTGTTCGCGCGCAGGCGGATCGTCTTGCCGCCGTTCTTCGCGCGCTCGATGCCCTCGCGGTAGGCCAGGCCAAGCACCGTCTGGGCCACCACGCTGCCGGCGCCGGCCTTGTGCCTGAGCGCCGGGATCTCGTCCGGCGTCAGGTTTTTGACCCGCTGCTGGATCTCCCAGTCCACCCGGCTCCACTCGGCCGCGCCCACTTCGCGATACCAGGCCGGTTCGTCCGGCGCCGGCGCCGTGAGGCCGCGGCTGCCCTGGGGTTGGCCGCCACCGCCGGCGCCGGTGCGCGCCGGCGCCGCGGCCAGCGGCGCTGCCTCCGACAGCACCAGCCGGCCCGCCAGCGACGACTCGTACCACGGCATCTGGTCGTCCAGCGTGGCGCGCCGGACCAGTTCAGCGGTGCGCTTGAACACACCCTCGATATCGCGTCCCGGCTCGCGCATCACGCCGGCCAGGGTGCGGGTGTACACACTGTTGCCGTCCTTGCCGTCCGGCGCCAGCTGTCCCGGCGCGGTGGAATAGGCGATGAAGGTGCCGCGCGGCGCCACGACCTGCGACAAGCCCAGCTCGCGAAAGCTCCGATAGCGCTCGCCCGAGGGACGAAACGGGTTGTTGCGGCAGGCGTCCATCACCACGATATTGACCGCCGACCGCGAACGCGACAGCCGCTCGAGCATCGCCTTGAGCGAATATGAATGCACCTGGGCCGCGGCCGGGCTGCTCGGCACCATGTCCACCGGCGTCAGGTAGTTGCCGCCTTCGATCTGCATGCCGTGCCCGGCGTAATAGACGAAAGCGGTGGCCCCCTGCGGCAGGCTAGTGGCGAAGCGCGTCACCGCCTCGTCGAGCTGCGCGCGGTTGAGGTCATGCCGTTCGGTGACCGTGTAGCCCAGCGCCGCCAGGGTCCTGGCCATCAGGCGCGCGTCATTGCCGGCGTTGGACAGCGCCGACGGCGCCGCATAGCGGCCGTTACCGATCACCAGCGCCATCCTGGCGCCGACGGCGGGCGCCGCATGCGCCAGGCCGGCCGCCAGCAGCAACACCAGCGCGTTGAGGGCGCCCAGGACATGCAAGCGCTTCATGGGCGACACAGGCGCGGATCGGGTTCGACCAGGTCGACGTGCTCCACCAGGCGGCTCTGGCGCAGCATGTCAGCCAATTCCTGCGGCGCCTGGTCGCGCGCCGGCGCGATCCACAGTTCACCCGTCTCGGACGGGCCGTCGACCAGGGTCGCATCAAGGCTGCGCAGGGTCACGATCACGTCGGCGTACACTGCATCGGGCCGGAACATGACGCGCAACCTGGGCTCGCAGGCCTGGGCCAGCGGCGCCGGGAAGTTGCGATAGACCAGGCCCTCGTCCGACGGCGGGGCGTGCAGGCCCAGCATCCAGGCGCCCTGCAGCACGACCACGGCCAGCGCGCCGAAGGTCCAGGCCGGACGCACGAAGGTATCCTGCAGCCAGTGCAGCCATCCCGCGCGCCGGGGCCTGGTGCCGGCGGGTTGCGCCTGCGCCGCCGCGCTGACCTCGCGCGCCAGTGCGCGATACAGTTCGCGGTAGCCGTGGCGTGGATCGTCCTGCTCGCCCAGCGGCGTGCCGGTGACGACCGTGGTGTCGCGATCGAGGTCCCAGGCGCCGATACGACCGGGACGCGACGCGACGAAGTCGTCGGGGGCGAAACCGGGATCGCCCAGGCGCGCGACCGCGCCCAGGGTCGCCGCCGGCAGCTTGCCGATGATGACTTCGTCGCCGCGCAGCGCCACCTCGACCGGGTTCCAGGCCTGCACCATCACCGCCACCGGATCGGCGATGCCGTCGTCCTCCTGCAGCACCAGATCGCGCTCGCTCGCATAGTCGCCCTCTTGCGCGACCAGCCAGCCCGCCCAGCGGCGCCCGCCCAGGCTGGCGCCCAGCAGCACGCCGAAGCTGCGGCCCACGACGCGCCTGGCGCCGTCCAGGCCTGACACTGCGTCGAGGCGCCGTACCTGGCCGACCGCCGGAGATTCTTGCGGATAGGCGGCTTCGGCATCGACCCGGCGCTGCACCAGCTCCTTCAGGTAGGCGGGCATCGACAGGTCGTCCGGCGCCGGCGCCGGTGCGTCTTGTGCGACGTCCTGTGGTGACGCGGTGTCGTCCGCGGCCGGCGCGAACAGGTCGGCCTTCAGCACTGCCAGCGGTGGATACAGGTCGTGTTTCATGGGGTCTCCCGGCGATGCATGCGGACGCGCTGGCACAGCAGCATGATCAGGGCCGCCACCTCCTCGCGCCAGTCGGGGTGGAGCTCGGCGCCGTTCGAGCGCAGCCAGCGGCCGATCTTGGTGCGCTCGTAGCCGCGAAAGGTCTCGCCCTTGCTGCGGGTGATGCCGAGCGCCTTGGCCCGGGTAAACCAGGCGGTCTTCATGCTGGTACGTTCGGCAATCGCCGACATGGGCTCGGGTTTGTCGCCATCGGCGCAGGAATGGCCACGCAGGAGCGCCACTTCGCCCGGATCGAGCGCGTCGACGAAACGGTCGGCGCTGAGCATGACCGCCTTCGGATCGATGCCGGCTTCGCCCAGCAGGCGCGCGAGCGCGGCCGGCGCATCGTCGGCGGCACGGTCTTCAAGCGTCTCGGGCGAGGGCAGCGGTTCGGTGTCGGGCTCGCGCAGGCGCTGCAAGGCGTAGTTCTTCAGGTAGCTATGCAGGGCATGCACGTTTTGCAGCGCGCCGGCGTTGGAGGTGGCGGCGTTGACCAGCACCTTGTCCTGGAAGAAGTCGTTGACCAGTTCCAGCCGCTTGCGGTCGTCGTTGAAGTCGCTCGGCAGCCGTGTGCGCAGCAGGACCGGCAGCATCAGCCGGTAGAAGTCTTCCCACTCCTTCTTGTCGAGTCCCTGGCGCCTGCGATTCCAGTACTCCACGATCCGCGCATTGCCATAATCGAAACCGTCGTTGTTGTCCATGTCGTGGTGGATCCTTGTGCGAAGCCGGCCCATGCCTGCGCGTGGGCCGGGACCCGCAGCATAGACTGCCGCTCAATTCCTGTAAATTCTCGGCAACTGTTTTTGCCTTCGATGACCGCTATAAAAGGACCCGCAGGCCCATTTCATGCGGGCTGCATCGATTCGGCTTGTTCCTGCATCGCGCTGGCGAAGAATTTCGCCACATTGACCACCATCGCCAGGTAGCGCAGCAGCGTCGCGGGGCGCATCTGGTCGCCCTGGTCCAGGAATTCGACCGACGCCGTGGTGTCGTCGCGGCGCGGATTGAGGTGCACCTTGGCGCACTTGCACTTCTTGTTGGCCAGGTCGAGGGCGGCCAGCGCCGTTTCCAGGGCGGCCGGCTCGATGGACCAGAAATTGGGCATCAGGATGCGCACGAAGCCGGTGTCGTCGACGTCGAACACGACGACGAGGGTGGCGCCCTCATACTTGACCTGGACATCCCAGGTATCGGCGGCTTCGTCCCACACGGGATCCCTGGCGCGGTAGCCTTCCTCGCACATCCACTCCTGGTATTGCTGCGCCCGCGTCTCGAGCATCGTCCTGGTGTTGCTCGCCCCTAGACCGCTCATCGTCTTCTCCCGTCAAGTCGCCACCACCGTGGTGGCGCATCTGACCAGAGAACGCGGGCGCCCGGGATTTTTCAGGTTTTTTTGTCCCGGGCGGACCGGCTGCGGCTTACTTGCCGATACAGAAGCGGCTGAAGATCACTCCCAGCAGGTCGTCGGGGGTGAACTGGCCGGTGATACTGGAAAGCTGATCCTGGGCCAGGCGCAGCTCTTCGGCGAACAGGTCGAGCGACTGGTCGTCCTGCATCGCGTGCTGGCGCGCCAGCTCCAGGTGCTCGCGCGCGGCGCGCAGTGCGATCAGGTGGCGTTCGCGCGCCAGGTACAGCGATTCACCGGTCTGCTGCCAGCCGGCGATGCGCAGCAGTTCGGCGCGCAGCAGGTCGATGCCGAGCTTCTCGTGCGCCGACAGGTACAGGTGGACCGCGTCCGCACTCTCGTCCTTCGACGGCGTGTGGCCCGACAGGTCGATCTTGTTCCAGATGCGCACCACCGGCACGTTCGGCGGGAAGGCCGCGACGATCGCCTCATCGGCCGCGCTCGGGCCCAGGTTGGCGTCGAGCAGGTGCAGGATCACGTCGGCCTTGCCGACTTCGCCCCAGGTGCGCTCGATGCCGATGCGCTCGACCACATCGATCTCGTCGCCCCCCTCCCCGATTGCGCGGATGCCGGCGGTGTCGATGATATTGAGCGGGATGCCCTCGATCTGGATCGTCTCGCTCACCTTGTCGCGCGTGGTGCCGGCGATCGGCGTCACGATCGCGACCTCGGCCCCGGCCAGCGCATTCAAGAGTGAGGACTTGCCCACATTCGGCTGCCCGACCAGCACCACGTTCAGCCCTTCGCGCAGCAACGCACCCTGCGCCGCCTGGCGAAACACGTTGTCGAGCGACGTGATGATGCCGGCCAACTGGCCGCGCGCATTCGATTTCTCGAGGAAGTCGATCTCTTCTTCCGGAAAGTCGAGCGTGGCCTCGACCAGCATGCGCAGGTTGATCGTGCCCTCGACCAGCGTGTGCACCACATGCGAGAAGGCGCCCGAGAGCGACTGCGACGCCGACTTCGCCGCGGCTTCGGTGGAAGCGTCGATCAGGTCGGCCACCGCCTCGGCCTGGGCCAGGTCGAGCTTGTCGTTGAGGAAGGCGCGGCGCGTGAATTCGCCCGGTTCGGCCAGGCGCAGGCCGGACGGTGCGCCGGCCTCCAGCACCCGCGCCAGCAGCATCTGCAGCACCACCGGGCCGCCATGGCCCTGCAGTTCCAGCACGTCTTCGCCGGTGTACGAATGCGGTCCCTTGAAATACAGGGCCAGGCCTTCGTCGATGATGTCGCCGCTGGCGGCCTTGAACGGGATGTAGGTGGCGTGGCGCGGCGCCAGGGTCACGCCGGGGAACAGGGCGTCGATGAGGAAGGCAAGCGATTTACCGGAGGCGCGCACGACGCCGATGCCGCCGCGGCCGGGGGCGGTGGCGATGGCGGCGATGGGGGAAGTATCGAGTTTCATGGAGCGATTGTACGGGGAAACGGAAGCGTCAAAAACAAAAGCCCGCGCTAATCAAGCGCGGGCTTTTGATGAGAAGGCAGCAAAATTACTTGGCCGCGCCGGTCTCGAACTTGCGGGTGATGACCCATTGCTGGGCGATCGACAGGATGTTATTGACCACCCAGTACAGCACCAGGCCGGACGGGAAGAAGAAGAACACCACCGAGAACGCGATCGGCATGAACAGCATCATCTTGGCCTGCACCGGATCGGTCGGCTGCGGGTTCAGCTTGGTCGTGATGTACATCGACACTGCGTAGATCACCGGCAGGATGTAGTACGGGTCGGGCTGGGTCAGATCCTGGATCCACAGGATCCATGGCGCGCCGCGCATCTCGACCGACGCCTGCAGCACCCAGTACAGGGCGAAGAACACCGGCATCTGCACCAGGATCGGCAGGCAGCCACCCAGTGGATTGATCTTCTCGGTCTTGTACAACTCCATGGTGGCCTGCTGCATCTTGGCCGGATCGCTCTTGTAGCGTTCGCGGATTGCCTGCATCTTCGGCGTCACGACGCGCATCTTGGCCATGCTGCGATAACCTGCCGCCGACAGCGGGAAGAACGCGAGCTTGATCAGGATGGTCAGGGCGACGATGGTCCAGCCCCAGTTGCCCAGCATCGAGTGCAGCTGGGTCATCACCCAGAAGATCGGCTTGGCGATCACGGTCAGCATGCCGTAGTCCTTCACCAGCTCCAGGCCCGGGGTGATGGTTTCCAGGATCTGCTCGTCCTGCGGACCCGAATACAGGCGGGTGTCGGTCGACACGGTCGCGCCAGGCGCCACGGTGCCCAGCGACTGCACGGTGCCGATCGCATACAGGTTGTTGGCGATCTTCTTGGTGAAGATGTCGCGCGGCGCCTTGTCGGCCGGGATGAAGGCCGAGACGAAGAAGTGCTGCGAGATCGCGACCCAGCCGTCATTGGCCTTGGTCGAGTGATCCGCCTTGCCCTTTTCGATTTCCTCGAACGTCAGCTTCTGGTACTTGTCGGCGTCGGTGTACAGGGTCGGGCCGGTGTAGCTCGGCATGAACCACGAATCGGTGGCCGGCTTGTTGCCGTCGTGCTGCAGCTGCAGGTACAGCGAAGGCTGGACCGGCGCGGCGCTGATATTGGTGACGTCATGACGCACGCCGACCAGGTAATCGCCCTTGCGGAAGGTCAGCGTCTTGGTCAGGCGCACGCCGCCCTGCTCGGCTTCCAGGACGACTTGCGCCTGGTTATTGCCGCCCAGGGTAGTCTGGGCCGACTTGACGGTGAACGGCGTCGTGTGGTTCGGCAGCACGCCGGCGGCGCTGGTGCCGATCAGGCCGGTCTGGCCCAGGTACACGTTCGGACCGCCCACGTTGAACAGGACCTGGTTCTTGGTCTTGTCGAAGTGATCCGGATAGTGCAACAGTTCGAGACGCCTGATGACGCCGCCGACCGAGTCGATGTCGACCTTGACGACGTCGGTGGTGACGGTGACGATCTGGCTGGCCGGTGCGGCGGCAGGTGCCCCCGGCGCCGCGGCAGCATTGGCGGGGGCGCCCGCAGGCGTGCCCGGCACGGCGGCGCTGCCCGGCTGCGCGGCGGCCGGCACGTCCGACGGTTTATTCTGCTGGGCCACTTGCGCCGGTGGTTGCGCCGAGAACAGCGACTGCTTGCCGTTAGCCACCATCCAATTGTTCCAGAGAACAATCAGAGAGATGGCGAACACGATCCACAGGACAGTACGTTTATTGAATTCCATTGGAGTCTTCAGGAGTGGTTGCAACCGCAAGCGGCTGAATGGGATTCCTTGGGGCCGTCTTTGGGCGGCACCGGATCGACGCCGCCCGCATTCCACGGATGGCAGCGGCCCACGCGGCGCGCGGCCAGCCAGGAACCGCGTGCGGCGCCATGGACGCGCAGCGCTTCGATTGCGTAATTGGAACAGCTGGGATAGAACCGGCAACGCGGCCCGAGCATCGGGGACAGCAGCAGCTGGTAGCCGCGAAGCAACCAGACGAGCAGCGTCTTCATGGCGTGCTTGCCGGCGCGGGCTGTGGCCGCTGCCGGGCTTGCTGTGCAGCGAACAAGCGCGTCAATTCCACCTTCAGCGCGGCCTTGAGGGCGCGCGTGGTGGCCGGGCCGTCCTTGGTATTGACGGGGCGCGACAGGCGGACGATGCAATCGACCGGCGCCAGGCTGCTCATACGGAACAGCTCGCGCGTCATGCGCTTGATCGTATTGCGGGTCACCGCACGCGGCGCGAAACGCTTGGCCGCAACGACGCCCAGCCGCGCATGCGGCAGGTCGTTTGGACGCGTGTAGAGCACGAAATGCGCCGTTTTTTGCGTTGGCCGCAAACGAAAAACGGATGAAAATTCATCCGTTTTAACGATGCGCCGAACGCGCGCGAAGTCGTGCGAACCTTCGCCTGTCATCACCGACCGCAATCGATCTGCGGTGCGTGACTTAGACAGCCAGACGCTTGCGGCCCTTGGCGCGGCGAGCGTTCAGGACTTGGCGGCCACCACGGGTAGCCATACGTGCGCGGAAGCCGTGCGTGCGCTTGCGACGGACGACGGAAGGTTGGTAAGTACGTTTCATGGTGGTCTCGCTTAAAGCAAAATAAGATGCAAAATCGGGTCTGACGTCATCGTCAGATTCGGCGCCGATGACAATTTCGCTCGATGTTACGCCAGCGTCATGCCACAGCAAGTCTCTCTTCGCCCAACCACCAGCCGCTGAAAAAAGACAGCCTGGCCTGGCGCACGGACGGGGAACCCTGAATTAGACTCCATTTCGACCGCCACTGTCAAGGCGACTGTTGTTTCGGCAAGCGCCACCGGCGTGCGTTTCCAGCTTGGCAAGGTGAGGACGCGCCTGACCTTTTCGGTGGAAAATATGTGCAGCGCCTGTGGATAACTTCGGCCGAGACAGGTAAAATAGCGTGTTACGAATCAAAAGCGAAGTATGGAAAATTTTTGGCAGACAGCATCCGCGCAGCTCGAGCTTGAGCTCACGCCGCAGCAATACAGCGCGTGGATCAAACCGCTGGTCGCCCTCGACTATGAAGACGGCAAGCTGCGCATCGCCGCGCCCAACCGCTTCAAGCTCGACTGGGTGAAGACACAGTTTGCCACCCGCATCACGGAGCTGGCAGCCCAATACTGGGAAGCGCCGGTCGAGGTGCAGTTCGTGCTCGACCCCAAGAACCATCCGGCCCGCAATGCGCCGAGCGCAGGCGCGTCCGGCAACACGGCCACGGTCGACTTCAACGCCCCGCGCCCCGCGCCGGGCGCCGAGAACCCGAGCCCGGCCGCCAGCCCGAGCCAGACCCAGAACCTGAACATCGCCAACTCGCCCAAGCGCGAGCAGAGCCGCATCAACACCGAGCTGACGTTCGACAGTTTCGTGACCGGCAAGGCCAACCAGCTGGCGCGCGCCGCGGCGATCCAGGTCGCCAACAACCCGGGCGTGTCGTACAACCCGCTGTTCTTCTACGGCGGCGTCGGCCTCGGCAAGACCCACCTGATCCACGCGATCGGCAACCAGGTCATGGCCGACCAGCCGAACGCGCGCATCCGCTACATCCATGCCGAGCAATACGTGCGCGACGTCGTCACCGCCTACCAACGCAAGGGCTTCGACGACTTCAAGCATTACTATCATTCGCTCGACATGCTGCTGATCGATGATATTCAGTTCTTCGGGGGCAAGAGCCGGACGCAGGAAGAATTCTTCTATGCGTTCGAGGCGCTGATCGCGGCCAAGAAGCAGATCATCATCACGTCGGATACTTATCCAAAAGAGATCACGGGCATGGACGACCGCCTGATCTCGCGCTTCGATTCCGGCCTGACAGTGGCGATCGAGCCACCCGAGCTCGAGATGCGCGTGGCGATCCTGTTGAAAAAAGCGCAGTCCGAAGACGTGACGCTGTCGGACGACGTCGCCTTCTTCGTGGCCAAGCACCTGCGCTCGAACGTGCGCGAGCTCGAAGGCGCGCTGCGCAAGATCCTGGCCTACTCGCGCTTCCACGGCAAGGACATCACCATCGACGTGGTGAAAGAAGCGCTCAAGGATTTGCTGTCGGTGCAGAACCGCCAGATCTCGGTGGAAAACATCCAGAAGACAGTGGCCGACTTCTTCAACATCAAGGTCGCGGACATGTACTCGAAGCGCCGGCCGGCGAACATCGCCCGTCCGCGCCAGATCGCCATGTACCTGGCAAAAGAATTGACTCAAAAGAGTCTGCCGGAAATTGGCGAACTGTTCGGCGGCCGCGACCACACGACCGTGCTGCACGCGGTGCGCAAGATCGCCGGCGACCGCCAGAAAAATCCCGAGTGCAACCACGAATTGCACGTGCTGGAACAGACGCTCAAGGGCTGATCCCCCGCCCTTGAGCAGTTTTTGTGTGTTTGCCTCCGGCAATGGCACAATATCGCTTTAGTAATAATTTCACCTTACAAACGTACTGAGGATAACTATGCAATTGGTCAAAACCACCCGAGACACGCTTCTCCGGCCACTGCAGATTGTGAGCGGTATTGTCGAGCGTCGGCACACCATGCCGATTCTGGCCAATATCCTCATTCGCAAGAACGGCGAGAGCGTGTCCTTCCTGTCGACCGACACCGAAGTGCAGATCACCACGCACGCCAATATCGGTTCGGGCGACGACGTGACCGGCACCACGGTGGCCGCACGTAAACTGCTCGACATCCTGCGCGCGCTGCCAGAGTCCGGCGACGTCACGATGACCCTGCAGAACAAGCGCCTGGCCGTCCAGAGCGGCAAGTCGCGCTTCGCGCTGCAAACCCTGGCGGCCGAGGAATTCCCGACCGTTTCGGTGGCCGACACCCACAACGCCTCGGTGACCCTGCCGCAGAAAACGCTGAAGCACCTGTTCAATATGGTGTACTTCTCGATGGCCCAGCAAGACATCCGTTACTACCTGAACGGCTTGCTGCTGGTGCTGGACGGCAGCAACATCATCGCCGTCGCGACGGACGGTCACCGCCTGGCTTTCTGCCAGGTGGAAACCGAGCAGCAGTTCGAGCGCCAGGAAGTCATCATCCCGCGCAAGACCATCATCGAGCTGCAGCGCCTGCTGGAAGAAAGCGATGAAACCGTGCGCCTGGACATCGCGGCCTCGCAGGTCAAGCTCACTTTCGCCGACATCGAGCTGGTCTCGAAACTGGTCGAGGGCAAGTTCCCTGACTACACCCGCGTGATCCCGAAGGGCTACAAGAACGACTTCACGATCAGCCGCGATGAACTGCTGCGCTCGCTGCAGCGCGCCGCGATCATGACCAGCGATAAGTTCAAGGGCGTGCGCTGCATCATCGAGCCGGGCGTCATGAAGATCAGCTCGACCAATGCCGACCAGGAAGAAGCGGTCGAAGAACTCGAGATCGACTACGGCGGCGATTCGATCGACATCGGCTTCAACGTCACCTACCTGCTCGACGTGCTGAACAACCTCAAGTGCGAGCAGGTGAACATCGCCCTGGGCGACTCGAACTCGTCGGCGCTGATCTCGATTCCCGACAATGGCGACTTCAAGTACGTCGTCATGCCGATGCGTATCTGACGCGTCGCGCGGGCCGCTCCGGCGGCCCGCATGCATTTGCCTGAACTAGTTAGTCTTATAGAAAGCAGTCCATGTCCGAGAATATCCCAGCAGAACAGCCCTCCCCAAGCGCGGATGATTACGGCGCGTCCTCGATCCAGATCCTGGAAGGTTTGGAAGCGGTGCGCAAGCGTCCTGGCATGTATATCGGCGACACTTCGGACGGCACCGGCCTGCACCACCTGGTGTTCGAGGTCCTCGACAATTCGATCGACGAAGCGCTGGCAGGTTATTGCACCGAAATCCACGTCACGATCCACTCCGACAACTCGATTTCGATCACCGACAACGGCCGCGGCATCCCGACCGGCGTCAAGATGGACGACAAGCACGAGCCGAAGCGCTCGGCGACCGAGATCGCCCTGACCGAGCTGCACGCCGGCGGCAAGTTCAACCAGAACTCCTACAAGGTGTCCGGCGGCCTGCACGGCGTGGGCGTGTCGTGCGTGAACGCACTGTCGAAGCTGCTGCGCGTGACCGTGCGCCAGAACGGCAAGGTGCACCAGATGGAATTCACGCGCGGCGTCCCGGTGGATCGCCTGATCGAGATCCGCGACGGCTTCGAAGTCTCTCCGATGAAGGTGATCGGCGAGACCGACAAGCGCGGCACCGAGGTGCATTTCTGGGCCGATGAAACGATCTTCACGCTGGTCGAATTCCACTATGAAATCCTGTCGAAGCGTATTCGCGAGCTGTCGTTCCTGAACAATGGCGTCAGCATCAAGCTGACCGACCAGCGCACGGGCAAAGAAGAATTGTTCGCCTTCGAGGGCGGCACCCGCGGCTTCGTCGAGTACATCAACAAGGCCAAGACCGTGCTGCACCCGACCGTGTTCCAGGCAACGGGCGACCGCATGTCGGACCAGAACACGAATATCTCGGTCGACGTGTCGATGCAGTGGAACGACTCGTTCAACGAGCAGGTGCTGTGCTTCACCAACAACATCCCGCAGCGCGACGGCGGCACCCACCTGACCGGCCTGCGCGCGGCGATGACGCGCGTGATCAACAAGTACATCGACGAGCACGACTTCGCCAAGAAAGCCAAGGTCGAGATCTCGGGCGACGATATGCGCGAAGGACTGACCTGTGTGCTGTCGGTGAAAGTGCCTGAGCCGAAGTTCTCGTCGCAGACCAAGGACAAGCTGGTGTCGTCCGAAGTGCGTGGCCCGGTCGAGGAAATCGTCGCCAAGACGCTGACCGACTTCCTGATGGAAAAGCCGAATGACGCGAAGATCATCTGCGGCAAGATCGTCGAAGCCGCCCGCGCCCGCGAAGCGGCGCGCAAGGCACGCGACCTGACCCGCCGCAAGGGCGTGATGGACGGCCTGGGCCTGTCGTCGAAGCTGGCAGACTGCCAGGAACGCGACCCGGCGCTGGCCGAGCTGTACATCGTCGAGGGTGACTCGGCAGGTGGTTCGGCCAAGCAGGGCCGCGATCGTAAGTTCCAGGCGATCCTGCCGCTGCGCGGCAAGGTGCTGAACGTCGAGAAGGCGCGCTTCGAGAAGATGCTGTCGTCGGAACAGATCACGACCCTGATCGCAACGCTCGGCACTTCGATCGGCCCGGACGAGTTCAACGTCGACAAGCTGCGCTACCACCGCATCATCATCATGACCGACGCGGACGTCGACGGCGCCCACATCCGTACCCTGCTGCTGACGCTGTTCTATCGCCAGATGCCGCAGCTGGTCGAGCGTGGCCACATCTATATCGCGCAGCCCCCGCTGTACAAGGTCAAGGCCGGGCGCGACGAGCGTTACCTGAAGGATGACGTCGAAGAAGCCAGCTACATGATGAACTTCGCGCTGAACACCGCGTCGCTGATCCCGAAGGAAGGCATGGAACCGGTGAGCGGCGAAGCACTGGGCGAGCTGGCGCGCAAGTACAACCTGGCCAATGCCATCATGCTGCGCCTGGCGCGCGTGATCGACCGCGCCGCCCTGACCGCGATCTTCAGCGGCGGCGTGACGCTGGACCTGGGCACGCTCGAAAACGCGGAAGCGTCCGCCAAGTCGATGGAAGCGGCGATCAACGATCCGGCGGTGAAGGTCAAGGTGAGATCGGATGAATTGTCCGAGAAGCATGGCCTGCGTATCGAGCGCATCTATCACGGCAACGTGCAGGTGACGGCGATCGATGCCGATTTCGTGGCGGGCGCAGATTACGGCGTGCTGGCGGATTCGGCAGCGACCTTCCAGGGCCTGATGGGCGACGGCGCGATCGTGCGTCGTGGCGAAGGCGAGCGCATGAAGGAATTCGCGGTACGCGATTTCCACCAGGCGATGGAGTGGCTGCGCGAAGAAGCCGAGCGTGGCGTGTCCAAGCAGCGCTATAAAGGGCTGGGCGAGATGAATCCCGAGCAGTTGTGGGAGACCACGATGGATCCGACCGTGCGTCGTTTGCTCAAGGTGCAGATCGAGGATGCCATTGCGGCGGATCAGATCTTTACGACGCTGATGGGGGATGAGGTTGAGCCGCGGAGGAACTTCATCGAGAGTAATGCGCTGCGGGCGGGGAATATCGACGTTTAATCGTCCAGCGTTGCAACTCAAAACGGCCTCTTCGTGAGGCCGTTTGTATTTGTGCCAACTGGATCAAGGAACTCAAGCGTGGGCCCGGTTCACCTTATGGCCTGCTCGTTGATGCCGACATCTCGATATTTTCCTCAAACTCATTCAAGCGCGTCATTATCGCCTGGTGTTTGGCGTACTTGCGCTTCAGCTCACTGAGCTTCTTATCGGTGCCTGTGCAGAGCTTGCGGATTTCTCTCTCTATCTCTCTCATCCGCTGCGCATCAGGGGGGTCTGGAACCTCACCGCGGAAGTGGTCACAGCCTTCGCGCTGTTCTACGTATTTGGCCACATCATTAGCAAGCTTCTCTTCTGCGGCATTCACTGAGCCAAAAATCATGCCAAGCACGAAGCCTGCAGCTTCCAACATTTTTTCATGGTCAAGCCCCTGTGTCCGGCCAATGCGAATCGTCGCGACCGCCGCGGTTGTATTTGACGACACCATAACTCGCCCCTACGCGATGCAACTCCCGATTCATTCCCGTGCGAGGCAAGGACGTGATCCTGACAATATGACCGTATGCATCTGGCAATGTCAGCTGTCCATTCCAGCTGATCGTCATATCGATGCCAAATCCGAGCGTGTGTCGCGATTGGAGTGACGGCGCCACGCCCAGTCGCTCCATTTGCAATGCGCGGACCATCGCGCGCGCGGCTTCAATGGATCGATCTTGCGAATATTTTTCGCCTTTATCGTAATGCTTCCAAGATATGGATACGCCTTCCATTGCAGGAACATCTTCTGGGCTGACACGATTTTTTGCTATTTTCCAGCACCAATGCATCAGATAAGCACGCTTCGGGTGTCGGTATGTCGCATTGATCGTCACATTCGCTCCTGCAGCGCGCAGCGCACCGACGAAGGCTTCGGCATCGCTGCGGAAAGGCTGTCGTAAGTCCTGAAGACGATTTGCGCCAAGATACTGCGAAACCCAACGATGACCACTCAGCGCGAAATTTCCCGCTGGCCTACCTCTTTCTCGTGTCCCGACAATTCGATCATTGGACATAAGCACTCCATGAAAAAAGACCTATCTATTAAAGATGAGCCTTACATGCAATGCATTGTGCTAGAGCACAATCTGTGAGTCCTGCTCTGGAATCGGCCGGACCACCAGGAACTGGTATGACATGGCACCAAGAAAAGCGATGCCGGCGCCCGTCAGCAACGCCGGCACGAACGACCAGGCCTGCGCGATATAGCCGGTAAAGATCGGCGCCAGCGCGCCGCCGATGAACCCGCCGAAATTCTGAATCGCACCGAGTGAAGCAATGCGGCTACGCGGCGCCACTGCGGTCACGAGCGACCATGAGCAAGCCGACGCCGCGTTGGCCAGGAAGATCACGACCGAGATACAGGCAATCGCCGCAGTATTGCTCTCTACAAGCGCAGCAGGAATGGTGAACGCCACCATGCCCAGCATGGACAGCACCACCGCCGTGCGGCGACCCGCGACAACCGATTTCGCGCGGCGGGTGATCTGGTCGGACGCCCAGCCGGCCGACAGGGCGCCCAGGAACCCGCACAGGAAGGGGATCGTCGCCGCCACGCCCACGTAGGCCACGTCCATCTGGCGTTCGGTGCGCAGGTAGCCCGGCAGCCAGGTAAGGAACACCCAGTTCAGGTAGACCGATCCGAAGAAGCCGAGCAGCATGCCCCAGGTGGCCCGGTGGCGGAACAGTGCGCGCCAGGATGCAAATCCTGTCGCCGGCGCGGCTTCCAGGGTCTGGCCTTCGTCCAGGTAGGCACGCTCTTGTTCGGTCAATTCCCCGCGCACCGGGTCGCGATACAGGATGACCCAGACAATGGCTGCAATGATGCCCAGTGCACCCGTAATAAAGAAGGCCCAATGCCAGCTGGTCGCGGCGATCAGCGGCGACAGGCACAGCGGCGCCAGTGCAAAACCCAGCGGCGAGGCCGAGTTGTAGATGCCGGTCGGGGTGCCGCGCGCGCGCAAGGGGAACCAGTTGCTCACCACGCGCGCCGCGGCCGGGAATTGCGGCGCTTCGCCGATGCCGAGCACGATCCGCGCCAGGACGAACCAGCCGAAGGTCGACACCAGCCCGCCAGCGGCCTGGGCCAGCGACCAGAGCACCAGTCCCGCGCCGAGCAGCCAGCGCGGCCCGATCTTGTCGACCAGGGCGCCGACAGGCAACTGGCACAGCGCATAGCTCCACGAGAATGCCGACAGCAGCAGGCCCATTTCGCCCAGCGAGAGCCCGAGATCGGCGCGAATGAACTCATTGGCGACAGCGAGTGTGGCGCGGTCGAGGTAGTTGATGACGCCGGTAACGACCAGCAGGACCAGCGCCAGGTTCTGGCGATGACGGAGGCGCGAAGTGGCGACCAGGTGAGTAGAGGTAACGTTCATTTCGGGATGGTATCAAAGTGCGCCGGCCACCGGTTGCGCCTTTTTTACCATGGCGAGTTAGCAACACCATGGCTACAAGACGCATGACTCGTGATACCATCCGCTCCGGGCTGTGCAGGACGCCCACTCTCGCGAAAGCCAGCGCACCTGCCAACGTCGATGATGACGTGATCGTTTGCCAGGAGTTCATACCTGTTCATTCACTGATGCCGTAGCGAGAGCGGCGACACCATGTGAAAAGGACTTGGCATGCGCCCCCATCCCCACCGAAATACCGTTCCCGATACCAATACCGATTTCCTGCGCCGCTACGCGCGTGGCATGCTGCGCAGCGTGCATTCGGACCAGCCCAGCAAGGCCTTGCCCATCGTGCGCCGCGTGCACAGTGCAGCAGCAGTGACTGGTCCCCGCGTGGCCGAGCTGTACCACGCGCGCACCACGCTGCAGCTCAAGCATATGTTCCGCACGCTTGCGGCAGAGCTGGGTTACGCGACCTGGGATGCCTGCAAGCGCGATATCGACCGTCGACCGCCGGAAGTGCTGGACCGCTTCCGGCTCGATCTCGGCGCATTCGGCGACCATGAGCACATCTGGTTTGCAGACAAGCCGACCGCTGCCGCCTGGCAGCGTGAGCACGGTGGCCGGATGGTCGAGTACGGGAGCCAGGCGGTTGTGATGCCAGCCTGATCGCGCTTATTGCGGGGCCGGAACGCGCCGCAGCACATCATCATAAGGTGCAAGATCGAGATAAGCCGTCACCTCGGTCGCGCGGCCGCCTTGCATGCGGAAGATCCACAGATAGCTGTTGCGGTATGGTTTGCCGTCCCTGGCAACCGCTTCACCATCTCACTCGATGATGACGTGATCGCCATCGGCCCACAGCTTGCGGATCGTGGACCGAATCTGGCGTTGCAGGCGCGTCGACAGTGGCTTGACCGCCTTCTCGACCAGCGCTTGCTTGCCGCGGTACACGCCTGCGGTCGGGCTGCTGCCCTTGATGGTCCAGACGACTTCCGGCGCCAGCATGTCGTCGAAGAAGGTCTGCCCGCCTGCCGCCCAGGCGGCGAACGCCTCGCCGACCGCTTCCTTGTTGCGCTGCGTCCCTGCCGAGCCGCTGCCGGCGCGCGCCGGCGCCATGGAGCAGACCAGTGCTCCCATCAGGAAGCAGGCAGCAAGCCAATGTGACGCCGCACCCGGACCGAATCGAAAGAATTCCATCTCGCACTCCTTGAAGATCGTTGAAGGGAGGAGCTGCACGGCTCTTCTACCTTCGGATACTGTGCGACGCCGTAGCTGGGAACTGATAGTCAAAAAGTCCGGAACAAATGCACGATCGTCCAGCGATGCGGACAAACCTCTTATTGCAACCTGATCTTCACCACCGCATTTCCGGATGTAGCGTACAGATTCCCCTTGCCATCCGTGACGATGCCGCGCACATCGGCCAGGCTTCCCGGTAGGTCGCCGGTGCGTAAAGTCGCCGAGCGCGTCGCCCCTGCCACCGTCGTGACCACGCCGGCCGGCGTGATCCTGCGCACCAGGTTATTGACCGCATCCGCCGCATACACATTGCCCTGCGGGTCGACCGTCAGCCCCACTACCTGCTCGAAGCGCGCCGCGTTGCCGCTGCCATTGGACGATCCCCGGGCATTCGGTGCGCCGGCCAGCGTGACCAGGTTGTTGGCGTTGAGCGCGCCATTCGGGTTCCAGCGGCTGATCTCGCGCTCCAGGTCGAACACGACCACATTACTGTTGCTGTCCGTCGCCACGCCGCGCGGTTCGAGCTGCCGGGTGCCGCCGAGGTCGTTCGCGACGGATTGGCCCTCCAGCATCAGCGTGTCGCCGCCAGCAATCCTGCGCGTACCGTAGCTATTGGTAACGAACAGGTTGTCATTGGCATCGACGGCGATCGCACCAGGCGTCACGGCTGTCACGCTGCCGCCGCTGACATTGGTTCCGATCGGGATCAGGGCCGCCGTGGTGACCCGTCCAGCAGTGGTAATGCTTCGGATACGCAGATTATCGGCAACATAAATCGTCCCGCCCCTGTTCACCGCCACCGCCACCGGATTGTTGAAACGGGCGTTGCCCGTATTGCCGTCGACGAAGTCGCTCGAGCCCGCCGCGCCGGCCACGGTGGTGACCACGCCTTCAGGCGTGATCTTGCGGATGACGAAGTTGCCGGTGTCCGCGACATACAGGTTGCCGTTGCTGTCGATCGCCAGGCCCCGCGGCGACTTGAAGCGCGCGGCCGTGCCGGTGCCGTCCATCGTGCCCTCGATCGTCGCATCGCCCGCCAGGACCGACAGCGCGGCCACAGGCGCGGGCGGCGGGTCCCCACCCTCTTCATCGTCCTTGTCCTTCGGTATGCCGTCGCCGCAGGCCGAGCACAGCAGCATCAGGGCGGCGGCGCCACACAGCTTCAGGCGAAAGCGGGCAGTATCGGGGGCGGTATCGGTCACGGAACGGCGGGTCATGAAACTCTCCAGAAAGGTCCGTCGTCGATGCTATCACGCGTGAAACTATCGACCCCTGTTCTCGGCCATGAAGCAAGCATAAACTGCAAGCCGTGCGCCTTGAGAAGCATCGAAGCGGCACTTGCATCCGGTAATCCCAGCGCGAAACCCAGGCAATTCTCCGTACTTTCTTTTCCACAATTGCCAATTGCCCGCTTGACATACGGCCGAGACTTGCTTAAAGTCGAAATTATGTCTTTCACCCTGCATCTGTCGACCACCCTACCAGCCGCCGGCGCGCTATCGCTGGCTGCCCTGCTACTACGCGCGTAAATCCGCCGTACGTCCCGGTTCCGCCGGCCCCCCAGCAGCAGTAGGATTCGCCCCGATGTCTACCACGCCAATTTTCGCACCATCGATTTTTTCCACCGGGTTCGTCCTGGCGGCCGGCGCGCGCGCAGGCATCCGCCTGCTGCTAAAGCTACCGATCGGTTGCCGGGCCTAGCGTTTTCGTGGCCCGTCCGGCAGCCTGTCGCCACCCTTCAGACCCACAAGGTCGCCCAGTGACCACCCCATCAGGAGCCCCGATCATGCTGACCAATCCAGCCACCAAATACCGTCCCTTCCCCGCCGTCCCCTTGGCCGACCGCCAGTGGCCGAGCCGCACCATCACCACGCCGCCGATCTGGATGAGCACCGACCTGCGCGACGGTAACCAGGCATTGATCGAGCCGATGAGCGTCGAGAAGAAGCTGCGCTTCTTCAAGATGCTGGTCAAGATCGGCATCAAGGAAATCGAGGTTGGCTTCCCGTCGGCCTCGCAGACCGACTTCGACTTCGTGCGCATGCTGGTGGAAGACAAGCACATCCCCGACGACGTCACCATCATCGTGCTGACCCAGTCGCGCGACGAGCTGATTCGCCGCACCGTGGACTCGGCGGTCGGCGCCAAGCGCGCCATCGTCCACGTCTACAACTCGGTCGCGCCGGTGTTCCGCCGCGTGGTGTTCGGCATGGAGCGCGACGAGATCGTGCAAATCGCGGTCAAGGGCGTCCAGCTGATCAAGGAACTGGTGGCCCAGCATCCGCAGACCCAGTGGGGCCTGGAGTATTCTCCAGAATCGTTCTCGACCACCGAGCTCGATTTCTCGAAGCAGATCACCGATGCGGTCAGCGCCGTGTGGCAGCCGACGCCCGACAACAAGATGATCGTCAACCTGCCGTCGACGGTCGAAGCGGCCACGCCGAATATCTACGCCGACCAGATCGAGTGGATGTGCCGTAACCTGAACAACCGCGAATCGCTGATCGTCAGCGTCCATCCGCACAACGACCGCGGCACCGCCGTCGCTAGCGCCGAGCTGGCCGTGATGGCAGGCGCCGATCGCGTCGAAGGCTGCCTGTTCGGCAATGGAGAACGCACCGGCAACGTCGACCTGGTCACGCTGGCGATGAACCTGTACACGCAGGGCGTCAATCCGGGACTGGACTTCTCGGACATCGACGCCGTGCGCCAGCTGGTGGAAGACTGCAACCAGCTGCCGGTGCACCCGCGCCATCCGTATGCGGGCGACCTGGTGTTCACCGCGTTCTCGGGCTCGCACCAGGATGCGATCAAGAAGGGCTTCGCCAAGCAGCAGGCGGATGCGATCTGGGAAGTGCCGTATTTGCCAATCGACCCGGCCGACCTCGGCCGCAGCTACGACGCCGTCATCCGCGTCAACAGCCAGTCCGGCAAGGGCGGCATGGCCTATCTGCTGGAACAGGAATTCGGCCTGCAGCTGCCGCGCCGTTTGCAGATCGAATTCTCGCGCGCCGTGCAGCGTGTGGCCGACGAGAGCGGCCGCGAGATCAACGCGGGCGACCTGCACGCGCTGTTCGCGCGCGAGTACCTGGAGCAGATTGAACCGTATCACTACATCTCGCACCGCATGGTCGAAGACAGCGAGCATGAAGTCCAGCTCGACGTCAACGTGGCGCGCCACCATGTACCGCAGACCTTCGCCGGCACCGGCAACGGTCCGATCGACGCCTTCGTGAGCGCGCTGGGCCTGGAAATTCGCCTGATGGACTACCACGAGCACGCGATCGGCTCGGGTGCGGATGCGCGGGCGGCCTGCTACGTCGAGCTGCGGGTGGGGAATGGACCGACCCTGTTCGGCGTCGGCATCGACAGCAATATCGTGACGGCGTCGTTCAAGTCGGTGCTGTCGGCGGTGAACCGCCATGTGGAGGCCAGCGCAGAAGGATCGGCCGCGCTGGCGGCCTGAGCTGTAGTCTGAAATACGCGGCAGGGCGCGGGGCGCCCTGCCGATACCGCCGACCGATCAGCGGCGGCGCTGCGGCGCGCGGCGCGGGCCGGCCGGTCCGCGCGACTCGAGGTGGCGGAACACGATGCGGCCCTTGGTCAGGTCGTAGGGCGACAGCTCTAGCGTGACGCGGTCGCCCATCAAGATGCGGATGTGGTTCTTCTTCATGCGGCCCGCCGTATAGGCGATCATCTTGTGGCCGTTTTCGAGCTCGACGCGAAAGCGCAGTTCGGGCAGCACTTCGGACACGAGGCCATTCATTTCGATCAGTTCTTCTTTTGCCATGCAGGTTCTCCTGGTGTGCGGCACCGGCGGGCGCCGGGCGTCGTTGATGCGGGGGGAGCGTTGGGCCCGGCATGCAACGCCAGGAGAGGGATGAAAAAAAAGCCCGCATCCTGCGGGCTTCGTTTCAAAGCATTACCGATTTATCGCCGCTCCCGCCCATGCTATCTGCGTGGTGCCGGAGCTGTGGGCGCCCGCGCTATCTGCGCGGTGCGTCCGCTGTACAGGCTGACTGACATACCGAAAACACGGCCCCCGGAAAGTCGCGCACTGCACAGGCGCGGTCACGTGTCGGAGGACCTGGAAGAGACGCTGCCTCATCCAGCAACAGAGTATAACAGCATTTTTGTGCGCCGCACAAAATATATTTTACAGCCCCGTCAGCGCCCACTCATCCGGTCGAGTATCTGCAACGAAGCCCGCTCGCTCATGACCAGCACCAGCTTCAGGCGCGCGCGCGTCATGCCCACGAAGAGTTTGCGCAGCGCGCGCTCGTCCAGTTCCTCGAAATCGATCTCGGTGAAGATCAGGGCCGGCGCCGACTGCCCCTTGAAGCGGTACACCGACTCCGCCAGCAATCCCCCTTCGCGAAACACGGGGTTGCCGAACAAATCGTAGGCCCCGGTGAACGAACGCAGCGTGTGCGCATCGCTCAGGCGGTCCAGGCGCAGGATGGCCGACTTCTCGCGCCCACGAAACGCGCACAGCGCGATGTCCTGGCGCCCGAAACCCGCCGCCAGGCACGAGGTCACCGCGCGCCGCGTCTGCGCCAGCATCGCCTCTTCATCCCCTTCCGGATACGTCAGTTCTTCGATGTCGGCGCCCTTGAACGGGCTGCCCGCCTCCACCGGCTGGTGCGCGGCGCCAAGCTCCGTCAACATGTGGACGATCTGGCGCGGGCTGCGATAGTTGGTGTGCGAATGCAAGGTGACCCAGCCTGGCAGCGGCACCATCGCGCGGCCGTACAGGTTCTGGTCCGGGTCTTCCATCCAGATCGCGCGCCCGCCTTCCTTGAGCATGCGTAGCACGATATCGCGCCAGGCCACCGAGAAATCCTGCCCCTCGTCGACGATGACCACGTCGAACTGCCAGGTCTCGGGCAGCTCGGCATCCGTCATCGACGTTTCGATCTTGTCCCACACATCCGCCGCGCCGTAGTCGGGCGTGACGTCCTGCGCGCGCAGCCAGGCGTCGGACAGCATGTGGAAGGTGGCCACCCGTCCGCCGGCCGGGACCAGGCGTTCGATGTGGTCGGCCAGCGGCCGGTTGAAGCAAACGTACAGCGGACGCAGGCCGGCGTCGATCGCGGCCATGTACTCGGCCAGCGCCAGCTGGGTCTTGCCGCTGCCGGCGGTGCCGATCACGTGCAGGCGGAAAGGTGAAAACTCGAGGCGCCGGGCCCAGGTGGCAAGGCCGCCCGACAGCCGTGTCACCATCTTCACTGCGTTGCCGATCATGGCGCTGGGGTCGGGCCGCAGGTTCAGCGTATCGCCCAGGAAGCGCGTGACCCTGTCGAATTCGTCGGTCCGGTCGGTAACCGGCAGCGCCTCGCGGATCACCCGCGCCAGCTTGGGCTTGTTGGTGGCGTCGATGATGTGGTCCGGATCGATCCCGGCCAGCTGCTGGTCGCGCACGATGTAGTCGGGGCAGTAGAGGAGATAATCCACCGACAGGTCGCCGTGGTAGCGCTTGGTCAGCCCCTCGATGGTCGACAGGATCTGGCTGCGGATCTTGCGGGGCTTGCCCTGGTAGCTTTTCACCAGGCCTTCAGGAGTCTCGTTCAAAAAGCCGGCGACCTGCTCGATCACCACGATGCGGCCGTTCGGAGCCAGCACGATGAAGTCGACGTCGCCATACACCGAGTATCCCTGCTCGACATTGGTCCAGTGCACGCCATGGTAGATGACATACGGCGTGTCGGCCAGGCGCTGCTCGAGGTAGGCCAGGGTTTCGATTTCGCGCGCGGCAGCGCCGGTGACGGCCATCTCGCGCCAGCCGGCAGGTTGGATGTGGGCCATGATGTCCGCACGCGTTAGTAAGGTGGAAACTATTGTAAGACTGTTTCCATCATAGCCACACACCGTTGTCCACGGAACGCACAATTGGCCGAGAAAGCGGCTTGGACCGTGCTCAATCGACAACTTACGGTCGTCTGGCGGCAATCCAGTGCACGCTGTCGGGCATTACGCCAGCATCAGGATCGTCGTGCGATTTCCTTCCGTCGCTACCGCGATTCCGGTTCCAGCGCTGCGCCTGTGCAGGCCTGACCAGCAGCGGCGCCATCGACCCGAGCGGGATCGACCCGTCCAAGGTGGGCATCTACCGCGAAGGCGAGCATACCGACGGCGCCGGGCAGCTGGCGCCGACCGTGAAGCACATCGACCGGATCCAGCCCATCGCCTGCAGTCGCGATGGCGCCGACCCGGACAACGACAGCGTCCCGCGACCGGACTATGTAGAGCGGCACGGGTCTGGCGGTCTGCATGACTGCCGCCAAACAGTTCTGCTTTGAGCAGAGTCAGTTGCAACAAGAGGTGATCTGAAGACGACCTTTCCGGAGGATTGTGCAATCTTCGTGGACCATCGCACCGGCGTTTTGCGGTGTAATGACAAAATCGAACCTTTACCGCCAGGAGAAGCCTTTCATGCAAGCGATCCGCGAACTCGCCGACCTGATTGCCCGGCACGCGCCCGACGAGGGCATGCACCGCGCCGACGTGCCGGGCATGTGGCTGATCCGCAGCGACCGCACTACCGAGCCGCTGCATGTGGTGCATGCGCCCGCGGTCTGCATCATCGCCCAGGGCGCCAAGCTGGTGTCGCTGGCCGGCAGCGACTACACCTACGACCCGGCCAAGTACCTGGTGGTGTCGGTCGACCTGCCGGTGACCGGCTGCGTCACCCAGGCCAGCGCGGAAGAACCCTATCTGTGCCTGCGGGTCGACCTCGATCCGCAGATGCTGGCCGCGCTCGACCTCGAGCTGCCGACCCATCCGGCACCGCGCGCGCGCGGCACGCCATTCTCGCGCGGCCTGTTCCTGAGCGAGACCACGCCCAGCCTGGCCGATGTCGCGGCGCGCCTGGTGCGCCTGCTCGATGCGCCGCAAGACATCCCGGTCCTGGGCCCGCTGCTGTTGAAGGAACTGCACTACCGCCTGCTCACCGGCGAACACGCCGAAGTGGTGCGCCACATCGCGCGCGGCGAGGGCCGCATGGCCCAGGTTACGCGGGCGATCTGCTGGATCAAGGACAATTTCGATCGCCCGCTGAGCGTGGAACGCCTGGCCGGCGACGTGGGCATGAGCTCGTCGACCCTGCACGAGCACTTCAAGTCGGTTACCTCGATGAGCCCACTGCAATACCAGAAGCAGCTGCGCCTGCAGGAAGCGCGGCGCCTGATGCTCACCGGCGCCAAGGACGCGGCCCGCGCCGGCCATGCGGTCGGCTACGAGAGCAGCTCGCAGTTCTCGCGCGAGTACGCGCGCTTCTTCGGCCTGTCGCCGGGACGCGATTCGACGCGCCTGCGCCAGTCGCTGCTGGACGGCGGCGCCGGGCTGCTGCAGGCGATGCGCTAGGCGGTCATCGACACGCCGCAAACCGCTCGACGATACGTTGCGCGCTGAGCTCCTGGATCGGCAGCGCGCCGCCATTCGCCTGGATCAGGTTCGACGACAGCGCCCCATCGTCGAGCGCCAGTCCGGTCGTGCCGCCGCCGCACCGCCGCGCGCTCGGGCGCTGCACCGGCAGCCAGGCACACCAAAACGCAGCACAGGTCGAGGTCGGCCGCCAGGAAGCCAGCGGCGGCCGTGCGCTCGAACAGGTTGCGTACCAAGAGGTCGAGCGCATACTGCGCGCGGGTGGGATGCATGGATGGTCAATCAAGACTGCTTTCTGGCAAACAAGACACATGCCATTCGGCAGGCAACCGCACCGTCCGCGCGCCGCGCTCTCATATAATCGCGGCATGAACCCATCCTTTCGTGCGGTCCGCCCATGAGCTATCGCCTGGCGATCTTCGACTTCGACGGCACACTGGCCGATTCCTGGCCGTTCTTCCTGAGCGTGTTCAACGACATCGCCGACCAGCACGGCTTCCGGCGGATCGACGCCGAACAGGCCGAGCGGCTGCGCCACTACGGTCCGCGCGATGTCATGCGCCACGTCGGCATGCCGGCCTGGAAGCTGCCGTTCGCCTCGCGCTCCTTCATCGAGCGCATGCGCGCCGTCACCAGGACCGGCCACATTCCGCTGTTCGACGACATCGGCCCGACCCTGCGCGCGCTCGACCGGGCCGGCGTGCGGCTGGCGGTGGTGTCCTCGAACGCCGAGGAAAACGTGCGCGCCGTGCTCGGGCCCGAGCTGGCTGGTCTGATGGGGCAGTGCGAATGCGGCATGTCGATCTTCGGCAAGGCCGCGCGCATCCGCAAGGTGGTACGGCTGGCGAGCACGCCGCCGTCCGAGGCGCTGTACGTGGGCGACCAGACCACGGATGCCGACGCCGCGCGGCGCGCCGGCATCGCTTTCGGCGCCGTCAGCTGGGGCTACGTCCCGATCGAGACCTTGCGCCGGGTGGCCCCGGAATGCGAGTTCGGCGCGCCGGCCGACCTGCTGTCGCTTGCGCGGCGCTAGCGCCCGGCTTCAGCTGCCGCAGGCGGCCTTGCGCTCGACCGCCTTGCGCACCGCCGTAACGATGCCGGCATAGCTGCCGCCGCGCCACAGGCTGCCGGGCTCGCGGCAGGGTGCCGGCATGCGCCCGGCAGCGCCTGCCCCGGGATCGGCGCCGGCGCGAGGCATGGCCGGCATGGCGCCGGGACGGGCAATCAGGCATGGATCTTCAGGCATGGACAGGCTCGCTTCATGGATGGCTGGGCGCTAACCTTTCACGCACACCACCTGCTTGAGGGTATGAACCACGTCGACCAGCTCGCGCTGGGCGTGCATGACGGCGTCAATGTCCTTGTAGGCCATCGGGATTTCATCGATCACACCTTCATCCTTGCGGCATTCGACCCCGCGCGTGGCGCGCTCCTGGTCGGCCACCGTGAAGCGGCGCTTGGCTTCGGTACGGCTCATCACGCGTCCCGCGCCATGGCTGCAGCTATTGAAGCTGTCTGGATTGCCCTTGCCGCGCACGATGAAGCTGCGCGCGCCCATGGAACCGGGAATGATGCCCAGCTCGCCTTCGCGCGCCGATACCGCGCCTTTGCGCGTGATCAGGACGTCCTTGCCGAAGTGGCGCTCGCGCTGCACGTAGTTGTGGTGGCAATTAACGGCTTCCACATGCGTCTCGAACGGCTTCTTGATAACGCTGCGCACGGCGTGGATCAGGTTCTGCATCATGACTTCGCGGTTGATGCGCGCGAACTTCTGGGCCCAGCCGACCGCTTCGACATAGTCGTCGTAGTGCTGGGTGCCCTCTTCCAGGTAGGCCAGGTCCTGGTCGGGCAAGTTGACCATGTGGCGCCGCATGTCCTGGCGCGCCAGCTCGATGAAATGGGTGCCGATCGCATTGCCCACGCCGCGCGAGCCGGAATGCAGCATCAGCCAGACGAAGTTTTCCTCGTCCAGGCAGACCTCGACGAAATGGTTGCCGCTGCCCAGCGTGCCCAGGTGCTTGTAGTGGTTCGCATGACGCAGCTTCGGATACTTGCGGCAGATGGCGTCGAACTCATCCTTCAGTATGGCCCAGCCGGCATCGACGGCGGGCGGGGGATTGTTCCAGGAACCGACGTCGCGGCCCTTCGCATTGCGCGTTCTGGGCGACATCCCATGTGGCACCGCTTGCTCGATGGCGCTGCGCAACCGGGCCAGGTTGTCGGGAAGATCGTCGGCGCGCAGGGTCGTCTTGGCCGCCATCATGCCGCAGCCGATATCGACGCCGACCGCCGCCGGGATCACCGCCCCCAGGGTCGGGATCACGCTGCCGATCGTCGATCCCTTGCCAACATGGACGTCGGGCATGACGGCGACGTGGTGGAAGACGAAAGGCAGTTGCGCCAGTTTCGACAATTGTTCCTTCGCTTCGGGCTCGACCGGGACGCCCTTGGTCCACATCTTGACGCGCGCGTCGCGGCCGGCGCCGAGCACTTCGTAGTCGTTCTGTTCCATGCGGCGCATGATGGCGCAAATCGGCGAACCATGGTGTTCGCCTGACCGAATCGGCCCTGTCCTTGTCGCTATTGCTATACTCGGCCCACCACACTGTTGCACGAATGAACAATGAACCTGCCGATGCGCCTTCCTTTCATCCTTTTGGCTCCGCTACTGCTGACCGGCTGCTTCATCGAGACGGCCACCTATTCCATCGACCCCAATACCGATCACGCGATCACGGTCAGGGTCGAAAAGGGAACTTTCTGGGCCAAGGAAGGGACGCTGCGCGTGACCTTGTCGCGCCTGCCGGAATGCCAGCGCCAGCTCGAGCTGGGCGCGGTGTGGCTGTCCGATTTGCAGGTCGAGCTATTCGGCAACGGCAACAACGTCTATACCTTGCGCGCCGACGACCAGGCCTGGCAGATCGACACCACCGATTGCAGGGAACTGGCAGCGCCCGACGCCGACGCGGTCACCGGCCTGCCGCTAGGAATCTTCGAGCTCGGCGACGACAACAAACTGACGTTCGAGAAGCCAGAAGCCTCGTAGGGTCGGCCGGGGCGCGCGGCCGGCTTCGGCGCCGGCGCGGTGATCATGATCGGTTCTGTCATCGCACTGGATGATCAGCTGTCTGCCACCATTCACGGCCGCAGCCAACCGCGCCCGATCGGCAGCGCCAGCAACCGGTGATAGACCCGCTCGAGCGCCGGCAAGGCCTGCGCACAGATGCTGCGCGCCAGCGGCGTATACGCCAGCAGCGCAACCCCACTTGACACCAGCAGCGCACCGATCATGTCCTTCGGCCAATGCACGCCGAGATAGACCCGCGACAAGGCCACGAGCAGCGACAGCGGCAGCATCACCAGACCGAGGCTGCGCGCCGCCGGCACCCGACTGAAGGCCAGCACCAGCGCCACCGAGAAGATGCTGGTCGCGTGGTCGCTGGGGAAAGAACTGTCGGGCGCATGCAGCAGGAAGGTATGGCCGACCTCGGCCACGAAGGGGCGCGGGCTGTACCACAGGTTCCCGATCATGGCGTTCAGGCTCAATGCGGATGCCGCCGCCAGGAAGGCGCGCAGCGCCACTTCGCGTCCCGGCCCGGTTCCGCTGGCCCACAATAGCACCAGACACAAAGGCACCAGGAAAATCAGCCACTCGGCCACAAACAAGGCGCCCAATAAGCGCCAGCCAGTCAGGCCAGCATGTGCATTAAGGACGGAAAACAGGGTCAGGTTGACGTGCTCGAACATGGGAGTGGGAGTGATGAAAAATTGATAACTTTTTCATTAGCTTAGCCCATCCATTCTTGCGCGGCCCTGGCAATGTGCAACAGAATGTGACAAAAGATGACAGAGTGTCAGCGCCTAGCGCCTGTGCAGCAAGTTACGCAACTGGGTCAGTTCGGCCTGCCTGCCTGCTCTCTCCAACACGCTTTCCAGTAACGACTGGCCGTTTTCACGCTGCATCGTCCATTGGGTGAAATACTCGTGCACGGTGCGCCAGGGCGGGTAACCGGGAGGCATTGCGCGCCAGGTGGTGCCGGTATGCAAGAAGTACAGTACGGCGCAGAACACATCGTATAAATCATGCTTGCGCGGACGCGTCTTGCGCCTGGCCGCTTCGAGCATGGCGCGCACGGTCTCGAACTGCTCGCGGGGAATATCGCTGGGATAGGCTGGACGATCCATGTTGACCTCCAAAACAACTTGGAGGTCCTGATCTGGAACAGGTTCCCGTTGTATTTACAGCCTAACCGATTCCCGACATTTCAGTCGCGCGCCAGCGCAAGGAACTCGGTACGCAGCGCCAGGTTCGGTTGCAGCTCGCCCAGCAGGGTCGAGGTGATGGTTTCCTCGCCAATGGCGCGAATGCCACGGCTTTCCATGCACATATGGCGGCACTTGACGACGACACCGACGGCCTTGGGTTCCAGCACTTCCATCAACGCGTTGGCGATCTGCATCGTCATGCGCTCCTGCACCTGAAGGCGCTTGGAGAAAATATCGACCAGGCGGGTCAGCTTCGACAGGCCCACGATCTTGCCGTTCGGCAGGTAGCCAACGGTGGCCTTGCCGAAGAACGGCGCCAAATGGTGTTCGCAGTGGCTGTAGACGGGGATGCCGCGCACGACGATCAGTTCACTGTATTCCTCGGCGCCGTCCTCGAACGCCTTGAGTACTTCGACCGGATCCTGGTTATAGCCCGAGGTCCAGTGTTTCCAGGCTTTCGCGACGCGCGCCGGCGTTTCGACCAGGCCCGGACGTTCCGGATTTTCGCCCAGGCTGGTCAGGAGACGACGCCAGTCGTGTTCGGTGAAAGCTTCTTTGTCAGACATGGTGCACCTTAAAAAAACGATTGCCGCAAGTATATAGAAAAGCTCTGTAGCCAGTCGGCGACTGCCCTGTTCTTGAGCAAAATTAAATCCGATATGACACAGATGGCTTAGCGTTGAGCGTGGTTCCAGCCTGGGAGAGCGCTATGTTCGGCAGCACGGTTCTGGAAGTCGCCATCGGCCTGGCATTTTGCTATGGCGCCCTGGCGCTGGTCGTCACCACTTTGCAGGAGGCCCTGGCCGCGAGCTTCCGTCTGCGTGCGCGCATGCTGCAAGACGCCATCAAGCTCATGCTGAACGACCCACGCTTCGACGGCATGGCGCGGGTACTGTACGCGCATCCCATGGTCAACCCACGCGCCGGCGCGCTTGATCCCGCCGCGCGCCGGCCGGCCAGGCTAAGTCCATCCTACATCGAACCAGCGAACTTCGCGATCGCGCTGGTTGACGCCGTCCGCGGCAACCACGGTTCGCTCGAGGCCGGCATCGCCGCCGTCCCCGCCCCCCAGTTGCGGCGCAGCTTGCATGCCCTCTACCACCAGGCCGGCGGCGACCTGCAGCGCTTCCAGGCGGCGCTTGCCGGCTGGTTCGAAACCGCCATGGAACGCCTGTCCGGCGTCTATAAACGGCGCCAGCTCCTGATCTCGTTCCTGGTCTCGCTGCTGCTGACGATCCTGTTCAACATCGACAGCATCCACCTGTTCCAGACGTTGTGGCAATATCCCGCCATGGCGGCCCACATCACCGCCGTCCCAGGCGGTCTGGATGCCGAGGTGATGGCCAAGCTGTGGGTGCTGCCGATCGGCTGGCAAGTCTTCCCGCCGGTGCTCGACGCCGGCTTTGTACTGCAGGCTTCCGGCTGGCTGGTCACCGCCTGCACCACCCTGTTCGGGGCGCCGTTCTGGTTCGACGTCCTGCAGCGCGCGATCAAGCTGCGCGGCACCGGCGCCAAGCCGGCCCCGCTCAATACCGAACAGGCCGTGGCGCCGGCGCTTGTCTCATCTGCCGCGCCGGCCACCACCCGCACGAGCGATGGCGTGGCCGTGGTGGTGGCGCCGCTCCAGCCCTAGCGGCCAGGCGGGCGGTGGGCGTCCACCAGGACGCTCGAGATCGACATCTGCGGCACCCGTTCCGGCCATTCGTCGTCGGGGCCGAACCAGCGCGCCTCGGCAATCTCGCTGGTGTCCACGCGGATCTCGCCATCGAGGTAGTCGGCCGTGAAGGCCAGCATCAACGAATGCGGGAACGGCCAGGACTGGCTGGAAAAATAGCGCAGGTTGTGCACGCGCAGGCCCACCTCTTCGAACACTTCGCGGTGGATCGCTTCCTCGATCGATTCACCCGCTTCCAGGAAACCGGCCAGGGGCACGAAGCGCTGCGTCGCGTGCTGCAGGTGCTTGGCCAGCAGCACCGAATCGCCCTTGCGGATCAGCACCATCATGGCCGGCGAAATGCGCGGATACGCCATGTGGCCGCAGTTGACGCACTTGAAGCAGCGCTCGCCCACGGCCAGCACGGTGCCGCTCCCGCACACGCCGCAGAAACGATGGGTGCGCGCCCACTCGGCCACCTGGGCTGCGCGTCCCGCCACGCCCACCAGCGCCTCGTCGATCACGCCGAACAGTGCGCGCAGGCCGCGCCAGGTATACCCTGGCGGCAGGACCGGCTCCAGGTCGAACCAGCCGGCCTGGCAATACCGTCCATCCAGCAGACCAAGCGGCTGCAGGGTCTCGCGCGCCACGCCCATGCGCTCCAGGGTTGCCGCGTCCGGCAAGGCGGGCCCGTCTTCGCGCACCAGGAGCTGTCCCTTATGGAACAGGAAACTCAGGGGTTCCGGCTCGGAATGCGGTGCGAACAGCGGCGTGAAGGCGGCGGGTGTCTGGAGCATGGTCGATGTGATGGTGGGATGAATCCACCGATCATACCGTCTTTCCCGGCAACGTTCAGGCGCTCCCTCGGCGTCCCTGGGGGCCTTCGCGCAGCTGCCTGAATTCACCGCCCGACCGCGAACTAACCTGAACGGCCGCGCTCAAAGTATGGCTGACCGCTGCATGCTCTTTCGCTTGCGATCCTCGGTTCGCCGCTGCACCAACCAGGAGACCCCGATGGACGATACCCCCGTTGTGCTCGGCATAAACCGCGACCGGCACGCGAGTGTCTGCCTCATGCATGGTGCGCGTGTGCAATGGGCGATCCAGAAAGAGCGCCTGACGCGTCGCCGACACCACCCGGGCGAGCCGGGCGACGTGGACGCCATCTACTTGCCGCACCTGTCCGGGCTCGAGCGTCCGATCGATGTGCTGGTCGATTGCCTGAGCGCCGGCGAAGTCGCTGGCACCACCGAAGGCGCCGGCCTCGAAGGAGATCATGCGCTCGCCTTCGCCCATGGCGTGCGCCGCGCCCGTATCCCGCAGCACCTGGCCCACGTCTACAGCGTCTTCCACCGTTCACCGTTCCGCGAGGCGGCCGTCATGGTCCTGGGCGGCCAGGGCAGCGCCGGGCCGGACGGCCGGCACCAGGTGGCCTCATGCTACCGCGTCGACCGCGAGCGCATCACCCGCATCGGCCAGCAGGTCGCGGACGATAACAACCGCCGCGCGGCGGGGCTCGGCATGTTCTATTTCCGGCTGACCCAGGCGCTGTTCCCCGGCGAAGGCAACGAGGGCAAGGTCAGCGACCTGGCGCCCTACGGCGACCCGCACGCGCTCGGCCTGTCGTCGCTCGACATCGATGGCATGCAGGTCGAGGTTCCCCACGCCTGGCAATCCCTGCTGGGCGAAGCCGCGCGCTTTCGCTTCGGAGCCTTGCAGGCCAGCTTCACCGACTGCGCCAACCTGGCGGCGGCCGGCCAGCGCGCCTTCGAAGACGCCCTGCTGGCACTGGGCCATTGGCTGCACCTGCGCACGGGCCTGGACGACCTGTGCCTGGCCGGTGGCGCCGCCCTCAATGGCGCGGCCAATGCGCGCCTGCTGCGCGACGGCCCATTCAAGCGCATCTTCGCCCCCCCCGCCCCCGGCGCGGCCGGCGCCGCCCTCGGCTGCGCCATCTGCGGCCTGCTCGAGCTGGCCGGGCGCAGCGCCGACTTTCGCTGGACGCACGATTACCTCGGCCCGGCGCCGCAACTGGCCGATATCGAGGCGGCGCTGGATGGCGCGAGCGACCTCATCGTCGAGCATCCGCGCGGGCGCGACGCCCTATGCGCGCGCATGCTCGACCTGCTGTGTTCGGGGCGGGTCGTCGGGCTCTATCAGGGCCGCAGCGAATTCGGACCGCGCGGACTGGGCCACCGCAGCATCCTGGCCGATCCGCGCCGCGAGCGCATGCGCGACTGGATCAACGCCCGCGTCAAGGAACGCGAATGGTTCCGCCCCTTCGCACCGATGGTGGCCGAAGAGCGCGCCTCCCAATATTTCGACCTGCAGGCGCCGTCGCCCTTCATGCAATTCGCGGTCCCTGTGCGCAGCAGCGTGATGCCGCTGCTGGCGGCGGTCACCCATGTCGACGGCAGCGCGCGCCTGCAGACGATCGGCCCGAGCGACGATCCGGTGCTGCGCGCCCTGCTGGCCGGCTTCGAAGTGCGCACCGGCGTGCCTGTCCTGCTGGCAGCCTCCTTGCGCGGCAAGGACGAGCCCCTCGTCGAGACCCCACAAGAGGCCGTCGCCACCTTCCGTCGCCTGCCGCTGCACGGCCTGGCCATGCCGCCCTACCTCGTCATGAAGCGCCACGAACCCGGGTTGCCGGCATGATCCGCGGCTACCCACGCCATGCCAGCATCCGGCCCGGCGAGCGCCTGCAACTGCACGTGTCGACCGACCGGCCGCGCTTTCGCGCCGCAGTCTACCGCTGGGGCGATGGCTTCGAGCCCATCATGCGCAGCGAGTGGTTGCCGGGCAAGCATGCGCTTGACGCCGGGCCGGCCGACGACTGGCACTGGCCCGACTATTCGCTGGCGCTGGGGCCTTCCTTGCGTTCCGGCGTCTACCTGGCCCAGCTCGAAGACGGAGGCCCGCGTCCGCCCCGGCTCGAGCAGGATGCCGGCGCGGCCCTGTTCGTGGTGAAACCCGAGCCCGACACATTGCCAGCGCCGGTCACATGCGCTACCGCCGACGCCGGCCACGGCCCCAGACGACGGCTGCTGTACAAGCTGCCGCTGGCCACCTACCACGCCTACAACAACAGCGGTGGCGGCTGCTATTACGCCACGCCGTACCGCTCCGGAATGCCGTCCGGCGCGCGCGTCTCGCTGCGCCGTCCCGGCGGCGGCATCGGCGGCCCGGTCTGGGGCGCGCCCGACCATTACGATTGCCGCTCGCCGCGCCAGACCTTCGCCCATTGGGATGCCCGCTTCGTACGCTGGCTCGAGCGCAGCGGCTACGCGGTCGACTATTGCACCGACCTCGACATCCACGACGATCCTGCCCTGCTCGGCCGCTACCGGCTGCTGGTCGGGGCCGGCCATGACGAATACTGGACCGAAACCCGTCGTGACGCCGTCGAAGCGTTCGTCGAAGCCGGCGGCAATGTCGCCTTCTTCGGCGGCAAGCTGTGCTGGTGGCGCATCCACCTGGTCGATGGCGGAACGGCCCTGGTCTGCCGACAAGATGGTCCGCAAGATGCGCATGACCACTGGTGGCGACCGGGCGGCGCGGCCCGGCCCGAAGACCGTCTGAGCGGCGCCAGCTACCGCCACGGCGGCGCCTGGCGCGACGGTCCGCGCCAGACCGGCGGCTTCCGGGTACAGGATGCCAGCCACTGGGTATTCGCCGGCACCGGCCTGGCGCGGGGTGAGCGCTTCGGCCACGATACCTGGCCGCCGCTGGTCGGCCATGCATGCGACGGTGCCCCGCTGGCCGCCTTCGACCACGACAGCGGCCAGGCGATCCTGTCGACCTGGTGCGACCGCGCCGGCACGCCGCACGGCTACCAGGTGCTCGCCGCCTGCCACCTCGATCGCCACTGGCAAGAACTACCGCCGCGTGAACGGCATGCCGCGCGCGAAGGCATCCACGCCGCCACCCTGGGCATCTACCAGCGCGGCGGCACCGTATTCTCGGCCGGCACCACCGACTGGGCGCAAGTCATCGACGGGCCGCGCGACCGCCGTGTCGAACGCATCACGCGCAATGTGCTGGACCGCTTGCTGGCCTGACGCGGCGCACGCCGTCGCCACGCGCGGCAAGGCAAGGCAAGGCAAGGCAAGGCAAGGCAAGGCAAGGCAACTAGCATCGGGGCAACAGGCAGGAACCGCGGGGAACGACAAGAATTCGCCGCGACGATAACGATCGTGAGAGGAGAGCGTGTCATGCACCGGCGACCATTGCTGCATCGTTTCCATGTCCAGTCCATCGTGGTATTCCGTGCCCTGCATCTTGGCGACATGCTGTGCGCGGTGCCGGCCCTGCGCGCCCTGCGCACGGCCCTGCCCAAGGCCCACATCGCCCTGGTGGGCCTGCCGTGGGCAGCGCAGTTCGCCCATCGTTTCTCGGCCTACCTGGATGAATTCCTGCCCTTTCCCGGCCACCCGCTGTTGCCCGAGCAAACCGTGCACCATGACGACCTGCCGTCCTTCTATGCCACGGTCTGCGCGCGCGAATTCTGCCTGGCCGTACAGTTGCACGGCTGCGGCGACATCGCGAACCACATCGTCTCCCGTTTCGGCGCGGCCGCCATGGCGGGGCATTGCCGCGGCAAGCCGATGGTCACCGAAAAAACCGTCCTGGCGCCCTGCCCCGAGACAGGCGCCGAACCGGAACGCCTGCTGCACCTGGTCGACCAGCTCGGTGCGCCGGCGGCCGGCCCCCACCTCGAGTTTCCCATCCGGCGCGAAGACGAGGATGAACTTGCCGCCAGCGGCCTCGCGGCTGGGCTCGAGCCCGGGAGCTATATCTGCCTGCACCCGGGAGCGCGCCAGCGCGACACCTGCTGGCCCCCGGCGCGCTTCGCCAGCGTGGCCGACCGGCTTGCAGACGAGTTCGGCATGCGCATCGTCCTGACCGGCTCGGCCGACGAGGCGCCGCTCGCGCAGGCGGTCGCCGATCGTATGCACGTGCCTGCCGTCATTGCCGCCGCGGCGATCTCGATCGGCGCCATGGCGGCCTTGATGAGCCGCGCGCGCCTGCTGATCTGCAATGACACCGGTGTGTCGCACATCGCAGCCGGACTGGGGCTGAAAAGCGTGGTGATCTTCAGCAAAGCCGACATCGCGCGCTGGGCGCCGCTCGACCGCCTGCGCCATCGCTGCATCTGGGATCCTGGCGCCGAACGCGCCACTGTCGTCCTCCAGCACGCGCGCGCCCTGCTCACCGGCGCCGAGCCCAGCAGGCAACGGGCGGCGGGGATGTGGCCTTACTGGTAAAGCCATCACAACGGTATTTTATTGTTTATCAACGCGCATGATGGTGCAATGCTTGCCTGTTTAGCAAGCATGTATGACTGAACAGCCTATGACCCGCCGTTATTCCAAGCTTGACACAAAAGCATGTCGTTCACGTGTATGTTGAATGCTCTGGAATCCTGACGTAACTCACTGATCCTGATGTGCGCGTTCGTCAGGTTCGCGTTGGCCGTGGCTCACCCAGCCTGGGTAGCGTGCTGTGAAAACGTTGTATTCTGGATGGATTCTCACCAATTCCCACACGGCAAACTATTTTCTCATCAGAATGGCTGGGTAACGTCACATCATTATTTTTATGGACAAACTTTCATCGCTGGTCGGCCGCCACTCCTTCAACGCCCGCATCTTCTATAACGGGATGTTTTGCGACGCCAATCATTTCCCGGAAGACGGTGTGTCAGGTCAGCTGCACGTGGTACGCGAAGGCCCCGTCGACTTCATCCATGACGATGGCGCCGTTACCAGCATCACCGAGCCCAGCCTTTTATTCTATCCCCGCGGCACCAGCCATCGGCTGCAGGTGATATCGGGCCATAGCGCCAGCCTGCTGTGCGCGCACATCGTCTTCCAGGATGGCATGAGCAATCCGCTGGCGCGCATCTTGCCGCAATGCCTGGTGCTCCCGCTCAGCGAGATCGCCGGCCTGCAACCCACGCTCGACCTGCTGTTCGACGAAGCCGCTCGCAGCGAGCCAGGACGCGAAGTGATCCTGGACCGGTTGTGCGACGTCCTGCTGATCCAGGTCATCCGCCGCGAATTCCATAGCGGCAGGCTGTCGGTGGGTTTGCTGGCCGGAATGTCCGACCGTCAGTTGTCGCTGGCGCTGGCCGCCATCCATGAGCGCCCGCACGAGCCCTGGAGCCTGCAGTCGCTGGCCCAGGTCGCCTGCATGTCGCGCGCCGCCTTCACCGAGCGCTTCCGCGACGTGATGGGCATCCCGCCGGGCGAATACCTGACGCGCTGGCGCATCGGCGTCGGCAGCCGCCTGCTGCGCCAGGGCATGCCGGTCAAGCAGGTCAGCAGCCGCACCGGTTATACCAGTCCATCCACGTTCACGCGCGCCTTCACCACCATGATGGGCGCGTCACCGCGCGAATGGCTCAAGCAGGCGACCGCCTGATACCCAGAGCCGACGAGCCTATCCCGATAGGTACCAAATAAAAACGCAGACGTGCCTTGGCGGGCGCGTCTGCGTTGTGCATTACCAGGCGGCTGTCACGGCCGCCATCTCGATTACTTCAGCAGGCGGGTGCGGCACGCCACTATCGCGATCACCAGGGACAGGCCGCCGACGTAGGTAATTGCTGCCTGCATGCCGACGAAGTGGGCGACGGCGCCGATGGCCGGCGGGCCCATCAGGCTACCGCTGTAGGCCATGCTGGCTACTGCCGCCAGGGCAGCCGGGCCTTGCGCGCCGGCAGCGCTGAACACGAAGGGGAACACCAGGGCCAGGCCGACGCCGGCGATGGCGAAACCACCCAGGGCGATATAGGCGCTCGGCGCCAGCACTGCAAAGAACAGGCCACATGCGGCGACCATTGCGCCCAGGGTCACCAGGCGCTTTGCGCCGTAGCGTTCCTTCATCTTGTCGCCGACCATGCGCGACATCAGCATCATCAGCGAGAACGCAGACAGTGCCAGCGGCGCCAGGGCGTCCGACGCACCGAAGTGCTCTTTCAGGAATACGCCGCTCCAGTCAGCGATGCTGCCTTCGGCCATCGAACCGAAGAAGCCGAGCAGACCCAGGAGGACGAGCGGACCGCGCGGCAGTGCGAACTTTTTCTTTTCGACCTTCTCGCCGGCTTCATCGGCTTCCAGCAGATTGACGGCAAGCCACAGCAGCACGGCCAGCGGACCGGCCAGCATCAGGAAGTGGGTAGCCGGTGCAATCTTCATGCTGGCCATCAGGCTGCCCAGCGTGGCGCCGACCAGGCCGCCGGCGCAGGCCAGGCCGTGCAGACGCGACATTTCCGACTTGCCGCTCTGCTTTTCGCGGCGGGCGGCGGCCGAGTTCATGGCGACGTCGAAGGTGCTGGCGGTAATGCCCAGCATCAGGACCGCCATCATCAGGCGCGACACGTCCGGCGCCATGCCGATCGACACCAGCACGCACAACAGGGCCAGGCCCGCGATCATGATGGTCTTGCGCGCGCCGAAGCGGGCCATCAGGAACGACGAGATCGGATACGAGATCACGGCGCCGAGTCCGCCGCACAGCAGCACCATCGACAGCGCCGCATGCGATACGTTGACGCCGGCGGCCAGGGCCGGGATACGGCCGGCCCACGAGCCCATGATCACACCGAACAGGGCAAACACGACCGGCAGCGAGAACAGCTGGCCTTGTACGAGGACGGAAGAGGAACGACGTGGAACAGAAACAGTGGTTTGCATGAAGGCGCGAAATGTTAAATTGTTTGAAGCGTCAAATAATTGCGGGTGTGCTTTCTACAGTCCGGACGCGTCTGAAATATTTACGTCAGGAAGCTGATGGACGGCAATTCTAAACACCTTTCTTGGCTTTTGTTTTCCGCGCGGAAAAATATTTTGAGACGTTGTATTGCGCTGACACAAAAACGACAACTTACTTGCAAGATACATAGTGAACATTGTCGGCACCCCATGAGTTCCCAAGGGAGAAGTAAGGAAATAGGCGTAGATGTAACCAGTTATTGCTGAGCACATGAGGACAGGACGGTGATTCTTAGGACACCGATGGATTATTGCATTGCAGCATTTTTGCGCAAGAACAGCGTATTTTTACGTATCCGAACAGGCTCGGATTGCTCCTTGAAATCACTATTCAGTCAACTCAGCTTCGCCTCCCTCTCATGCGTACTTTCTGCTGAGTTCGCCAAAAGATGTCGGCTCAATTGTTAAATCCTTGCATCGGAACGACACCGAATTCGAGATACGCATGAGCTGTATATAAAAAAAAGGGCCGCCCTCAGGCGACCCAAACAGGAGTCAGCAACGCTTACTTGGCCAGATGTTTCTTCAGTTCGGTACCGGCTTGCAGCACTTGCGAGCGTACGCCCGGCACAGTGGCCAGCGGATTGAGCAGGCCAAAGTCATGGATCATGCCGTTGTAGCGGGTGACGGTCACATCCACGCCGGCCTGGTCCAGTTTGCGGCCGTAGGCTTCGCCTTCATCACGCAGCACATCGTTCTCGGCGACCTGAATCAGCGCAGGCGGCAAGCCCTTCAATTGCGGCAAGGTCGCTTGCAGCGGCGAAGCGTAGATCTCCTTGCGCTTGGCGGCATCCTTCGTATAGCTGTCCCAGAACCATTTCATCATATTGCGGCTCAAGAAGTGGCCGTCCGCAAATTGTTTGTACGAACCGGTCTCGAAGTTGGCATCGGTCACCGGCCACATCAGTACCTGGTAGCGCAGTTTCGGGCCGCCCTTGTCCTTGGCCATCAGGGTCAGTGCAGCCGCCATATTGCCGCCGACGCTGTTGCCGGCCACCGCCAGGCGGCTGCCGTCGATGTTCAGTTCCTTGCCATGCTCCGCCACCCATTTGGTCGCGGCATAGATCTCGTTGATGGCCACGCCGTAGCCGGCTTCCGGCGAGCGGGTATAGTCGACGAACACCGCCACCGCGCCCGAGCTCTCCACTACATCACGTACCAGGCGCTCGTGGGTCGGATAGTCGCCCAGCACCCAGCCGCCACCGTGGATGAACATGAAGGCCGGCAGTACACCCTTGACGCCGGCCGGACGCACGATCTTCAGCTTGATCTGCTTGCCGTCGACGGTAATCACCTTGTCCGACACATCCGCCTTCGGCAGATTGACCTGCACACTCTTCTGCGCGCCTTCCAGTACCTTGCGCGCATCGGCCGGTGACAGTTGCTCGATCGGTTTGCCACCGCCCGAGTTGAGGGCGGTCAGGAACTCGGCGGTACGGCGCTCCACGGTGGGGGCGATGTCGGCAGCCGCTGCGGCGCCATAGGTCAGGGCCAGGGAGGCTGCGGCAAGTGCTTTGCTCAAGGTTTTCATGATGCTTCCTTTCTTGTTGGGTTCTGGTGGGCGAAGGGGCCGTCTGCCACAGTAGCAGCGCGCCGTGCACCTTCATTGCATAAACGGATCATTCGATAACAGTGCTCGATCAACGATTATATTGACGATTAAATCGCGCACTACCTATTCACTATGGCTAGTTGCGGATGTAACTCCGCACTTCCCCCGGTTGTCCGGGAAAAGCAATATCTCATGCCAGTTGCAGCGTCACATCGATATTGCCGCGAGTCGCATTCGAGTACGGGCAGACAATGTGGGCGCGGTCGACCAGGGTGCGCGCTTCATCGGCCGGCACGCCTGGCAGGCTGATCTTCAGGATGACTTCGATGCCGAAGCCGGTCGGGATCGGGCCAATGCCCACGGTGCCTTCGACCGACACGTCCGGGGAGATTTTGAGCTTGTCGCGGGCGGCCACGAATTTCATGGCGCCCAGGAAGCAGGCCGAGTAGCCGGCAGCGAACAGCTGTTCCGGGTTGGTGCCTTCCAGGCCAGCGCCGCCCAGTTCTTTCGGGGTGGTCAGTTTCACATCCAGCACGCCATCCGACGACACTGCGCGACCTTCGCGGCCACCCGATGCTTTCGCGCTTGCACGGTACAGAACTTGTTCGATTGCCATGATGAGATTCCTTGTGGTGATCGGCGGCCCTGCCGCCGGATTCAACTAAAGCACTATTTAATAGCGCGCTATTTAAATGACTGTCTACCTTGGCCCGCCGACCCGTTTGCTTATTCGTTCGTCGCTGCCATGAAAAGCATATTACATAGCTCGCGATTTAATTGCAAACGATTTGTGTTGCAAGATGTAACTGCAAGGTTTTCCAAGATAGCCTGATGACGGCGCGGCAGGGCTGGCCCCCGCCGACGCGTTCGACCAATGCGTGTAGCCCAGACAATCAGCCCATCAAAGCAAGCGCACCGATTCCCTGACAATCAGGCTCAACTGCGGCACCTCTCCTTCCGGCTGCTCATGCGCCAGCATCGCCAACATCCTGCGCCCGATCCCGATCCCCGCGTCGTACAGGGGCTGGCGCACGGTGGTCAGCGGCGGCGTCGAATACATCGAGCTTTCCAGGTCGTCGAAGCCCACCAGCGAGATGTCTTCGGGCACCCGGATATTGCGCCGGTACAGCGCCAGCCGCGCCCCATACGCCGTCAGGTCGTTGGCCGCGAAGATTGCGGTGAAGCGCAAGTTGGCCGCCAGCAGGCCGTTGAGCGCCAGCAAGCCGCCCGATTCGCTGAAATCGCCCGACACCACCAGCCGTGGATCGGCTTCGATGCGGTGCCTGGCCAGGGTGTCGTGGTAACCGGCCAGGCGCGCCCGCGCGTCGCGGTGGTCGTCCGGGCCGGAGATGTGGGCGATACGGCGGTGACCCTGGGCGATCAGGTATTCCATCGCCTCGCAGGCGCCGCGGTAGTTATCGAGGCAAAAACCATGCGTGCGTACGCCCTGGACGTCGCGCCCGAAGGCGACGATCGGCACCCGCTTCGAGAAATCCAGGATCTGCTGGTCGCTCATGTTCCCGGTAAGGATGGCCAGGCCGTCGACCCGGCGCCCGATCAGGAGCTCGACCCGCTCCGCTTCTTCATCGGCATGCCAGTGGCCGCTCATGATCAGGAGTGCATAGCCGGCCGCCTTGACCGCGTCCTCGATGCCGACCATGGCACGGTTGAAGTAGCCGCTCTCGAGCGACTGGGTCAGCACGCCGATGGTGCGGGTACTGCCGATCTTGAGGCTTTGCGCGAGCCGGTTCGGCTTGTAGTTCAGTTCATCGATGACGCGCTCGATGATGCGCCGCTTGTCCTCGGACACCTTGGCGGTGCCGTTCAGGAAACGCGACACCGTGGCCGGCGATACGCCGGCAGCGCTGGCGACCTGATACAGGGTGCTGGTACCGCTCTCGACGTTTTTCATGAAGCGTGTGGACCCATCCGCAGCAATTTGTTGCTTGAAGTATATCACGCGTTATTCGCCCGCAAAGGATAGATGCAGGCTGCGATGAAAATCTTTCATAAGGTGATCGTCGTTGAGATGCAACAAACCTATCAACCTTGTTCACAAATTCTGATTGACATTTTTTTACGGACGAAACTACTATGAAACCGTTTTCAGAATTGATGAAATCGATTTCTCATCGATCCGGCTGTTAGCGCTAGCATCACCCCATAAAACTACACTTCGGAGACAAGCAATGACCATGACTACGCCCGCGGGGGCCGCAGTTCGTACTTCTTCGTCCGCAGCCATCCGGCTCGCCATCCTGACCCTGCTCGCCGGCATCGGCAGCGCCCAGGCCCAGACCGCATCCGATCCGGCGTCGCCGGCCGCCGCCACACCGGCGGTCGCCGACAACGGCCAGATCGCCGAAGTGAAGGTGACCGCCACCAAGCGTTCGACCTCGCTGCAGCGCACCCCGATCGCGGTCACCGCGCTCAATGCCGCCACCCTGCAGGACAACCATGTGCAGACCATGCTCGACGTCGTGGCGCTGGTGCCGGGCTTCCAGGCCACGTCCCAGGGCGACCACGGCGTCACCACCATGACCCTGCGCGGCATCGGCAACGACAGCGCCAAGACCGAGTATGCCGACCCTGAAGTCGCGTCCTTCGTCGACAACGTCTATTCGCCGCGCGCCGAAGGCGCCACCGCCCTGCTATTCGACGTCGAGGGCATCGAGGTGCTGCGCGGCCCGCAGGGAACGCTGTGGGGCCGCAACTCCACCGTCGGCGCGGTCAACATCCAGACCGTCAAGCCGGAACTGAACAGCCGCTCGGGTTACCTCGAAGGCGGCATTGGCGACTACAACCGCCTGGGCGTGCGCGGCGCGGTCAATATTCCGATCGCCGACAACGCGGCGCTGCGCTTCGCCGTGGTGCACGAGCGCCATGACGGCTATGTCGACTACCAGAGCTTCAAGAATCCCTCGGTCGCGTCGCAGCGCGCCGCCTACCTGGCTTCCGGCGCCGACCCGGCCGGTTTCCGTCCGATCAACCCGAATCACTTCGTCGCGGGTGGCGACAAGTACAGCGCCCAGGACCAGAGCGCCGCGCGCCTGTCGCTCCTGTGGCAACTGGCGCCGAACCTGCGCTGGGACATCGCCTACGAAAAATTCATCGACCGCGGCACGCCGAGCGCCAACCTGATGCAGGTCCCGCGCGCCGGCGAAAAGCACTGGTCGACCCTGTCCGACAGCGCACCATGGATCAACCGCGACAGCCACAACGTGCGCAGCCGCCTGAGCTGGGACATCAGCCCCGACATGGCGCTGCAGTACGTGGCCGGCTGGTCCAAGTACAGCGGCGACATGCGTTTCGACCAGGATGGCGGCACGGTCGTTCCGACCTCGATCACCACCGGCGGCATCTTCCAGGAACACACCACGACCGACTCCAACTACCGTAGCCACAGCCACGAGCTGCTGCTGCAGTCGACCGGCACCCGGACCATCGACTGGCAGGTCGGCGCCTATTATGGCAACGAGAAGAACGACATCCGCTTCGACATCGCCGGCATGAAAGGCACCCCGGACGGTGATGTGAACTGGCAGGGTTCGTTCATCCAGCCGAAGCAGACCGTCGACACCACGGCGGTGTTCGGCCAGGCCACCTGGAACATCACCGATGCCTGGCACCTGACCGGCGGCGTGCGCTACACCCGCGACGAGCGTGAACACATCGGCGGGCGCGGCTACACCTGGGGCTATGACCTGTCCGCGCCGCAGCTGCCGCTCAACCCGCACATCGACCCGCGCGATCCGGTCAACGGTTATGTGGCGGGCGTGCCGAACGACGGCAAGTACAAGGACAACAAGGCCACCGGCCTGGTGCGCCTGAACTACGACATCGACCGCAACAACATGGTCTACGCCAGCGTGTCGACCGGCTACAAGTCGGGCGGCGTGCAGGATCGCGGCCTGCCCTACCAGCCAGAGACGCTGACCAACTACGAGATCGGCTCGAAGAGCACCTTCATGGACGGCGCCCTGCGCATCAACAACGCGCTGTTCTACATGGACTTCAAGGACTTCCAGTTCAATTCGCCGGTCAGCTTCCCGGACGGCAGCCGCGGACTGGCCATCGAGAACGCCGACGGCGCCGAGGTGTACGGCCTGGAAACCGAGATCGCAGCGCGCATTGCCAAGGATGGCCGCCTGTCGATCTCGCTGGCCGTGCTGGACACCAAGCTTGGCCACCTGATCGCCGGCTCGAACGACTACTCGCTGCCAACCTGCACGGTCGACCCAAGCATCTCGAACTGCCTCGACGTGACCGGCCACAAGCTGCCGCATGCGCCGAAGTTCTCGACCACGGTCCAGTACCAGCATACCTTCTACCTGGCCAATGGCGGTACCCTGGTGCCGCGCATCACCGCGCGCTACGAGGATGAAGTGCGCCTGAGCGTGTTCGACCTCGGACCGGAAGACCGCCAGAAGGCCTACGCCAGCGCCGACCTCGGCCTGCGCTACGCGAAGGACAAATGGTGGGTCGACGCCTTCGTACGCAACGTAAGCGACAAGAAGATCAAGACCAGCGCCTTCAACAGCTTCGGCCCATGGCTGGCGCAGTACAAGCCGCCACGCACCGTCGGCATCAACACCGGCTTTGATTTCTAAAAGAAGCCACCCTACGGCAGGCGCCCGATCGGCGCCTGCTTTTTGCTTTTCATACGCTTATTCACACGCCGCGCCCGCGATCCGAGAGTTCCATGACCAAGAGCCCCAACTTCGATTTCAATAACGACTTCCCATCCGACTTCACCTGGGGCGTGGCCACGAGCTCGTTCCAGATCGAAGGCGCGCACGACATCGACGGCAAGGGTCCGTCGATCTGGGACACCTTCTGCCAGAACAAGGCCAATATCAAGGACGGCAGCGACGGCACCGTCGCCTGCGACCACTACCACCGCTACCGCGAAGACGTCGACATCATGGCTTCGCTGGGCGTGGATGCCTACCGCTTCTCGTTCGCCTGGGCCCGCGTGCAGCCAACCGGCAAGGGTGCGTGGAACGAGGCCGGCTTCGGCTTCTACGACCGCCTGCTCGACGCCCTCGCCGAAAAAGGCATCCGCCCGCACGCCACCCTGTACCACTGGGACCTGCCGCAAGGACTGCAGGACGATGGCGGCTGGCTGAACCGCGACACCACGCACCGTTTCGCCGACTACGCCCACGAGGTCGCGCGCCGCTTCGGTAACCGCATCGAGGCCATCGCAACCCATAACGAACCGTGGTGCACGGCCAACCTCGGCTACGGCAACGCCCAATTCGCGCCGGGCGTGGTCGACCTCAAGCAATCGATCCAGGTCTCGCACCACCTGCTGCTGTCGCACGGCCTGGCCATGCGCGCCATGCGAGACGCCGGAAGCGCGGCGAAGCTCGGCATCGTCCTGAACCAGTGGACCGCCGATCCAGCCACCGATTCCGACGCAGACCGCGCCATGGCCGAATTCGAATACGCGCGCTCCGTGCAGTGGTTCATGGACCCGATCTTCAAGGGTCATTATCCCGAACTCGCCCTGCGCGGCCATGGCGCCAACGCGCCGGTGGTGGCGGACGGCGACTTCGACATCATCAAGCAAAAGATCGACTTCCTCGGCTCGAACTATTATTTCCGCAGCTGGTGCAGCGCCGCCACCCCGCCGGTGCCGGCGCCGGCGCCCCACGGCGTTACCGACATGGGTTGGGAAATCTTCCCGGAAGGCCTGCCCGAACTGCTGATCAAGCTGAAAGCCGAGTACCCCGACCTGCCGCCGGTGTACATTACCGAGAACGGCATGGCCAATCCCGACGTGGTCGAGAATGGCCGTGTCCACGATCCGGCACGCATCGCCTACGTGCGCAGCCACCTGGCCGCGCTCAAGCAGGCGATGGATGCCGGCGTCGACGTGCAAGGCTACTTCCTCTGGAGCCTGCTCGACAACTTCGAGTGGAATTCGGGCTACGCCAAGCGTTTCGGCATCGTGCATGTGGATTATGCGACCCAGCAGCGCACCCTGAAGGACAGCGCGCTGTGGTATCGCGAATTCATCGCCAACCGCATCAAGACTTGATCGCATAAAAAATAACAGCGACAAGGAGGAGACAATGCAGACGATCCACCATCCCGACGGCGCGCGCCTGCTGGCCGATATCGGCGGCACCAATGCGCGCTTCGCCCTCGAGCCGGCGCCGGGCAAGCTCCAGGCCGTGCAGACGCTGGCCTGCGCCGACCATGCCCGCTTCGAGGATGCGGTGCGCTTCTACCTGGCGGGCGTCAATGCGCATGTGCGCCACGCGGTGATCGCGATCGCCAATCCGGTCGACGGCGACGCGATCCGCATGACCAACCACCACTGGACGTTCTCGATCGAATCCGCGCGCCGCGCGCTGGACCTGGAGACGCTGCTGGTGGTGAACGATTTCACGGCGCTGGCGATGTCGCTGCCGGCCCTGAAGGCAGGCGACCTGGCCCAGGTCGGCGGCGGCGCGCCCCTGGCCGGCGCCGCCATCGGCCTGGTCGGCGCCGGCACCGGCCTCGGTGTATCGGGCCTGGTCCCGAGCGGCGAGCGCTGGATTCCCCTGAATAGCGAAGGCGGCCACGTCGCCTTCTCTCCGCTCGACGAGCGCGAAGTGACCGTGCTGCGCCATGCCTGGCAGCGCTACGACCACGTCTCGGCCGAGCGCTTCGTTTCCGGTCCTGGCCTGGTGCTGATCCGCGAAGCGCTGGCCGTGAGCCGCGGCATGACGCACGACCGCGAGCTGTCGCCGTCCGACATCGTCACCCGCGGCCTGTCCGGCGGCGACGCCCTGTCGCTGGAAGCGGTCGATTGCTTCTGCGGCATGCTGGGCACGGTGGCGGCCAACCTGGCCGTGACCCTCGGCGCGCGGGGCGGCATCTATATCGGCGGCGGCGTGGTACCGCGCCTGGGGGCCTACTTCGTCGCCTCGCCGTTCCGCCCGCGCTTCGAGCGCAAGGGGCGCTTCAGCGAATTTACCGCGCGCATCCCGACCTGGCTGATCACGGCGCCCTACCCGGCACTGCAGGGGGCTTCGGCGATCCTGGCCGATCACCTGGCGCAGGCCTGCACAACGGCGCAGCGTTCGGACACGGAGGCCGCCCATGCGTAAATCCGTTTCGCCGCTGCTGTGGGTGCCGACCGGTTATTTCACGATGGCGCTCGGCTACGTGATGCTCACCAGCGTCACCGCCATCATGTTCAAGAATCTCGGCATGGACAACGGCCGCGCCGCCCAGTATTCGAGCCTGCTGATCCTGGCGTACACGGTCAAGCCGCTGTTCGCGCCGTTCGTCGAGATGTACCGCACCAAGAAGTTCTTCGTGCTGTGCGCGCAGGTGCTGATCGGGGCCGGCTTCGCCGGGGTGGCGCTGCTGATGGAACTGCCCGGCTACATGACGTTCCTGATGGCCATCTTCTTCGCCCTGTCCTTCATCGGCGCCACGCAGGACATCGCCAGCGATGGCGTCTACGTCACCTCGCTCGATGCGCGCGCCCAGTCGCTGTATTGCGGCATCCAGAGCCTGTCGTGGAATATCGGCCCGATCGTGGCCGCCGGCGGCATGGTGTATCTCTCCGGCTACCTGCACTCGACCGTCTTCGGCCACGATCCCGCCGTGTTCGGCCCGGACTGGATCGACGCCTGGCGCATCATCTTCCTGCTGGTCGGGGGCCTGACCCTGGTGATGGCGTTGTGGCACTGGCGCACCATGCCGGACGGCGCGCGCGCGGCCGACACGCCGGCGAGCATGAGGGATGCCGGCCGCATCCTGCTCGACGCCTTCGTCACGCTGTTCCAGAAGCGCGGCGTATGGCGCATGATCGCCTTCGCCTTCCTGTTCCGCTTCAGCGTGGGCCTGCTGGAAAAGATCGGCCCCTTCTTCATGGTCGATCCCGCATCCAGGGGCGGCCTGGGGCTGTCCAACGAGATGTTGGGCCTGATCTACGGCACCTATGGACTGGCTGCGGTGCTGGTCGGCTCGCTGCTGGGCGGGCTGTACGTCGCCAAGCGTGGCCTGAAGTCGACGCTGCTCGTGCTGTGCTGCGCGATCAACATCCCCAACATCACTTTCCTCGTGATGGCGATCTACATGCCATCGAGCCTGGTGCTGGTCACGCTCGGCGTCGCGATCGAAAAATTCTTCTTCGGCTTCGGCGCGGTCGGCTTCATGATCTACCTGATGCAGCAGCTGGCGCCAGGCAAGTACACGACCACCCACTATGCCTTCGGCACCGGCCTGATGGGCCTGTGCGGCATGGTCACCGGCGTGATCAGCGGCCACTTGCAAGAGATGATGGGCTATGTCGGCTACTTCGCGCTGGTGATGGTGGCGACCATTCCCTCGTTCCTGGCGACCTGGTTCGCGCCGTTCTACCACGACGACGGCAGCCAGCCGCAAAGGGCGCCGGACGTCGACGCCGACCCCGACGGCAAGACGGTGCCGGCATGAAGCGCCTGACACTGTCGCTGTTATGCCTGGTCGCGGGCGGCGCGTCCGCGCAGGCGGTCAAGGTCAACCAGGTCGGCTTCCTGCCGCAGGCGCAGAAGCTGGCCGTGGCGGCGCAGGGGGCGGATGAATTCGAAGTCGTCGGCGCCGACGGCAAGACCGCCTTCAAGGGAACGGCCGGCGCCGCGCTGCGCTGGGAACCGTCGGGCGAGACGGTGCGGGTGCTCGATTTCAGCGCGCTCACGCAGCCGGGAACCTACCGCATCAGGATGGCAGGGTTCGCACTGTCGGATCCTTTCACGGTCACCGCCGGCGGCTACCGCGCGCTGAACGCCGCCGCCCTCAAGGCCTTCTACTACAACCGCAGCGCGATCGCACTCGATCCACGGCACGCAGGCCCCTGGGCCCGGCCGGCCGGTCACCCCGACGACAAGGTGGTGGTACATGCGTCGGCCGCGTCGGCGTCGCGCCCGGCAGGCGCCGTGCTGTCCAGTCCCAAGGGCTGGTACGACGCCGGCGACTACAACAAGTACGTGGTCAATTCCGGCATCTCGACCTATACGCTGCTGGCGGCCCTCGAGCATTTCCCCGCTTTTTTCAAGCAGGATACCGGCATCCCCGAATCCGGCGACGGCATCCCCGACATCCTCGACGAGGCCATGTGGAACCTCGAATGGATGCTGACCATGCAGGATCCACAGGATGGCGGCGTGTACCACAAGCTCACCAACCTGCGGTTCGACGGCATCGTGATGCCGCATGCGGCCTCGACTACGGCGCGCTATGTGGTGGCCAAGAGCACGGCGGCAGCGCTCGACTTTGCCGCCACCATGGCCACGGCCAGCCGCGTCCTCGCGCCGTATGAGGCCAGGTGGCCCGGCATGGCGGCGCGCATGCTGGCGGCGGCGCAAGCGGCCTGGCGCTGGGCCGACGCCCATCCCGACGCAGTCTTCAAGAATCCGAAGGATGTCGCCACCGGCGAATACGGCGACACGAAACTGGGCGACGAGTTCGCCTGGGCCGCGGCCGAGCTGTTCATCGCCACCGGCGACACACGCTACGCCACGGCGCTGATGAAGCACGATGCTCCGCTGTCGACGCCGTCCTGGGGCAATGTGGCTTCGCTGGGCTGGATGTCGCTGGCCCATCACCGCGCGCGCCTGGCCCCCGGCCTGGATCACGACCTGGTCGCACGCCGCGTCGAGTCCCTGGCCGCGCAGTTGGCACAGACCTGGCGCGCCAGCGGCTACCGCCTCGCGATGACGCCGAAGGATTTCGTCTGGGGCAGCAATGCGGTGGTCCTGAACCAGGGCATGATGCTGGTGCAGGCCTATCGCCTCAAACCGGACCCGGACTACCTGCACGCCGCGCAATCGAGCCTCGATTACGTCCTGGGCCGCAACCCCACCGGCTACGCCTTCGTTACCGGCTTCGGCGCCCGGCCTTTCATGCATCCGCACCACCGGCCCTCGATGGCCGACGGCGTCGAAGCGCCGGTGCCGGGCTGGCTGTCCGGCGGCCCGAACCCGGGCCAGCAGGATGCCAAGGACTGCCCGCCATACCCGAGCAAGCTGCCGGCGCTGTCGTATATCGACCATGACTGCAGCTACGCCGCCAACGAAGTCGCCATCAACTGGAACGCGCCGCTGGTCTATGTCAGCGCGGCGCTGTCCGTGCTCACGCCATCGACCATGAACCAGGAAACCACCGTCTCGCTCGACGCCTTGCTGCGCGAGGAACAACTGCTGCAATTCGACCGCTTCGACCAGGGCACCGCCACCGCCCTCGGCGCCGCGCTGGTCGCGCGGGCGCGCAGCGCCAGCCGGCCGGTGACGCTCGAAATCAGGCATGGCGACACGGTCCTGTTCGCGCACGCGATGCCGGGCGCCTCGCCCGACCACGCCGACTGGATCCGGCGCAAGAATAACCTGGTCAAGCGCACCGGCCATAGCTCCTTCTACATCCATAACGAAGTGCGCCAGGCCGGCGGTGATCACGACAGGTTGCCGGGCCTGGACATGCGCGACTATGCGGCCCACGGCGGCGCCTACCCGATCGTCGTGCGTGGCCGCGGCGCGGTCGGCACGGTCACGGTGTCAGGCCTGCCCGGCGCGGACGACCATGCACTGGTCGTGGCCGCGTTGAAAGACCATTTGAATATTGGAGAACAACCATGACCCGTATCATCCGCTGGGGCATCCTCGGCACCGGCCGCATCGCCGGTGACTTCGCGGCCGGCCTGCGCGCGACACCCGACGCCGTTCTGTCCGCCGTCGCTTCGCGCAGCAACGAAGGGGCGCAAGCCTTTGCGCGGCAATTCGACGTGCCCCTGGCGTTCGGCTCCTACGAGGAGCTGGCCGGTTCACCAGATGTGGACATCATCTATATCGCCACCCCGCACCCGATGCACGCGGCCAACGCCATGCTTGCCCTGCGCGGCGGCAAGGCGGTGCTGTGCGAGAAGCCGTTCACCATGAACCGGCGCGAGGCGGGCGAGGTCGTGGCGCTGGCGCGGGCAAGAAAGCTGTTCCTGATGGAGGCGATGTGGACCCGCTTCATGCCGGCCCTGGCCGAGGTCAGGCGCATCATCGCTTCCGGCGAGATCGGCACGGTGACCCAGCTGCATGCCGACTTCGGCTTTTCGGCTACGCCCGATCCAAGCCACCGCGTCAACGATCCGACGCTGGGCGGCGGCGCCCTGCTCGACCTGGGCATCTATCCGCTGTCGATCGCCTGCGCCCTGCTGGGCCGGGTCGAGGCGGTGCAGGCCCAGGCCGTGATGGGCGAGACCGGGGTGGACCTGACCACGGCCTTCACCATGCGCCATGCGGGCGGCACCCTGTCGATCTGCAGCTGCTCGCTGCGGGCGCGGGCGCCGAGCGAGCTGGTAGTGTCCGGCACGCGCGGCAGCGTGCGCATGCACCGCATGTTCCACATGACCGAAAGCGTCACGGTCGACCTGCTGGACGGCACCTCGCGCACGATCGCCACGCCCTGGCTCGGCAACGGCTACACCCACGAGGCGATCGCCGCCGGCCAGTGCCTGCGCGAAGGCCTGCTCGAGCATCCGGACATGAGCCACGACGACACGCTGGCGATCATGACCCTGCTCGACACGATCCGCAAGCAGATCGGCCTGCGCTATCCGAGCGACGCCTGAGTCCTGGCCAGCAGCGCTTCGAGCTGCTGCATATTGGCCGGCTTGACCAGGTAATGGTCGAAGCCGGCGTCCAGCGCCGCCTGGCGGTCGGCATCGCTGCCGTAGCCGGTCAACGCGATCAGGACCGGCGTATGTTCTGCCAGGCCAGCGCGGATGCGGCGCGCCAGCTCGCGGCCATCCATGGCTGGCAGGCCGATGTCGAGGATGCAGGCATCCGGTGCGTCTTCCAGTACACGTCGCAGGGCCGGATGCGGAGCATGTTCGACCGCGACCCGATAACCTTCCATTTCCAGCAGCAGCGCCAGCGACGCCGCCGCATCGGCGTTGTCGTCCACCACCAGCACGCGCGATGCGCCGGCCTTGCGCGCCCGCCCCTTCGGTGCGGTTGCCTCGGCTACCGGCGCGGACGATGCTTCCACGCGCGGCAAGGTCACGGTGAACGTGCTGCCCTGCCTGGGCCCGGCGCTGTCGGCGCGCACTCGCCCACCGTGCAACTCGACCAGGTTGCGTACCAGCGCCAGCCCCAGGCCCAGCCCGCCCCCGGTCCGATCCGGCGTGCGCCGGGCCTGCGTGAACAGGCCGAAAATATCGGGCAGCAGTTCGGGCGCGATGCCGATGCCGTCGTCGCGCACCTCCAGCACCGCTTGCGCGCCCTCGATCCGCACCGACACATGCACATTGCCTTCCTCGGGCGTGTATTTCGCCGCATTGTTGACCAGGTTGGCCAGCACCTGGATCAGACGCTTGGCGTCGCCCTCGACCAGCACCCCGGCGTCGGGCAGCGCGGTATGCAGGCGCTGGCGCCGGGTGTCCAGTAGTGGCTGCACCTGCTCGAGCGCGGCGCCGACCACCTGGCGCAGGTCGACCCGTTCCCGCTTCAGTTCGATCATGCCGCGGGTGACGCGCGACACGTCGAGCAAGTCGTCGACCAAGTGAACCATGTGGTCGACCTGGCGCGCAATGATCTCGCTAGTGCGCCGCACCGCGCCGGGGTCGCTCGCATACACGCTCTTGAGCAGGCTGGCGGCAGTGCTGATCGGTGCCAGCGGATTCCTCAGCTCGTGCGCCAGCATGGCCAGGAACTCGTTCTTGCGCTCATCGGCCAGCCGCAGCGCCTGCAGGGCCTCGTTGCGCTCGCGCTCGGCCATGCCGCGGATCAGGTCCTGGCGGTACAGCTGGTAGGCGAAGCGCCACACCACGGCGATCAGGATTACCAGCAGGCCCCACACGAACAGCCAGATCATCGTGGTCAGGTCGATGCCCGGATCGGCGGCGCGCACGGCAGCGGTGGCGACCATTCCCAGCACGATTGGAGCCACCACCAGCGGCACCATCAGCCGGCGCAGCGTCTGGCTGCTGGGCGTGGCGCTGGCCAGTGCCACCATCATGCCCTGGTCGGGACGTAGCGCCAGCACCGCGCTCGAGGCCAGCATGAAGGCCAGCGCGGTGCGCAGCGAGGTGCCGCGGCCGGGCAGCAGCTGATAAAGGACCGTATCCTCGGCGGCGAAACTGGCCAGTGTGAGCAGGGAGAACAGCAGCACGCTGGCCGCCAGCGCCTGGGCCACGGCGACCGTGCGGCGCACGCCCACCAGGGCCAGGCTGGCGCCGAGCACCACGAATAGGCCATCGGTCAGCGGCGCCGGCAGGCTCCACGCGCTGGACGCGGCGCCCAGGCCCAGTGACAGCGGCGCCGGCGCCCAGCCGGCATAGCGCATCACCGCGCCGCCAAGGCCGAGCACCAGGAGCAGCAGGGCGAGTACGCGGGCGACCGGGCGCACCGGGTGCAGCTGCAGGAGCACGCTAAGGCCGGCGCAGATGAAACCGACCGCGCTGAACGGGTACATCTGCGGCGCGCCGATGCCGGCGCCGATCAGTGACGGCGAATGCAGCCCCCAGCCAGCCAGCGTGGCGGCGGCGAGCAGCAGGCAGACGATGGCGGCGCCTGCCGGAACGGCATGCTTGGTGGGGAAAATCTTCATGGGCTGGCGCCATCCTACCAGTCCCAGCCGGCCGGGCGGGCACGGGTGCCCACCGGCAAAGGCCGTCAGGGCGAGGTGATGCTGCCGTACCAGCCGTGGTCATACCGCCAGGGCAGATGTTCTCGCCCAGCGCCAGGCGCGCGGTCTCGGGCGTCAGGCGCACGTCCTTGCCGAGGTCTAGCGCCTGGATGCGCGCCGGACAATGACCTGCACTGCATCGTCAGGCAGGCCGCATCAGAAGCTGTGGCGCAGGCCGAGCGCGGCGCCCTTCAGGGTCGCGCCGGGTGCCGCCCCCAGGCTGTTGATCGCGAAGTCGTACCCGCCGTTCACCTCGTTGTCGAGGTGGGTGACATAGGCATGCACGGCCGTGCGTTTCGATAGCAGGTACTCGTAGCCCAGCGTGACGTGGGTCGCGCCGGTGCGCGCGCCACCGCGGATGGAGCCGACCCGGCTGCCGCTCGCGCCCTTGCCGTCGCCGGCGCGCGCCACGCCCAGGCGCAGGCCGTGAAGACCCACCTGGTGGATGACCGAGACATACCAGGCATTGCGATCCAGGCCGCCGGCGGCGGTCTCGTATGCCAGGCGCTCGGCCAGCAGCGCGACCCGGGTATCGCCAAAGCGTCGCGCTACTGCCAGCTTGGTGCCGCTGTCGCGCAGTCCCGGTCCCTGGTATTCGTGATGGCGTTCGTGCGCCAGCGCCGCATACCACGGCCCCTGGTCATAGACCGCGGCCAGCGATGTCAGCGACGGTTTGGCGCCGCTGGCCGGACGTTCCTCGGCCAGGCCATGCGTGAGGCGCAGGCCCAGGCCTTTCCACGGGCGCGACCAGTAATGGATGGAATTGGCCTGGCGCCGGTCGAAGGAAGAGGTGTTGCTGACATTGTCGGTCGACGAGGCCGCGCCATTGCTGATGATGCTCATATAGCCGGCCGTGGTCGGATAGAAGGGATCGAGACCAGATGTCGCGCCGTTGTAGGCCGTATTCCAGTGGCCGGCGAACAGGGTGCCGAAGTCGCCGTCCAGGCCCACCCGGGTGTCGCGCCGCGCGAGTTCGCCGGCCCCGGTGTCGGGCGAAAGCGAAGCCTCGACCTGGAACACGACGTTGACCCCGTCACCCAGGTCTTCGCTGCCGCGCAATCCCAGCACCGAGCGGTTGCCCGACAGGCGCTGCTGGCTCAGGCGCCCGCCATCGGTGGTGACGGACGCCTTCACGTGTTCGGCCGAGACGTTCAGGCGGCCGTAGAACTGGACATTGGTCTGGGCCTGGACCTGGGCATTGGCGGCGCATGCCGCCAATGCCAGCGCGCTGTGGCGCAAGTAATTACTCATCGACGATTCTCCTTGGCAGGATTGTCGGCGAAGGGCGGCATCCATGCATATCCCCAATCGAGTGGAGATCGCCCCCCGATCGTGTTGGGTTTGCCTCGCTTTGCACTTGCCGCCCTGCGCCGCGCGACCTGCCCGGCCGTTCATGCTGGACGATCACCCGCAACAGGAAACGACCATGGTGAGCAGCATCGGCGACGCCAGCGCCGCACAGGCGACCTACGCCACAACGCCCAGAAACGACACCGAACAAACGGCCATCGCCTCCCCGGCGGTTGCCACCGAGCCGCGGGAAACCGCGACTGCGCCGACGCAGAGCGCGGAATCGATCCTCGGACGCCGGCACCGACTACATCGCCGCAGCCGACACAGTTCGGACAAGCCGGTCGGCGACGAGGAACGCGCCGCCTGCAAGGCCAAACTGCGCGGGGAGACGCACATGCAGGCCGAGGTGCGCGCGGCGTATGGACAGGACACCGCCTGCGTCCCGGCGCTCGACGTCCGCCTGACGCCCGGATCCGGGTTGACGTTGCGCGAGAATGCAGTACTGCACCCGAAGTTATCCGAAGTAAATTCAAAATAACTGAAGAAACGCGTTGTAGCCAGGTCGTCAACTACGGTAGAGTGTCGCCTTCGAAAAGACTTTCCATGAGGCGGCGCATGCCAGACCCGAGCCCGACTACGCCCCCCGGATTGTTGCTTGCGACGGACCTGAGCGCCCGCTGCGACCGGCCCTTGGAACGCGCCAAGCAGCTGGCCGAAGAATTTTCCATCCCGCTAGCGGTCCTGACGGTGCACGAGGCCCCCCAGGCGCCCGGCGAAGTACTCCAATGGCTCGACGCCGATGCCGGCCTTGCGCACCAGGAACGCGCCGCGCGCGCGGAATTCGCGCGCGAATTCGCCGGCTCACCCCTGCACGCCAGCCAGCGCTTCGCCAGCGGCCCGCCCCCCGCCGCCATCCTCGACGCCGCCGCCTCCCTGCCCGGTGCAGTCGTGGTCGCCGGCGCCTCGCAGCACGATACCCTGGGCGCCCTGCTGCTCGGTTCCACCGTCGAGAAGCTGGCGCGCGGCCTGGCGCAGCCGCTGCTGGTGGTACGCCAGCGCGTGCGCGGGCCTTACCGCCGGATCATGGTCGCGACCGACTTTACGCCGGCCTCACGCCTGGCGCTGGAAACGGCGGCGAGCCTGTTCCCCGGGCGCCGCATCACTGTGTTCCACGCCCATGACAGCCACATCCTGGCGCCGGACGCCCCACCGCACGCGGCGATGATCCGCTTCCTGGACGGCTGCGCGCTGCCACCGGATGCGCGCGTACTGCTCGACCCGGTGATCGGCGAAGGCGAACCTGCGTCCCAGCTCGCGCGTCATGTAGTGGATAATAGTATCGACCTGGTCGTCCTTGGCCTGCATGAAGAATCGGCGCTGATGCGCCTCCTGACCGGTAGCCGCAGTGAATACCTGCTGCAGGCAGTCGTGTGCGACACGCTGCTTGTACGTCCCCCTGCGCGCGCTGGAAAAGATGATGAGAATGAAAAAACCTGAAACCGCCCTGCACCTCTGTGCGTGCCGCTACATGTCGCACTGCCCCGAAGGATGATGTCGATGACCTCACTGCCACTGATCCTGCTCGTCCTTCTTCCCTTCACCGGCGCCTTCGTCGCCGCCTGCCTTCCCAATGGGTCGCGCAACCGTCCCGCCATCGCGGCCGGCGCGTTCACCCTTCTGGCCCTCATCTTCGCCATTTCCCAGTTCGGCCGGTTGGATGCCGGCGAAGTGCTGCAATCGCGCCACAGCTGGCTGCCGATGTTCGGCCTCGATCTCATCATCCGCATGGACGGCCTGGCCTGGCTGTTCTCGATCATGGTGCTCGGCATCGGCCTGCTGGTGATCCTGTACGCGCGCTACTACATGTCCAGGCGCGATCCGGTCGCCCGCTTCTACGCCTATATGCTGGCCTTCATGGGCTCGATGATGGGCGTGGTCCTCTCCGGCAACCTGATCCAGCTGGTCGTATTCTGGGAACTGACCAGCCTGACGTCCTTCCTCCTGATCGGCTACTGGCAAGAGAGTAACGACGCGCGCCGCGGCGCGCGCATGGCCTTCACCGTCACCACCGCCGGCGGCCTGTGCCTGCTGGCCGGCGTGCTCACGCTCGGCTATATCGTCGGCAGCTACGAGCTCGACGTCGTGCTGGCGGCCGGCGACCAGATTCGCGCCCACGCGCTATACCTGCCGGCGCTGGTGCTGATCGCGCTCGGCGCCCTGACCAAGAGCGCGCAATTCCCGTTCCACTTCTGGCTGCCGCACGCGATGGCCGCGCCGACCCCGGTATCGGCCTACCTGCACTCCGCCACCATGGTCAAGGCCGGGGTGTTCCTGCTCACGCGCCTGTATCCGGCCCTTGGCGGCACCCAGGAATGGACCTGGCTCATCGTCGGCGCCGGCGTCACCACCCTGGTGCTGGCCTCGTTCTTCGCGATCTTCCAGAACGACATGAAGGGACTGCTGGCCTACTCGACCATCAGCCACCTCGGTCTCATCACCTGCCTGCTGGGCATCGGCACCCCGTTGTCCGTGGTGGCGGCGGTGTTCCACATCATGAACCACGCGATCTTCAAGGCCTCGCTGTTCATGGCGGTCGGCATCGTCGACCACGAGACCGGCACGCGCGACATGCGCGTGCTGCGCGGCTTGCGCAAGGCCATGCCGGTGACGGCCGCGCTGGCGATCGTGGCCTCGGCCTCGATGGCCGGGGTACCGCTGCTGAACGGCTTCCTGTCAAAGGAGATGTTCTTCGCCGAAACCGCCCACGTGGGCGGCAGCGATGACTGGTCGATGTCGTACGCGGCGGTGGCGATGGGCATCTTCAGCGTCGCCTACTCGCTGCGCTTCATCAGCGTGTTCTTCGGCCGCCTGGCGAAAGACCTGCCGCACGAACCGCACGAGCCGGCGCGCTGGATGCGCTTCCCGGTCGAGTGCCTGGTGGTGCTGTGCATCGCGGTCGGCATCATGCCCGAGCGCGTGGTCGGCGACGTGCTGGCGGTGGCCTCCAGCTCGGTGCTGGGCAGCGCCATGCCCGAGTACGACCTGGCGATCTGGCACGGCTTCAACCTGGCGCTCGGGATGAGCGGCGCGGCGCTGCTGCTGGGCGCCCTGCTGTACTGGTTCCTGTGGCGTCGCCACGACCTGCGAGAACGCACCGAAGTGCCGGTGCTGCACCGCCTGAAGGGCGCGCAAGCGTATGAAAACACCATGCTGGCGTTGTCGGTCGGCGCCAGTGCGCTGCTCCGTTGGACCGGCACCCGCCGCCTGCAGCCGCAGATGCTGGTGCTGATGGCCGTCATGGTGGCCGCACCGCTGCTGCTGGTCGACCCACTACCCGCGATTCCGGTGCTGAGCGTGCATTCGCTCGACCCGCTGTTCGCCGTGCTGTGGATCATCGGTGCCGGCTGCGCCCTGGGCGCGGCCTACAAGGCCAAGTACCACCGCCTGGCAGCGCTGGTGATGGTGGGCGGCGTCGGCGCCGTCACCAGCATCACCTTCCTGTGGCTGTCGGCGCCCGACCTGGCGCTGACCCAGCTGATGGTGGAGACCGTGACCACGGTGCTGATCCTGCTCGGCCTGCGCTGGCTGCCGCCGCGCTTCGCGCCGAAGGAATTGAAGAACAAGGCGCCACCCAGCACCTGGTTCCGGCGCGGCCGCGACGGCTTCATCGCCGTTGCCGGCGGCCTGGGCATCGCCGCCGCCAGCTACGCGATCCTGGTGCGTACGCCGCCGCCGTCGATCGGCGAGTTCTTCGTGCTGCGCGCGCTGACCGAGGGCGGCGGCTCGAACGTCGTCAACGTGCTGCTGGTCGACTTCCGCGGCTTCGACACCATGGGTGAAATCACCGTGCTGTCGGCTGTCGCATTGACCGTCTATGCGCTGCTGCGCCGCTTCCGTCCCGCCACCGAGTCGATCGCGATTCCGGTGCAGCAGGCCAGCGACGTCGATCCGGCCGTCAACCAGTCTCCTGCAGCGCAGGCTTCGAGCGGTTACCTCATGATTCCCGCGGTCTATCTGCGCCTGCTGCTGCCGGTGATGGGCGTAATGGCGGCCTACTTCTTCATGCGCGGCCATAACCTGCCGGGGGGCGGCTTCGTCGCCGGCCTGATCTTCGCCACCGCGCTGATCGTGCAGTACATGGTGGCCGGCACCGACTGGGTCGAGTCGCACCTACGCCTGCGGCCGCACCGCTGGATCGCCTGGGGTCTGGCCTGCGCCGCCTTCACCGGCATCGGCGCCTGGTTCCTCGGCTATCCGTTCCTGACCAGCCATACCGCCCATGTGACGTTGCCGATCCTGGACGAGATCCATGTGCCGAGCGCCTTCATGTTCGACCTGGGCGTGTTCCTGGTGGTAGTCGGCTCTACCATGCTGACCCTGGTCGCGCTGGCCCACCAGTCGCTGCGCAGCCACCGCGCGGCGGCTGACGCCACGCGCGCCACTATCCCGCCTGCCAAGGAGATCTTCTGATGGAGCTCGTCATATCGCTTGCCATCGGCATCGTGTTCGGCTCTGGCATCTGGCTGATCCTGCGTCCGCGCAGCTTCCAGGTGCTGTCCGGCCTGATGCTGATGTCCTATGCCGTCAACCTTTTCATCTTCGTGATGGGCCGCCTGTGGGTCGACGCCCCGCCGCTCACGCCCGCCGGCACGACGCCCAACCCGTCCGTCCTGGCCGACCCGCTGCCGCAAGCCCTGGTGCTGACGGCAATCGTGATCGGCTTCGCCACCACCGCGCTGTACCTGGTGGTGATGATCGGTTCGCGCGGCCTGACCGGCACCGACCACGTGGATGGCAAGGAGCCTGAATTATGAGTTTGCACTGGACCCAGCACCTGATCCTGGTGCCGGTATTGCTGCCGCTGCTGGTGGGCGCCGCCCTGGCTCCGCTGACGCAGGGCTGGCACCGCCTGAAGTACTGGCTCAGCTACGCCTCGCTCCTTGGCCTGCTGGCCAACGCGCTGGCGCTGATCTTCATGACCGATGGCGGCCACTGGCAGGACGGCATGGGCATCTACCTGGCCGCCAACTGGAGCGCGCCGTTCGGCATCGCCCTGCTGGCCGACCGCTTGTCGGCGCTGATGCTGCTGCTCACCGCGGTGCTCGGCCTGGCCTCCCTGCACTTCACCCGCACCCGCTGGGGCCGCATCGGCGTGCATTTCCACACGCTGTTCCAGTTCCTGCTCATGGGAATCAACGGCGCCTTCCTGACCCACGACCTGTTCAACCTGTTCGTGTTCTTCGAGGTGATGCTGGCCGCGTCGTATGGCCTGGTGCTGCACGGTTATAACGCCGAGCGTATCCGCGCCAGCATGCAATACATCGCGATCAACCTGGCCGCCGCCCTGCTGTTCCTGCTGGGCATTGCGCTGATCTACGCCACCACCGGCACCCTCAACATGGCCGACCTGGCCGCGCGCGTGCCGCTGCTGGCGGGCGAGGACCTGGCCCTGTTCAAGGTCGGCGCGACCGTGCTGGCGCTGGCCTTCCTGACCAAGGGCGCCATGTGGCCGCTGGGCTTCTGGCTGCCGACCACCTATGCCGCCGCCTCGCCGCCGGTGGCGGTGATGCTGGTATTGATGACCAAGGTCGGCGCCTATGTGCTGCTGCGCCTGTGGCTGCTGATCTTTTCGGACAATGCGGGCGCCGCCGCCGGCTTCGGCGGCGACGCCCTGCTCTACGGCGGCATGGCGACCATCGTGTTCGGCTCCGCCGGCATCCTGTCGACCGATACCGCCGGACGCATGGCCGGCTATGGCGCGATCGTCTCGTCGGGCACCTTGCTGGCGGTGATCGGCTACGGCCAGCCGCCGCTGGTGACCGCCGGCATCTACTACCTGATCGGCTCGACCATCGCGGTGGCCGCCTTCCTGCTGCTGATCGAGCTGATCGACCGCATCCGCACCCCGCGCTCGGCGATGCTGGCGCTGACCATGGAAGCGTTCGCGGTCGAGGACACGCCGGCCGAGCCCACCGGACGCGGCGTGCCGGCCGCGATGGCCTTCCTGTCGCTGGCCTTCGCAGCCTGCGCGCTGATGATCGCCGGCCTGCCGCCGCTGTCGGGCTTCGTGGCCAAGTTCAGCATGTTCCATGCGCTGCTCAATCCGCAAGCCGACAGTGCCGGCGTGGCCGCGATCCCGGCCGCCGGCTGGACCCTGATGGCGCTGATCATCCTGTCCGGCCTGATCGCCGTGATCTCGATGATGCGCTTTGGCGTACGCACCTTCTGGGCCAGCGGCGCCATCGAACCGCCCAAGGTGCATCGCTCCGAAGTGGCGCCGATCCTGTTCCTGCTGGCGCTCTCGGTCCTGATGACGGTGCAGGCCGAACCGCTGTTCGGCTATCTTGCGCGCGCAAGCGACAGCCTTCACCGGCCGGGCGGCTACATCTACCGGGTGCTGGCCGAACCGGCCGTTCCGCAACCTGGCGCGGCGCCCGCGGCGACACCGCCGACCTTCCTGACCCCGGAGGCGCCATGAGTCGCTGGCTACCCTACCCTATCGTGTCGCTGGCGCTGTGCGCCCTGTGGCTGCTGCTGAACCAGACCCTGTATCCGGGCCATATCCTGCTCGGCGTACTGCTCGGCATTGCCGCTCCGGTCCTGACCCGCCACCTCAATCCGCTGGGCTACCCACGCCTGCGCAAGCCGCTGGTCGCCGTGCGCCTGCTCGGCTTCGCATCGGTCGAAGTGGTGCGCTCGTGCTTCAACGTCAGCCGAGTCATCCTGTTCGCCGACTATGCCAACCTGAACTCGCAGTTCGTCCGCATTCCCCTGGACCTGCGCGATCCGCACGGGCTGGCGATGCTGTCCTGCCTGATCAACATGACGCCGGGCACGGTATGGACCGAGCTGCAGCCCAGGCCCGACTCCGACAAACATACGCTGGTCCTGCACGTATTCGACCTGCACGATGCCAAATGGTGGGTCGACACCATCAAGACCCGCTATGAACAGCCCCTGATCCACATCTTCGAAACGGAGGTCCGCCATGGCGACCCTGCTTGAAATCTCGATCGGTTACGCCCTCGTATGCGTGCTGGCGGCGATGGCGCTGTGCGCCGGCCGCCTGCTGATCGGTCCCTCGGCCCACGACCGCGTGCTGGCCCTCGACACCCTCTGGATGTGTGGCATGCTGCTGGCCCTGGTGCTGGGCATCCGCTTCGGCACCCAGGTCTACTTTGAGGTGGCGATGCTGATCGCACTGGTCGGCTTCGTCTCCACCGTCGCCATGGCGAAATTCCTGATGCGTGGGGAGATCATCGAATGACCGGTATCGAACACCTGCCCGACTGGGCCGCCCTGCTGGTCTCGCTGCTGCTGATCCTGGGCTCCAGCATCATCCTGATCGGCGCGCTCGGTCTGATGCGCCTGCGCACCTTCTACCAGCGCATCCACGGCCCGGCGATCACGATCACCCTGGGCGCCGGCAGCCTGCTGATCGCGTCCATGCTCTACTTCACGGTGGCGCAGTCGCGCGTGGTGGTCCACGAGATCATCATCACCGTGTTCGTGCTGCTGACGGCGCCGGTGGTGGCGATGATGATCATGCGCGCCGCAGTGTACCGAGACCTGCGGGCCAAGAAAGGCGACGCCGGCGCGACCGCGGGCGAGGTGTACACCATCTCGCGCGAGTAAGCGCCCCTGTCAGCGCGTTTGTTCCAGGCGCCGGAACAACCCTGGATAGCGCACGACCAGGCCGTCGGCATCGGTCTCGATGTCGGCCTGGAAGCGGTCGGACAGGCTCTCGAAGCGATAGCGGCCACCCCCGAGCGCGGTATAGGCCTGGCGCGAACGGATCACGCCTTCGTCGGGCAGCACGATATGGGCGACCCGGATCTCCTGGCGTTCGCGCAGGGCCTCGCCCAGGCGCCGGATCGGCAACGTATTGGTGAACGGCGTGCAGGTGAGGTCGACGTCGATGCAACCGTCCAGCGCCGGCAACGGCGCGCCATCCGCGCCGCGCCAGAATCCTTCGCCATCGGCGTGCAACAGCAGGTGCGCACCGCCGGCCACCTTTACCTCGACCTGGCGCACATGCCAGCGTTGGTCGCAATGCACGGCATAACTGCAGCCGAACGGCGCGCTCCCGGCCAAGCTGGCGATGGCCGGTCCGATCGTCACGCCTTCGGCGATAAGGCCTTGTGGCGTGCAGCGTAGCGCGCAGAATTCGAGCCCGTTGCCCTGTTCGGTGGACCAGCGCAAGCTGCGCTGCATGGAGTTCATGGCTTTTGTTCCTGCCTGACCAGCTTCCACCATAGCGTCTATCGACGCGCATAGTGTGGCGCGCACGCATCAGCGTAGAAAAAACACAACAGTGAGAAAAAATAGATTGCGCGTCGCAACAATGTTAGCGCTATCAAATTTTCAGCTTACTTGCTGAGTGAAAACCGTCGATTGCCTTTGCTGCTGCCGGATGCAAAGCCGCAATGTCGACGCCGGATTACGCTGCATTGCAACATCGATAACGTGTTTACAAAAAAAATTAGGTGAACAACACTTCAAAAAACGCGATGTTAGCGCTAACGGTCTTTCGAGGAGAAACGATGTCAGCATCAAGCGTCAGTACCCCGTCCGCAGTCTCCAGTCCCCTGCGCTGGGTCGTCATGGGCGTCAGCGGATCGGGCAAGAGCACGGTCGGCGCCGCCCTGGCCCAGCACTTCGCCGTCCCCTTCCTGGAAGGCGACGCCTACCACCCCGCCGCCAACGTCACCAAGATGTCGGCCGGAATCCCCCTGGACGACGACGACCGCGCCGGCTGGCTGGATGCTTTGGCGACCGAAATCGGCCAGGCGCGCAGCGAAGGCCGGGGCCTGGTGCTGTCCTGTTCGGCGCTCAAGCGGCGCTACCGCGACCTGCTGCGCGGCGCCGACCCGGCGCTGCGCTTCGTGCACCTGGCCGGCCCGCGTGAACTGATTGCCGTGCGCATGCACGGACGCCCCGGACACTATATGCCGCCGTCGTTGCTGGATAGCCAGCTGAGCATCCTGGAGCCGCTCCAGGCCGACGAGGCAGGCCTCACCCTGGACATCACCCTGGCGCCGACCGCGCTGGTGGAACGCATCACAGCAAACGCCTGACCCGGCCCTGGCACCGAGGTTCGACGAGATTTCAGTAAACCAGCCAGTTGCAAGCTGTCGCGTAGCCCTCCGCAGAGACGGCGCGCTCCCATACAACAAGCATCGAGGAGACATCATGCGTACACCAGTTCAACGGACCCTTATCAGCCTGGCCGTGGCCAGCGTCTGCTGGAGCGTCGGGGCCGCCCACGCGCAGCAGGCACAGCCCGAGCCCCAATCGGAAACCGCCGCCGTCGCCGACGCCACGGCGCAAGCCTTGCCCGTCGAGGCCACACAGACCGCCGCTACGCCCGCCGCGACCAACGAAGCATCGAATGTCGTGCGCATCTCGGGTTCGCGCATCGCCGCGCGCGGCTTCACCATGCCGACGCCGACCACCAGCCTGACCAGCGCCGACTTGGAAAAATCGGCCAAGCCGAACCTGTTCAACACCCTGGCCGAACTGCCGGCCCTGCAGGGCAGCACCGGCCGCACCACCAGCACCAACAGCACCAGCAGCGGCATCCAGGGCCTGTCGTCCCTGAGCCTGCGCGGCCTGGGCACGATCCGCACCCTGACCCTGCTCGACGGCCAGCGCGTGGTCGGCGCCAACGTCACCGGCGTGACCGACGTCAGCCAGTTCCCGCAACTGCTGGTCAAACGCGTCGACGTGGTGACCGGCGGCGCCTCGGCGTCCTACGGCTCGGACGCGGTAGGCGGCGTGGTCAACTTCGTCACCGACAAAAAATTCACCGGCTTCAAGGCCAATGTCCAGGGTGGACAGACCAAGTACGATGACGACCGCGGCGGCACCGTGCAGGCCGCCTGGGGCAAGGCCTTCCTGGATGACCGCTTCCACGTGACGGCCAGCGCCGAGTTCACGAAAGAGAACGGCATCGAGTCTCCCGGCTTCGGCGGCAAGGGCCCGAACGGCCGCACCTGGTACCAGAACCCGGCCTATTCGGTGCGTCCGCTGAACCAGACCGGCGACGGCCTGCCGCAATACCGCGTGATCGAACAGGCGCAGCAATACCAGTACGCGAAGTACGGCCTGATCACCAGCGGCCCGCTGCAAGGCACCGCCTTCGGCCCCGGCGGCACGCCCTACCAGTTCCAGTACGGCTCGAATGGCCAGCCGACCGGCACCGGCGCCGTCACCAATTGCATCAACCCGTTCTGCATTGGCGGCGACTTGAGCGGCAACGTGGGTTCGGGCACCAACCTGGCGATGAACTTCAAGCGCCAGGTGGCCTATACCCGCATGTCGTTCGACATCACTCCCGAACACCAGCTCTATTTCACCGCCAACTATGGCCAGGTGGCGTCGCGCTTCTCGCCCAACCCGGGCGCGGCCAAGAACGCCAACCTGAACATCCAGTGCTCGAACCCGTTCCTGCCGGCCTCGATCGTCGAGGCTTGCGCCCGCAACAACATCACCAGCTTCCAGTACGGCACCTCGAACGCGGTCTTCCCCGAGAACATCGACGTCCAGCCGACCCGCACCCAGCGCCGCTTCGTAGTCGGCGCCGAGGGCAAGTTCGCCCTGTTCGGCAAGGACTGGTCGTACGACGCCTACGTGACCCACGGCGAAAACAAGACCAATCTCGACGCGTTCAACATGACGCTCAACACGCGCTATAACAACGCCATCGACGCGGTGCGCGCGCCGGACGGCCGCATCGTGTGCCGCAATCCGGTGGCCGCGGCGTCGGGCTGCGTCCCGCTCAATATCATCGGCGACAACCCGGCCGACCCGGCGGCCTGGGCCTATATCGCCCCGGCCAACGGCCCGCGCCAGCGCACCACGCAAAGCCAGGACGTCGGCAGCTTCAATATCAATGGCGAGCTGTTCGAAGGCTGGGCCGGCCCGATCTCGCTGGCGACCGGTGCCGAGTACCGGCGCGAGAAATACCGCGTGCGCGGCGACGCCTACGGTAACGGCGTCACCCCGACCTCGCCCAACAACGCCATGTACCCGGCCGACCCGCTGCTCAACACGACCGTTGGCAACAACTGGTACGCCGGTAACTTCCATAACGGCGAAGGCAGCTACAATGTGCGCGAAGCCTATGTGGAGCTGAACATCCCGGTGCTCAAGTCGGCGACCTGGGGCGAGGCCAACCTCAACCTGGCCGACCGCGAGACCAAGTACAGCACCGCCGGCAGCGTCAACAGCTGGAAGCTGGGCGCCACCTGGCAGACCCCGATCGATGGCCTGCGCCTGCGCGGCGTGACCTCGAAGGACGTGCGCGCGCCCAACCTGTCGGAACTGTTCGCGGCGCCGGTGGTGGTCAACAACGTGGTCCAGTACCAGGGCAATACCATCAGCGTCCAGGAACGCACCGTCGGCAACACGGGACTGCGTCCGGAAATCGCGCGCAACAACACCTTCGGCATCGTCCTGAGCCAGCCGAAGTGGGCGCCGGGCTTTTCCGTCTCGGCCGACTACTTCGACATCGAAGTCAAGGGCGTGATCTCGGCGCTGACGATCCAGCAGGAAGTCGACCTGTGCGTGGCCGGCAACCAGGAAATCTGCCAGGCCATGGTGCTCGACAGCCCGGGCAGCAACTACGTCACCCTGCAGAACTTCAACCTCGCCTCGCTCAAGGTCAAGGGCTTCGACCTCGAGACCTCCTACCGGACCGGCCTCGAGCGCTTGAACCTGCCGGGACGCTTCACGTTCCGTGCGCTGGCCACCCGCAACCTGCACTACATCACCGAGTCGGGCGTGGTCGGCACGATCGCGGTGGATTCGGCTGGCTCGAACATGAGCAACACGCCAAAGTGGAAAGTGCTGGCGCAGCAGACCTGGGAAAACGACAAGCTGAGCTTCACGCTGACCGAACGCTGGTTCAGCGACGGCACCTACCGCAACGACTTCATCGAGTGCCAGACGGGTTGCCCGGTATCGACCCTGATCCATCCGACCATCTACAGCAACAAGATGAAAGGTGCGGCCTACCTCGACATCGGCGCCAGCTACAACCTGTCGAAGCAGTTGCAGGCCTACGTCAAGATCGACAACGTGACCGACCGTGCTCCCGAAGCGGCGCCGCAGAACAATGCCAGCTACGGCATCAACCCGGCCCTGTACGACGTGGTTGGACGCACCTACCGGGCTGGCCTGCGCTACGGCTTCTGACGGGAGCCAGCCGTGTGGAACATCGTTTCCGTACTGCTGGCGGTCGGCCTGCTGACGCTACTCATCGCCTGGGGCAAGGTTCAGCCCCTGCTGGCCTTCGTGGCGGCATCGGTCGCGGCGGCGCTGCTGCTCGGCGTGCCGCCCGCAAGGATCCCCGGCGCGATCGAGAAGGGCATCGGCGACCTGCTCGGCTCCCTGGTGGTGATCATCTGCCTGGGCGCCGTGTTCGGCAAGCTGATCGCCGACAGCGGCGCCGCGCGCCGCATCGCCACCTGCCTGGTCGACGCGCTGGGGCCGTCGCGCATTCCGGTGGCGCTGACCGTCACCGGCTTCGTGGTCGGCATCCCGCTGTACTACAACGTCGGCTTCGTGCTGCTGGTGCCGCTGATCTTCTCGCTGGTAGCCAGTTCGGGACGACCGGCGGTAGCCCTGGCGATCCCGCTGCTGGCCGGGCTGTCGATCGCGCACGGCTTCCTGCCGCCGCATCCGTCGCCGGTGGCGCTCGTATCGGCGATCCACGCCGACATGGGCACCACGCTGCTGTACGGGATCGTGGTGGCGATACCGACCCTGATCATTGCCGGTCCCGTGTTCGCAATGTCGCTGCGCCGCATCCGGGCGCAACCGGCAGCGATGTTCCAGGACGGCCGCGCGATGCAGGACGGCGAACTGCCGGGCGCCTTCAACAGCTTCGCCACCGCCCTGCTGCCGGTGCTGCTGCTGGGGGCGACGACGGTGCTCATGATGGCGCGGCCCGACCTGAACGGCAGCCTGTCGTTCCTGGCCAATCCGCTGGTGGTAATGCTGGTGTCCTACCTGGTCGCCATCTACACGCTGGGCCTGGCGCAGGGACGGCGCTTCTCCACCGTGATGCAGGGACCGGCCGAAGCGATGCGCGAGATCGCGCCGATCCTGCTGATCATCGCCGGGGCCGGCGCACTGAAGCAGGTGCTGGTGGAGTCGGGCGTCAGCGCCGACCTGGGCGCGCTGTTGTCGAGCCTTCCGGTGCCGCCGCTGGTGCTGGGCTGGTCGGTCGCCACGGTGATCCGCATCTGCCTGGGCTCGGCCACGGTGGCCGGCGTGACTGCCGGCGGGATCGTCGCGCCGCTGGTGCACAGCTCGGGCGTCGACCCGAACCTGATGGTGCTGGCCATCGGCGCCGGAAGCCTGATGTGCAGCCATGTCAACGATTCCGGCTTCTGGATGTTCAAAGAATATTTTGGCTTGTCCCTGAAGGATACGTTCCGCTCCTGGACCCTGATGGAGACCCTGGTGGGCGTGTTCGGCCTGCTGTTCGTGATGCTTTTGTCGCTGCTTCTACCATAGCTGAGGAAAAGATCCATGATGTCAACAACACCTTCCGTACTTCCCCGCGCTCTGGCACTCTCGTGCCTGCTGGCCGCCAGCACCCTCGTCCCCGCCGCCGCGCTCGCGGCGCCGACGCCATCCGTATCGGCCTACCAGCTCATGCCCGAAGACCCGCGCGCCGTCGTGGTGCGCGCCAGGGGCGACGGCCAGGCCGACGACACGGCCGCCATCCAGCAAGCCCTCGATGCCGCCGCCAACAAGGGCCAGGGCGGCGTCGTGTTCCTGCCTTCGGGCCGCTATCGCATCACCCGTTCGCTGCTGATTCCCCTCGCCGTGCGCCTGTACGGCGTCGGCCCGACCCGTCCCGTGTTCGTGCTGGCGGAGAACACGCCCGGCTTCCAGAAGGGCGTGGCGAACATGATCATTTTCACCGGCGGCGACCAGTACACGGTCGGCAAGGTGCCGATGCCGGTGCCGAGCGCGGTGCCATTCAGCGCCGAGGAAGGCAAGGCGGTCCGCAACGCCAACTCGTCGACCTTCTATTCGGCGCTGTCGAACGTCGACTTCGAGATCAAGGACGGCAACCCGGCCGCCGCCGCGGTGCGCATGCACACGGCCCAGCACTCGAACCTGAGCCACATCGATTTCCACCTGGGATCAAGCCTGGCCGGCGTCTACCAGGTCGGCAACGTGGCCTACAACCTGCGCTTCTACGGCGGCCGCTACGGCATCCTGAGCGAGAAGACTTCGCCGGCCTGGCAGTTCACCCTGATGGACTCGACTTTCGAGGGCCAGCGCGACGCCGCGATCCGCGAGCATGAAGCCAGCCTTACGATGATCAATACCGAGATTCGCGACACCCCGGTCGGGGTCGAGATCGACCGCGGCTACGGCGACTGGTTGTGGGGCAAGGACGTGCGCTTCGAAAATGTCAGCAAGGCGGCGCTCGTCGTCAGCAACGAAGACAACGTCTACACCCAGGTCGGCATGGAGAATGCGATCGCGCGCAACGTGCCGACGTTCGTGCGCTTCCGCGACAGCGGCAAGGCGCTGGCCGGCAAGGGCCGCGACTATACGGTCAGCGAATTCAACTATGGCCTGTTCATCAAGCAGATGGGCGAGCCTGGCACCTTCTCGACCAACTACAAGACCGCGGCCCTGCCGTCGTCGGTGAAGGCGCCCACCCGCGCCCTGCGTCCGCTGCCACCGTCGAAGGAATGGGCCAACGTGCACGCCTACGGCGCGAAAGGCGACGGCAAGACCGACGACACTGCGGCGCTCCAGAAGGCGATCGACAGCAGCCGCGTGGTCTACCTCCCGCTGGGCTTCTATGTCGTCAACGACACCATCCGCATGAAGCCTGACACCGTGATCATCGCCCTGCACCCGGGCCTGACCCAACTCCTGATTCCGAACGGCTCGCCCAAGTACCAGGGCGTCGACAGCCCCAAGGCGCTGCTCGAGAGCGCACGCGGCGGCGAAGGCATCGTGTCCGGCATCGGCCTGGCCACCGGCGAGATCAATAACCGCGCGGTGGCGCTGCTGTGGCGCGCGGGCGAACACTCGCTGGTGGACGACGTGCGCATCCAGGGCGGCCACGGCACGCGCCTGTACGACGGCCGCCGCGCCGACCCGTACCAGAAGGACGCCAAGTTCGACACCACCGCGCATTGGGACCGCCAGTATCCGAGCGTGTGGGTAACCGACGGCGGCGGCGGCACTTTCTCCGGCATCTGGTCGCCCAGCGGCTATGCGCAGGCCGGCTTCTACGTGAGCAATACCAAGACCCCGGGCAAGGTCTATGAGTTGTCGGCCGAGCACCATATCCGCGCCGAGATCGTGCTGGACAATGTGGAGAACTGGGAATTCCTGGCGCCGCAGACCGAAGAGGAAATCCGCGATGGCGCCGATGCGGTGTCGCTCGAGATCCGCAATTCGAAAAACCTGCTGTTCGCGAACTACCACGGCTATCGCGTGACGCGCTCCTACAAGCCGATGCCGGCGGCGATCCTGATCACCAATTCCACCGACATCCGCTTCCGCAACGTGCACGTGAACGGCGAGAGCGGCTTCGCGACCTGTGACGACAATGGCTGCACCACCTATCTGCGGGCCAGCAAGTTCGCCTACGAGAACGCGATCCGCGACGTGAGCAACAAGCTCGAAGTGCGCGAGCGCGAGTTCGCGGTGTTCGACTACACGGGCAAGCAGCGCAAGGCGCCGGCGCAGCTGGGCAAGGTCGACAAGCTCGAAGGCGGCTTCTACTCGATCGCCGGCGCCGCCGTCGATGCGAAAGGCAAGCTGTACTTCGTCGACCGCCACTGGAAGCGCATCTACAGCTATACGAAGGACGAAGGCCTGGTCGTGGTACGCGACGCCCCGCTCGATCCGGTCAACCTGGCGCTCGACGACAGCGGCAACCTGATGGTGATCTCGAACTACGGTCCGCAGGCCAGCGTGTACGCCTTCAAGCCAGGCACGCCCGGCACCGAGATCACGATGATCAGGCCGACGCCGGTGGCTGCGCGCAAGAATGCACGGGTCGCGGTGCCGGTCAACTTCTGGCAGAACGGCGAGTTCAAGGACCAGCTCAACTACGACACCTTCGAATTCACCACCCTGGCCGAAATGTTCGCACGCGACGTCGCCCTGCCGAAGAAGGAAGAGTACGTGTCGCCGGACGGCAGCCTGGTGCTGCCCGCCTACCGCGTGCTGCGCCAGGGCGCGGCGGACCACCTCGGCTGGCGCTGGGCAGATTCGCTGCAGGCCTTCGGCTTCGTCACGGCGCCGGTCGGCCAGCGCGTGGTGTTTACCAACGGTTCCGAGAACCGCACCTTCAGCGGCATCGTCAACCAGGGTGGCGGCATCACCGATCTCAAGCTGCTGGCCAACCGCGGCGGTGAGAGCGCGGCGGTCGGCGCGAACGGCGATGTGTATGTGGCCAACGGCCAGGTATTCATCTATGGCAAGGATGGCAAGCAGAAGGGCCGCATCGATGTGCCGGAACGTCCGCTGCAGCTGATCTTCGGCGGTCTTGACAAGCGCACGCTGTTCATCCTCACCCACCATTCGCTGTACTCGACCCGGATCGCCGATTGATGCGCACCATCCGCATCCTGTGCGCCGCGCTGCTGCTGTCCGGCAGCGCGCTGGCGCAGCAGCCGCCGGCCGCGCCCGTGATCGAGCTCTGGCCCGGTGGCGCGCCCGGTTCGCAGGGCCGCCACAAGGAACCCGAGACGATCAGGGATGGTGTCTACTTCAGCAATGTGCATGCGCCTTCGCTGACGGTGGCCCAGGCCGACCGCCGCCACGCCAATGGCGCCGCCGTGATCGTCGTGCCTGGTGGTGGGCACCGCATGCTGGTGTTCCAGAACGAGGGCATGGTGGCGGCGAAGACCCTGAACCGGATCGGCGTCACCGCCTTCGTGCTGAAATACCGGCTGGCGCGCGATGGCGACTCGGGCTATAGCATCGAGGGCGATGCCGCCGCCGACCTGCGGCGCGCCGTGCGCTGGGTGCGCGCCAATGCGGCGCGGTATGGCGTCGATCCCGAGCGCATCGGCGTGATGGGCTTCTCGGCCGGCGGCGAACTGGCGGCGCTGGTGGCCAATCACAGGGCGCCGCAAGCCGGCGCCGACGCGCTGGACCGCCAGTCGGCCCGGCCCGACTTCCAGATGCTGGTGTATCCTGGGCCGCTCGGCACCCCAGCCACCGATGCGGCGCACGCGCCACCGGCCTTCCTGGTCGCCGGTTCGCGCGACGCCTGCTGCATGCCGCCCACGATCACCCTGTACCAGCAGCTGGTGGCGGCCGGCGTCTCGGCCGAGCTGCACCTGTACGCCGACACCGACCATGCCTTCAATATGGGCCAGCGCGGCGAGCGCGTCTCGCTGCAGCACTGGCCGGACCGGCTGGCGGACTGGCTCGCCGACGGCGGCTGGCTGGTACCGCGCAGTGGACGCAAGCCGGAAGGCGTCCCCGCGCCATGACAATAAAAGGAGACACGATGAAGCAAATGACCCGATCCATCGCCCTGGGCGTCGCCATGATGGCATGCACCGTACCGGACAGCCTGGCCGAAGACCAGTTCAAGCTGCTGGTGCTGGCCACGCCCGGGAAATACCACTACGAGTACATTCCCATCGCGCGCGACAACCTGGAGCGCCTGGCCAAGCTGCATGCGTTCGGCCTGACCTACACCAACAAGACGCAGGTATTCGAAGGCGACCTGAAACAGTATGCCGCCGTGATGTTCCTGAACACGCCGGGCGAGGAGCTGAACCCCGCGCAACGCGCCAACTTCGAGCAATACATGCGCGGCGGCGGCAATGCCGTCGTGGTGCACCGCGCGGCGATCGCCAAACCCAACGACTGGGTCTGGTTCGAGAAGATGGTGGGCCGCACGGTGGGCCTGCATCCCAAGCTGCAGACCGGGGTGGTCACGGTCGCCGACAAGAGCTTCCCCGCGACTTTCGGCCTGCCCGGGCGCTGGGTCTGGAGCGACGAGTTCTACACGTTCACGAATCCCTACGATGTCAGGATCAACCCGGTGCTGAACGTGGACGAGTCGAGCTACGACCCGACCCTGATCTGGCCGGGGCAGACCGTGAAGGGCATGGGCAAGGACCACCCGATCGCCTGGCACCACCAGCATGAGAAGGGCCGCGTGTTCGTCACCACCCTGGGGCACAACGGCGAGATGTACCGTGATCCGCAATACCTGGGCCACCTGCTGGGCGGGATCTATTGGGCGGCGACCGGGCGCGGACAGCAGCGCTGATCCGTTCCGCGTCAGCCGCCGCCAGCCCCAGCGTCAGGCTGCTGAAGGTCAGGGCCAGGCCCGGCAGGCACAGGACGACCACGTCCCACCGCGGACGCGTGCGCGACGTGGCGGGCGTTCCGGGGGGCCAGAGCGGCTGTCGTTCGCCGGTGCTGCGCAATCTGGATCGCCCCGAAAATAAACCGAATGTGTTTATTTATGGGAAGGATTTATACTGACATCCTTTCGCAGTCCTTCCCATCGAACGCCGCGCCATGCCCCCCCTTCACGCCCCACCTTCCGCAATCGATCCCGCCAACATGCCGCTGCTGCGCAGCGTCGGCTCGAACCAGGTCGGCATGCGCGAATATAACGAACGGGTCGTGCTGCAGGCGATCCGCACCCACGGCAGCCTGCCCAAGGCCGAAGTGGCGCGCCTGACCAAGCTCAGTACGCAAACGGCGTCGGTGATCATCAACCGCCTGCTGGAAGAGAAACTGGTGGTCAAGCGCGACGCGGTGCGCGGCAAGGTCGGCCAGCCGTCGCAGCCGATCGCGCTGAACCCGGAAGGCGCGTTCTCGATCGGCATCCAGATCGGCCGGCGTGCGCTGGACGTGGTGCTGCTCGATTTTACGGGCGCGCTGCGCTGGCAAGCTTCGACGCCGTATGCCAGCCCCGAGGTGGAACACGTCTTCGCCACCATCGATGCGAAGCTGCGCGAGGTGGACGAGTTCCTCGGGCCGGGACTGGCGCCGCGCCTGACCGGCATCGGCCTGGCCGCGCCGCTCACGCTGGGCACCTGGCACGGCCTGGAAAGCCTGCTGCCGCAGGACGCCGAAGCGTGGCGCCGGGTCGACATGCGCATCCGCCTGCAGGCCATGACGCCATTGCGCGTCGACTTCGCCAAGGACACGATCGCGGCCTGCGTGGCCGAACTGGTGGCCGGCCGCGGGCGCAAGCTGAAAAGCTATCTGTACGTGTTCGTCGACACCCTGGTCGGCGGCGGCCTGGTGATCGACGGCGAGCCGCACAGCGGCCAGTTCGGTAACGCCGGCGCGATCGGCTCGATGCCCTTGGGCCTGGCGGGCACCGAAGAACGCGGCGCCGCGCCGCAACTGCTCGGCGCGGCGTCGCTGGTGCGGCTCGAAGAGATGCACGCCCAGGCCGGGTTGGAACCGCTGGCGTTCAGCGATGACCGCCTCCTGGACGGACCGTGGGAAGCGGTGACCCTGCAATGGATCGAAGAGGCTGCCAATGCGATCACCTTCGGCGTCACGGGTGCGGCCTGTCTGCTCGATCTGGATGGCGTGATCGTCGATGGCGCGGTCAGCAGGGACCTGCTCGAGCGGCTCATCAAGGCGATCCAAGAGCAGATGACCCGTTATAGCTGGCAGGGCACCGAGCGGCCGCTGGTCATGGCCGGGACGATCGGGATCACAGCCAAGGTCATCGGTGCGGCGTATCTGCCGCTGCATGCGAACTTCGCGCCGGCGCATGGCTTGTTCCTGAAGGCGGCGCGGCGCTAGCGAGGCGTGCGCTGGCCTGGATCGGTTCTCGCTACAGTATCGGCACCACCACGACGGGGGCCATCATGTTGGCGAATATGGATGCGACCGCAACAGTCGGCGTACGCGATATGGCTGCGGCAAAAGAATTCTATGGCAATGTGTTGGGACTGACGCCAGTCAACCACGAAGGCGACGGCGACGGGATGCTGCTCTACCGCAGCGGGAGCACGCGGGTGTTTGTCTACCGCTCCGATTACGCCGGTACGAACCAGGCCACCGGCATTACCTGGGACGTGGGCGACCAGCTTGTCGACATCGTCGCCGCGCTGCAGGCCAAGGGGGTGCGCTTCGAGCACTACGATATGGACGGCATGCAACGCGATGGCGATATTCATATTGCCGGCAACATGAGGATCGTTTGGTTGAAAGATCCTGACGGGAATATCTTGAATATCAACGGTACCTGAGCTGTCTTGCTGGTAGTCCGACAATCAAACCACGGCAGCGCTGAACGACTCTGGCCGTCGTGCAAGCAGTTGAGACAGCCGTTGCAGACCCGCCTGCAAGCGTCCACGGTCCTTGATGCTGCCCAAGGAGATCCGAATCGCATTCACGGTGCCGGTGTCTGTGGCGAATGCCTCCGCCGGGGTGACGGCGATGCCCTCGTCGTCGGCTGCCCGCGCCAGCTGCGAAGAGTTCCAGTATGCCGGCAACTCGAGCCATACATGCAGGCCGTCACCACAGCCGCTGTACCTTCCCGCCAGGATATCCCGCGCCATCCGGTGGCGCAGGCGCGCTTCGCTGCGTATGCCTTCCATCAAACGATGAGCCGAACCGTCGAGGATCCACTGCGTGGCCAATGCGGCCGTCAGCGGCGCGACCATCAGCGCAAATGACCTGAGCGCGACCAGGAAACGCGCGCGTTCGTAGGGGTCGCGTACGAGCACGAAGGCGACACGCAAGCCGGGTGTCAGGCATTTCGACAGGGTTGAGATATAGGACACCTAATCCGGGGCAAACGTGGCAATCGGCGGCGGCGGGGCATCGGCAAGGAGCCAGTAGGGGTCGTCCTCGACGATGCGTACATTGCAGCGCTGCGCGATGCTGGCGAGCTCCCTGCGCCGGCGTTCCGGAATGGTGATGGCGGTCGGGTTCTGTAATGTCGGATTGAGGTAGACCAGTCCGCTCTTGTGCTGGCGGCACGCTGTTTCCAGCATTTCGGGCACCATCCCGTGCTTGTCCGCTTCCACCGTGACAATGCGCCGCCCAAACTGCGTGGCTGCGGCGCGCAAGCCGGGATAAACCGTTGGCTCTGCCAGGATGACATCGCCTGGCTCCGTCAGCGCGAGGATCAATGCGGCGATCGCCGCTTGCGCCCCCGGACAGACGACAATCTGGCCAGGATCGAGTTGTCCAAACATCGGTTCGAGCCATGTGGCGCCCGCCTTGCGGTCGGAGTCGCTTCCCCCGCCCAAGTGGTAAGTCATCAGCAATTCACTATTTGCCCTCATCAGTACCTGGGACAAGCCTTGTTTCAAGATGTCGTCGAAATCCACGCCATCCGGCGGTGGTGGGGTATTCATGCTCAGGTCGAGGACCGACGTCAATTCGACTTTCGGCGCCGCGACATACGTGCCGCGCGCGCCGCGGCCCTCCAGCAAGTGGCGGCGCCTGGCTTCGTCGTATGCGCGCGTGATCGTCGTCAGGTCGACATCCAGCCGCGCCGCCAACTGGCGCTGCGGAGGTAAACGGTCACCCGGTTTCAGCGATCCGTTCATCACCGCCGCCTGCAACGCATCGGCAATCTGCAAAAACCGCGGCCCGCCGTGCGCAGCCAATCGCGGCGACCAGATTGGCACATCGTCATCTTGTATGGTTCTCAACTGGGACATTTTGTCTCAATGTATGGAAATTGCTTTTGAGTAGAATGCCTCAGAACGTGCAGCAACACCATTCTTGCATGGCAGTCGCTGACGTTTTCTCCTCTCCCACCTGCATTCGGCAACTCACAGCCTGGACATACTCAAATGATGGAATGGATCCCTGTAGTCTTCGTTACGTTCAAGGGTCTCGTGTTATGCACGGGCATGTACTTCGCCATCAAGTGGCATTACGACCAAGGGAAGAAGGACAAGGATAGGAAGCAGGAGAGGCGCGCGGTGCTGCGTGCGGGCGGCAAGGTGGCCGCCGCCTTCGTGCTATTGCTTGTGGGCCTGGGGTTCGTCACCTTCTTCCTTGCCAGGATGCTCGGCCTGGACTTGACATTGCCTTGATGGCATGGAATCGTCGGCCGATATCCGGCTTGTCGATCGAGGACTCGTACTCTTCAGGTTTTTCAGCGTCATCAGCCTCCTTAGAATCAATCAGAAGATCTCAGACACGGTGTCGAGAAACGTGTTGATACCGGTCATATGCTTCCTGGCAGCCTCCGAGTACTGTGTTCGCTGAACACTTTTAGGTCGGCCAAGACGGCGCGGCCATCGGGAGGCAATCAGTGGACGAAATCCAGGCAATCTCGGCCGATGCCTTGCTGTCGGCGTTCAGCGATGCATCCCAGCACAAGCGGCTCATGCGGCTGGAATTTCCCTTCAAAGACGGCCCACCTGCGATTCTCCTGCCGAACAAGCTGGCCTTCCACGAAGCGGTCTCGCGCTGCTTCCGGGGTGTGGCCGAGCTGCTGTCCGATGATCCATGCATTCCGCTGAAAATCGTGATGGGAAAAATGGTGACCATTTCCCTGGTGCGGGAAGATGGCTCGCTACGCTACTTCAACGGCTATATCACCGAGTTCCGTTTCCTGCGCAGCGACGGTGGCTTCGCCTTCTACCAGATGGTGTTCGAGCCCTGGCTTGCGTTCGCCCGGCTGCGCAAGGCGTGCATGTCGTTCCACAACAAGACCGCACGCGAAATCACCGAGGCGACTCTCAAGCATTACCGCCAGGCCGAATGGGATATGCACGTCACTGGCGACGATCCGCGCATTAGCGTCGCCAACCAGTACAACGAGACCGATTACAACCACCTGCATCGGCGCTGGGAAGCGCTAGGACTGCACTACTGGTATGAGCACGAATTCGGCCGCCACAAGCTTATGCTTTCAGACAACAGCTTGCTGGCCGGGCCAATCCACGAGACAGCCTATGTGATCTCATTCCACGATCAAGCTGGCTCGCGCGAGGAAGACGGTATCCGCGAGTGGGCTGCAATCCGGCGGCTCGGTTCGGGGCAAACCACACTGACGAGCTTCGATTACAAGAACCCCAGAGCCCAACATGCCGACGCCCTCTCTCTCAACCGGCAAGGCGACGTTCCTCCTTGTGAAATTCACGAGGATCTGGGCGCCTACGGTTTTCGTCTGCACCGCGATGGCGGACAGCTGGCGGCGCGGCGCATGGACGAAGCGGACAAGGACACGCAATACTTCGAGGCGGCAGGCAATGAGCGATGTGTGCTGCCCGGCCGTACCTTCAAGCTCGGTGGACACTTCAGCGCCCGGCCGCGCTCGCGCAAGCACGACCCCGAACGGCGCCGCAGCATCGAGGATCGCTTCTACCTGATCCTGTCCGTCGACCACGAGGTATCCAATAACTACCAGGCCGGCCAGGGCGCACCGTCGAACTACAAGAACCATTTCACGTGCATCCGCAAGGACATCCGGTGGCGCCCCGGCCTGCACTACAACAGCGAGTCCGCGATCTATACGGGATTGCATACGGCAATCGTCGTCGGCCCGGCCGGCGCCGATATCCACACGGACGGCTACGGTCGCGTCAGGCTGCAGTTCCACTGGGACCGGCTGGGCAAGCATGACGAGTGCAGCTCGCCTTGGATCAGGGTAATGACGCCGGCCGCCGGCAACGAGTTCGGGCAGATCCGCCTGCCGCGCGTGGGTGAGGAAGTGGCCGTCATCTACCTCAACGGGAATATCGACCACCCGCTCATTCTTGGCGCGCTCTACAACCAGGCACACATGCCGCCATGGTCACTGCCAACGCAGCAATCATTGGCCGGCCTGAGAAGCCGGGAGCTGGGTGGCGGCACGCGCGGCAACCATCTCGTCCTGGACGACACGAAAGAACAGATCCAGGCCCAGCTCAAGAGCGACCACCAGTGCAGCCAGCTCTCGCTCGGCTACATCACGCGCATCGAGCACACCGCGGGCCGCAAGGATGCGCGCGGCGAAGGCTGGGAATTGCGCACCGATGGGCATGGCGTGGCGCGCGCCGCCAAGGGGCTCCTGATCACGACCGAGGCGCGGCAGGCTGCCCGCGGGCCGATCAAGGACATGGACGAAACGGCGAAGCGATTGGATGCCGCGCACAAGCTGCACGATGATCAAGCCACGGCCGCGCTGCAGGGCCTGGCCCAGGAAAGCGGACAGCAGCACGACGTTGCCGATGTGCTCAAAGCGCAAAACGACGCCGTGCGCGGCGCTGGCGAACCCTTCCCCGAGCTATCCCAACCCCACCTGGTCCTGGCCAGCCCGGCCGGCATCGAAACGACGTCCGCGCAGTCGACCCACATCGCCAGCGCCGAACACACGGCGCTCACAAGCGGACGCAGCCTTTCGATCGCGACAGGCGACAGCCTGTTTGCCAGCATCAAGCACACCTTCCGCCTGTTCGTCCACAAGGCGGGCATGAAGCTGATTGCGGCGTCCGGCAAGATCACCGTACAGGCGCATGACGATGACATCGAGCTTATCGCCACCAAGGTCCTGTCCCTGATCAGCCAGTCCGACTGGGTCGACATCCGGGGACGGAAAGGCGTGCGGCTGCACGGCCCGGGAGCCATGGTCGAGATCACCGACCGCATGCAGGTCTTCGCGCCCAGGCCGGCGCTATTTCACGGCAACCTGGAGACCTTCGCCCCCCAGAATCGGCCGCCCCCAGCGGCGAAGCACAAGATCACGATCACGGAGCCAACGATGCCGGAGGATCCGAAGCAGCTGCTCTTGATGCTGCAAACGCATTCTGGAAACGGACGCCCGTTTGCAAACGTTCCTTACACCCTCTACAAGAACGGCAGTCCAGTGGAGGAAGGCATCTCGGACGATCTTGGCCGTATCGCAATCGAACATGCGAACGGCACCCAGGGATACACGGTCGAGCTGGCCAACGGCGACAAGTTCGACCTGAAAGCCTGGGAGAAGTTTGATCCTAAGGACAAAGCTTTGCACCGCGAGCAGCTTCTCTCAAGCGCGGGCGCGCGGGCGATCGATGGCTCGACCGATAGCCGTGAGCATCTTTGACCATCGCTGCAATTGCCCCAAGGAGGCCACATGACTGATCCGATCAAGCGTACCGAAAAAGTCCATATTGACGAGCTCAGCTGCAAGGCCACCAGTACGGTGCAGTGGTTCCTGGAAAACCGAAGCACGACTCATCCCGTCACCCATAACAACGCGCTCGAGGTCCTCATTTGCGGAGAGAAGTCGTTTGCGGACATCGCGGAGAAAATCAAGGCAGCCAAGCATTCGATCGATATCTGTTGCTGGGGGTTCGACCCAGGCATGGAACTGGTGCGCGATCAGGGGATGAACACCTGGCCCCGCGGGGAAACGTATGGCGACCTGTTGATTGCCGCAGGCAGGGGCTGCGAGGGCAAGCCCAAGGTGAGGATTCGCCTCCTGGTCTGGTATAGCAGGATCGGCAGCCCGGCGGCCAAGAACATGCCGGGCCACTCCCATGGGACAACCCCTTGGCGTAGTGTCGTCGGCAGCAATGAAGCGGACAAGATCGGGGCCAAGCGCAGCGTTGCTTTGCTTCAGGAGAAATACAAGACACCCGCAGTGACGGTACGGGCCGTCGGAACACCGGCGCGGGGGACCGGCGCGGTAGGCACCATCACTCCGGAAGCGCTATCGGCAATGGCACGCGAGGAGTACTGCCATAACTGGTACAGGGCGGCTTTCGCTGGACTACTGACGGGTATCAGCATCCGGACGCGCGCCGGCGACCCGGCGTGCATCGAGAAAAGCCTCGCCAGCGAAAAGTACAAGCCCGGCGGCTTCGGCGACCTGGAGGCCGAGCGAACGGGGATGGTCGGGGTCGGCACCCACCACCAGAAGACGCTGCTCATCGACTACGACTACATCGGTGGCGCCAACGCGGTCGGCTATGTAAAAGGACTGAACTCGGTGACGGACTATTGGGACACCGAGGACCATTGGATCGAGGATCCGAAGCGTGAGTGCGGCGGGAAGCGCGAAACCGCCGAAGCCGTGCAGGTGGACAAAGGAAAAAAGACGGATGCCGGTTTCAGGACGTTCAAGCCCTACCGGGACTATGCCTGCCGCATTTCCGGCGGCGCGCTCGCCAGCGTCCATGCGAATTTCGTGCGCGCCTGGGGCCGGGCCGGCGGCGACACCTTGTGCGACGACCTGGAGACCATCCCTTCAGCGTTGAAGCGCAAGGGCATACCGGGCGCGCATTCGTCGATCCAGATCGTTCGCACCCAGCCAGAGGAACAGGACAAGACCGCCAAGGACATGTATTTCCTGGTCACCGACACGGCCGCCGCGGCAACCGGGTACCTCTACATCGAGAACCAGTATTTCCAGTATCAGGAATGGGCGGAGCGCCTGATCCAGGCGCGCAAGAACGTCATGGCCCGCTGGAAGGCTGCATGCCCGGCTGCCGGCAAGACCAAAGACGACATGCCATTGCTGCACGTGTTCATCGTCATGCCCGTGGCCGAACGCGGCCAGATGGTCCCGCGCACCTACGACACCCTTGCCGTACTCGGCCAGCAGGCTGGCATGACCGGGCAGACTGCCTTGATCGACAAGGAAAACAAACGCGTGCATACCGGGGTGAGCCGCGACGACATGGGTAAGCCAACTGGCGCGCTCTACGCCAAACCGACGGTCGTCGAATATGCCAACGGTATCGACAAGCCGAGCATCACGGCGCTGGAACAAAAGTATGGCCTGAAGGTAGCCGTGGCCATGCTGCAGACCAGCGGCTACGACCAGCGCCGCATGCGCTATCGCGAGATCTATATCCACTCGAAACTGCTGCTGGTCGACGATTCCTTTTTCAGCCTGGGCAGCGCGAACCTGAACCAGCGCAGCATGGCGGTCGACAGTGAAATCAACCTGGCGACGAACGATGCCAGGCAGGCTAAGGATTTGCGGCGAAAGATCTGGGGAAAGCTGAGCGGCGGTACGGTCGCTGGGGCGAGTGGATCGCCTGGCGACATTGCGCAAGCATTCTTTGATTGGACAAATACTATGAGAGTTAACTTGGAACGAAAACGTAATTCGCAGCCCATGACTGGCTTCCTGTTGCCGCTCCAGGACAACCGCAGCGCCACACTACGGTTGGGCTGATGATGAGGTGGCCCTCACATCGTAGGCTGCCCTACGTCCTGCTCCTAGCAGTTTTTATGTTTTGCTCTTTCAAGGGGTTCAGCGTGGTACACGACCAATACAGAACGATCCAGAACCTGCCCCGTAACGAAGAGCTGCCTCTCTTCGATCCACACCGGCCCGGATTTACCTGCAAGATCGAAGCGAGCAAGGTGCCGCCGGTCGATGCGCAGGCTGACGCCTGGTTCCGCGCAGCGCAGGCGCTGGACGATCCCGGCATTTGGGAAGAAGACCGCGACTACAAGAAGATCGTCCAGTTGACGCGCCAGGCAGCGGAGCGGCAACACTGGAAAGCCATGCTCAATCTCGCCACCTTGTACCTTGAAAAGCGCGATCCGCCGCACGGGGAAATGGAAGCGCTCTCGCTGGTGGAGCAGGCAATGCGGCTCGGCATTCCTGCCGCCTACGACCGGATGGGCACTTATTACATGAACAGTGTCGGTGTACCGGGTGACGCGACCAAAGCCTTCGCGTTCTGGCAAAGGGCTGCTGAGATGGGAAATCCGCAGGCGATGGCCTACCTCGGCGGCAAGATGGCGGCAACCTGGGATAGTCCAGATGACGGGTTTTGGGCAAACATTCCGGTTGCGAGAAAGATGTTGAAGTGTTCGCTAGCCCAGGGGCATGGTCCTGCAGCATATAGTTTGTACTACATTCAGGCATGGCCGCGGGCAGCGGACGGCAAGATCATAGGACCGCGCACAGCTGATACCAGAGCGTTAGCGTTAATGACTTTACACACAGGGGTGAAGTTCGGCTGCTCCGACTGCGCCAGAAGTTTATCTGTAGAGTTTCGTAATCCACACGACCTAGCCGACATGCTCGTTCCACACCTTGATAGCGCCCGATCCGAGCGCTATGCCGTACTCCACAACGCTCTCAATCTCAACCCTCTGCTCCGTTTTCCCAACCTGGACAAGGTGCTCCCATTGCCGCCCGCATTGCTGCCGTCCTGGGATGGCGACAAGCAAACGCTCCTCGATGCCGCAAAGGGCGTGACGCTCCGACCATCGGACCCTATAGCGAGCACTGCCTCGCAGCGGCAAGGCCGGCAGCACCTCGACGCCGTCTACGATTTTCGCCCGAGCGACGACAAGACGACCGAAGCGCAAGCGCCGTTCGCGGGATACTGGCAAGCGACCGCACCAAATGAGCCGAGGCAAGTGCAAGCCTGGCTCGCCGCCATCCCGCCCGGTCTCTACCGGCCAGGAGAAGTATTCGACCTTCCACGTTATCCACAAGAGATGGGCATCAGGGCGATCCCGGGACTGGTGTGGCAGCACTTTCTCACCATCCACCACAACCACGGCGCAGTCGAACCGCTGGCCGCTGCCGGCATGGCGCGTGAAGTCGTTACCGCGGAAGCGCACCGATCCTGCGATGCGCGCACGCCGTGCCCTGCGACCGGCACCTGGCAGCCCTGGCTCCCGCCTGAACATCCGCTGCGACATGCAATCAACCACCCGTGGCGCCAGGCTTGGGTTACGGCTGACGAGGCGTTTCCCGATCTGCACAATGACGGCCACCTTCACATTGATCCGGACGTGTTGAAGTGGTACCTGCTGGATAGCAGGGAACTCGAATTGGCCTGATCCGTGCACTCACTCGCATTTTGCCGATTCCTGTATATCGTCCTCGGACACAACAAGGACCAGTCATGAAGCACATGGGCCGCGGCGTTGTTCGCCTGAATGACAAAACCGATCACGGTGGTCAGGTTATCTCCGCTTCGTCCGGCACCATTGTGATGGGTGCTGAAGCGGCGCTTGCCGACGATATGACCTTCTGTCCCAAATGCAAAGGAGAGTTTCCCATCAAGCCGGACGGTACTGGCGCCAAACTCAAGGGGCGCCCCTACGCCTATGGCAACGATCTCACCGCTTGCGGTGCGAAGCTGATCTCTTCGATATGAAAGGTATTGCCGATAGATCGGCCCTGTATTGGCGGCGGGAGATATTGCTGGTAGCGTCGCTGCAGGAGAGCCCGATCAGTCTTGGGTGGGCTGATGCTCTGTAAATTGATCAGCTCTGCTGGCCGACACCGAGCGCGATAGCGAGCCTGAGTTTGTTAAGTAGGCGCTGAGCCACAGCGCTGCTACATCACGAAACGGCGTGGTAAATGATAAGGCCTGCGTCCCCTAGAGGACGCAGGCCTTATCGACTGAAACGCAACGAAGCAGGTTTTAGAACGGAATATCGTCATCCATGTCCGAGAAGTTCGGCGCCGGTTTCGGCTGTGGACGTGCTGCCGGGGCCGGTGGCGCCTGGCGTGGAGCGGGACGCTGCGGTGCCGAGTAGTCGTCGTCCATGCCGCCGCCCATACCACCGCCCATGCTGTCGCCGCCCATGCCCTGGCGACCGCCCAGCATTTGCATGTTTTCAGCGATGATGTCGGTGGCGTAGCGCTCGATGCCGTCCTTGTCGGTGTACTTGCGGGTCTGCAGGCGGCCTTCGACGTAGACCGACGAACCCTTCTTGAGGTATTGGCCCACGATTTCAGCCAGGCGGCCGAAGAAGGAAATACGGTGCCACTCGGTCAGCTCTTTCTGCTCGCCGGTGTTGCGGTCTTTCGATTTGTACGAGGTGGCGACCGCGATGTTCGCGATGGCGTCGCCGCTCGGCATGTAGCGAATTTCTGGATCGCGGCCGAGGTTGCCGACGATGATGACCTTGTTGACTGATGCCATGGTGTTACTCCTACTGGGGTATGGTAAGCCCTGACTCTGCACGCTTCTAGGCGTCAGGGAACGATGTGTTGCAGCTCACTATTATCGGTCGCCAGCCCACTTAAATAAAGCAGTATTTGCTGGCTCGGGTCAGGATTTGGAGCGGCGTAAAACGGTCTTTCGAACTGTCCCCGCCCCGTTCAAAAGCTCAGCAGCAGAATTTTTTTCGCTTTCTGAACGCTTTGTCATTGAAGCGCCCGCGGAACGGCCCACATACGACAGACGCGGCTGTCAACAGCATTCGCCACTTTCCAGAAAGGCATGCCATACGGGCATCCATGGTACGCCAACTACTGGATAAATGTACAGCCGAAACAAAAACGCGCTACACTTACGGGTTCTCCCCGATTGGCCCGCCTACCGCAACGTTGGCGTATGCGGCCCCGCAAAAACTGATAGAAAGTCTGCCGAACTTAATGGAAGAAATTCGCATTCGTGGTGCCCGCACGCACAATCTGAAGAACATCAATCTCGACCTGCCGCGCAACAAGCTGATCGTGATCACCGGCCTGTCGGGCTCGGGCAAATCCTCGCTCGCCTTCGACACCCTGTATGCCGAGGGCCAGCGCCGTTACGTCGAATCGCTGTCGGCCTATGCGCGCCAGTTCCTGCAGTTGATGGAAAAGCCGGACGTCGACCTGATCGAAGGCCTGTCGCCGGCGATCTCGATCGAGCAGAAGGCAACCTCGCACAACCCGCGCTCGACCGTCGGCACCGTCACCGAGATCCACGACTACCTGCGCCTGCTGTATGCGCGCGTCGGCACGCCCTATTGCCCGCAGCACCCGCACGAGCCGCTGTCGGCCCAGACCGTGTCGCAGATGGTCGATGCCGTGCTGGCCATGCCCGAAGGCACCAAGCTGATGATCCTGGCGCCGGTCGTGGCCGGCCGCAAGGGCGAACACGGCGACCTGTTCCAGGCCATGCAGGCCCAGGGCTTCGTGCGCTTTCGCATCGCCAGCGGCGTCAATGCCGCAAAGATCTATGAGATCGACGAACTGCCCAAGCTCAAGAAGACCGAGAAGCACAGCATCGACGTCGTGATCGACCGGGTGAAAGTGAACCCGGACATCAAGCAGCGCCTGGCCGAAAGCTTCGAGACCGCCCTGCGCCTGGCCGATGGCCGCGCCGTGGCCTACGAGATGGACACCGAAAAGGAAACCGTCTTCTCGAACAAGTTTGCCTGCAATGTGTGCGGCTACTCGCTGCAAGAGCTCGAACCGCGCCTGTTCTCGTTCAATAACCCGATGGGCGCCTGCCAGGAATGCGATGGCCTGGGCCATATCGAGTTCTTCGATCCAAAGCGGATCGTGGCCTTCCCGCACCTGTCGCTGGCCTCCGGCGCCGTCAAGGGTTGGGACCGCCGCAATCAGTTCTACTTCCAGATGCTGCAGAGTCTGTCGGCCCATTACGACTTCGACCTCGACAAGCCTTTCGAGCAATTGCCGAAAGCGTCGCAGGAAGCCGTACTGTATGGCTCGGGCAAGACCGCGATCCCGTTCAGCTATGTGAACGAGCGCGGCCGCACCGTGATCCGCGAACATACCTTCGAAGGCGTGGTCAACAATCTGCAGCGGCGCTACCGCGAAACCGATTCGATGGCGGTCAAAGAAGAGCTGGCCAAGTTCATCAACGAGAAGAAGTGCCCGGCCTGCGAAGGCGCGCGCCTGCGCACCGAAGCACGTTACGTGAAGATCGGCCAGGGCGCCCAGCAGCGTGCGATCTACGAAGTATCGGATCGTCCCCTGCGCGAAACCTTGAACTTCTTCGAGACCCTGGAGTTGACCGGCGCCAAGAAAGACATCGCCGAGCGCGTGATCAAGGAAATCATTTCGCGCCTGAAGTTCCTGAACAACGTCGGTCTGGATTACCTGTCGCTCGACCGCAGCGCCGATACCCTGTCCGGCGGCGAGGCCCAGCGTATTCGCCTGGCGTCGCAGATCGGCTCGGGCCTGACCGGCGTCATGTATGTGCTCGACGAACCGTCGATCGGCCTGCACCAGCGCGACAATGATCGCCTGATCGCGACCCTGAAGCACTTGCGCGACATCGGCAATAGCGTGCTGGTGGTCGAGCACGACGAGGATGCGATCCGCACCGCCGACTACATCGTCGACATGGGTCCGGGTGCGGGCGTGCACGGCGGCCAGATCATTGCCGAAGGTACGCTCGAGCAGATCATGAACAACGAGCATTCGGTGACCGCCCAGTACCTGGATGGCCGGCGCAAGATCGAAGTGCCCAAAAAGCGCACCAAGGCCGACCCGGCTCGCCAGCTCGTGATCACCGGCGCCAAGGGTAATAACCTGAAGGATGTGACGTTGACGCTGCCGGTGGGCCTGATGACCTGCGTGACCGGTGTGTCGGGCTCGGGTAAGTCGACCCTGATCAACGACACGCTGTATCCGGCGCTGTCGCGCCACCTGTACGGTTCGCAGACCGAGCCGGCCGAGCACAGCTCGATCCACGGCCTGGAGCATTTCGACAAGGTGATTTCGGTCGACCAGGCGCCGATCGGCCGCACGCCGCGCTCGAACCCGGCAACCTATACCGGCCTGTTCACGCCGATCCGCGACCTGTTCGCGACCGTGCCGACCGCCAAGGAACGCGGATACAGCGCCGGCCGCTTCTCTTTCAACGTCAAGGGCGGCCGCTGCGAAGCCTGCCAGGGCGATGGCGTGATCAAGGTCGAGATGCACTTCCTGCCGGACGTGTACGTGCCGTGCGACGTCTGCCATGGCAAGCGCTACAACCGCGAAACGCTGGAAGTGCACTACAAGGGCAAGAGCATCACCGAAGTGCTGGACATGACGGTCGAAGATGCGCACGAGTTCTTCAGGCCGGTGCCGGTCATCGCGCGTAAGCTCCAGACCCTGCTCGATGTGGGCCTGGGCTACATCAAGCTGGGACAGAGCGCGACCACGCTGTCGGGTGGCGAGGCGCAGCGCGTCAAGTTGTCGCTCGAGCTGTCCAAGCGCGACACCGGGCGCACGCTGTACATCCTGGATGAGCCGACCACCGGCCTGCACTTCGCGGACATCGACCTGCTGCTGAAGGTGATCCACCGCCTGCGCGACCAGGGCAATACGCTCGCGATCATCGAGCACAACCTGGACGTGATCAAGACCGCGGACTGGATCGTCGACCTGGGGCCCGAAGGCGGCGCCGGCGGCGGCACCATCGTGGCCTGCGGCACGCCGGAGCAGGTGGCCAAGGTCAAGGACAGCCCGACCGGCAAGTACCTGAAGCCGCTGCTCAAGGCATAGACATCGATGTGGGGTGGACGGCGAACCGTGCAACCACGATTATCGAGCAAGCCCAAATGAAACAGGGGCAACGCCACCGGCGTTGCCCCTGTTCTTTTTTATATGGCCGTCCGATGACGTGCCTCTCCCCCACTCAGGCCGGCTTAACGATACAACTCAAGCGGCCAGTTGTTTCTCCAGCTTGTCACGCGTGTCCACCAGCTCTTGCGGCAGGTGGTAAGCCAGTTTCTCGAACAGCTCGGTGTGCAGCTTGAGTTCTTCGCGCCATGCATCCTTGTCGATCGAGGTGATCTGCTTGAACTGCTGCTCGCTGAACTCCACGCCTTCCCAGTTCAGGTCGGCATAGTTCGGCGTGGTGCCGAACAGGTGTTCGCTGCCGCCGGTAGCGCCGTTCGACCGGTCCAGGATCCATTTCAGCACGCGCATATTGTCGCCATAGCCCGGCCACACGAAGCTGCCCTTGTCGTCGGTGCGGAACCAGTTGACGCAGAAGATCTTCGGCACCACGGCAGGGTTGATCGCGGCGACTTTCTTGCCCAGGTCGAGCCAGTGCTGGAAATAGTCGCTCATGTTGTAGCCGATGAAAGGCAGCATCGCGAACGGATCGCGGCGCACCACGCCCATCTGGCCGGCGGCGGCGGCGGTGGTTTCCGAACCCATCGCAGCGGCCATATAGACGCCTTCGACCCAGTCGCGCGCCTCGGTCACCAGCGGCACCGTGGTCGAGCGGCGGCCGCCGAAGATGAAGGACGAGATCGGCACGCCGGCCGGATCGTCCCAGGCCGGGTCGATCACCGGGTTCTGGGTCGCAGCCACAGTGAAGCGCGCGTTCGGGTGCGCCGCCTTGGTGCCGGATGCCGGGGTCCAGTCCTTGCCCTGCCAGTCGATCAGGTGGCTTGGCGCCTCCTTGGTCATGCCTTCCCACCACACGTCGCCATCGTCGGTCAGCGCCACGTTGGTGAAGATCACGTTCTCGCGCAGCGAAGCCATGCAGTTCGGATTGGTCTTTTCATTGGTGCCCGGGGCCACGCCGAAGTAACCCGCTTCGGGATTGATCGCGACCAGCTTGCCGTCCGCGCCCGGCTTGATCCAGGCGATGTCGTCGCCGATGGTCGTCACCTTCCAGCCGTCGAAGGCCTTCGGTGGAATCAGCATCGCGAAGTTGGTCTTGCCGCAGGCCGACGGGAAGGCTGCAGCCACGTATTTCTTGTCGCCCTGTGGCGACTCGACGCCCAGGATCAGCATGTGTTCGGCCAGCCAGCCAGTGCCGCCGGCTTGCGCCTCTTGATACCCCATGTTGGAGGCGATGCGCAGCGCGAAGCATTTCTTGCCCAGCAGTGCGTTGCCGCCGTAGCCCGAGCCGAACGACCAGATCTCGCGGGTCTCGGGATAGTGCACGATGTACTTGGTGGCATTGCATGGCCAGGCAACGTCCTTCTGGCCGGCAGTCAGCGGCGCGCCGACCGAGTGGACGCAGGGGACGAAGTCACCGTCGCTGCCCAGCACGTCATACACGGCCTTGCCCATGCGCGTCATGATGCGCATATTGACCGCGACATAAGGCGAGTCGGACAGTTCGACGCCGATATGGGCGATCGGCGAACCCAGCGGCCCCATCGAGAATGGCACCACGTACAGGGTGCGGCCAGCCATGCAGCCGTCGAACAGGCCGTGCAGGGTGCGGCGCATCTCGCCTGGCTCCATCCAGTTGTTGGTCGGGCCGGCCTGCTCTTTGGTGGCGGAGCAGATGTAGGTGCGGTCTTCGACGCGCGCCACGTCCGACGGATCGGACCAGGCCAGGTAGGAATTCGGACGCTTGGCGGGGTTGAGCTTCTTCATCGTGCCCGCTTCGACCATCTGCGCGCACAGGCGGTCGTACTCTTCTTCCGAACCGTCGCACCAATAGATGCTGTCAGGCTTGGTCAGGGCGGCAATTTCCGCGACCCAATTGATGAGCTTTTGGTGTTTGATGTAAGCTGGAACGTTCAGTGCGGCGACGCCGCCCATCACGGGCTGGTTCATGGGGAGTCCTCCAAATGCCAATAAAGAATTCGGGTGGATCGCTGGGTCGGATCATCCAGTGCCGGGACGCCCTGCGGTCGGTATCGACAGGGCGAGCGGCCGTGGGCAAGATCGCGGTGGGACAGCGGTCGGGTCGGCAGCCTCTGGCAAGGCTGATCGGTGCGTCTCATGAGCACCGTTGGATACGTGTCATTCCCTTAAGTTCTGCGCCGATTGTACACCCGTGAATCCCCATTTCGGCCTCTTCTATTACAAAAAAGTAGGAGAATTTCCCTAGTAATGTAGTAGGCTATTTGGGCAAATGCCCTATCGTGTTATTTGTTTACAGTTAATCGATATAACTCTGCTAACACCAATGAAAATCGCGATTCTTGACGATTATCAAGACGCCGTGCGCGATCTTGATGCCTTCCGATTGCTCGATGGCCATGAGGTCAAGGTCTTCAATCACTCTCCCCGCGGACTGGGTCAGTTGGCGATCCGCCTTGCGCCTTTCGATGCCTTGGTACTGATCCGCGAACGTACTGTATTGCCCGCCGCGCTGCTGGCCAAGCTGCCGAACCTGAAGCTCATTTCGCAGACCGGCAAGGTCAGCGGCCATATCGACGTGGCCGCCGCGACCGGGCACGGTATCGCCATCGCCGAGGGCATCGGTTCGCCCATCGCACCAGCCGAGCTGACCTGGGCCCTGATCATGGCGGCGAGCCGCAAGATCGTGCCGTATGCGAATAATCTGAAGGATGGGTTATGGCAGACCGCGTCTGTCAATCCCGTACTCAACGGCGTAGGCCGGGTGCTGCACGGCCGTACCCTGGGACTCTGGAGCTATGGCAAGATCGGCAAGATGGTGGCCGGCTATGCGCGGGCCTTCGGGATGCGGGTCGTGGTCTGGGGTAGCGAGGCCAGCCGTGCGGCGGCGGTCGCCGACGGCGCCGAGGCTGCGCCTTCGCGTGAAGCATTGTTCGAACAGGCCGACGTGCTGAGCCTGCACCTGCGGCTGGTGGACGCGACCCGCGGCATCGTCACGGCCAGCGACCTGGCGCGCATGAAGCCGGACGCGCTGTTGGTCAACACCAGCCGCGCCGAACTGGTGGCGAATGGCGCGCTCGAGCAGGCATTGAAACAAGGTCGTCCCGGCATGGCGGCGCTGGATGTGTTCACCAGCGAACCGTTGGCCCAGGATGCGCCGCTGCTGCGCATCCCCACGGTGCTGGCCACGCCGCACCTGGGCTATGTTGAGCAGGACAGCTATGAAATCTATTTCAATGCGGCGTTCGAGAACATCGTGAAGTTCGCGCAAGGCACGCCTGCGAACATCCTCAATCCGGAGGCGCTAGGCAAGCGCTAGACATTGCGCAGCTGCGCTCAGCGCAGCTGCGCTCAGCGCAGCTCGGGTTCGCCCGTGAGGCTGATCCTTGGCGCCGGCATCACATGGGTGCCGGTCCAGAGCCCCGCCCAGCCCGGCGGCCAGCCGATGTCAGGGCCGGTGTACGGCTTGAGGCCGGCGCGCACCGGCACGATCGGCACGGCAGGCGCCTCGACCAGCCCACCGCCCGCGGGACGCTCCATATTGAGGCTGTACGTGTAACCTGGCAGCAGCAGCTCGCAGGCTTGCGCGAACCAGGCGGTATGGTCTTCGTCGCGGCCCAGCGCCTGCGCCAGGCCTTGCGGATCGAACTTCGCCAGCGCGTGGATCAGCTCCTCGGTGGTGGCGCCCGGCACATCACCCCAACCCATCACGGGATTGTTGTTGTACTCGGCGCCCGAGCCATACCAGCCTTCGCGCCAGGTGCGCTGCATCCAGTTGCGCGGCCCCGTGAACAGGTGCCAGCGCCAGTGCAGGCCGGAGGGCTTGGGCCAGGCATACAGGTACAGCTTCTGGTAACCGGCCTCGTGCAATGCGCGCACCACGGCCATCAGGCGCGCATGCGGCATGCGGTCGGGCGGCGCGCGCCGGAACAGGATCGGCTCGCCGTCGGCGTGCTGCACCTCGTCGCTCGACAGGTTCAGGTCGAGCGCACGCGCTTCGTCGTTGAAACGCGCGGAGATCCAGCCGGTCAGCAGGTTGACGTGGGTAATCACGCCATAGCCGCGATGGCGGTGGAAGATGACGGTGCCGGGAGCGACTGCTTTCATGGCCGGGAGAATAAAGGGAAGAAAAACGATGAGTGTACTCATCCGATCCGGACGATTCTAGCGCAGTCGCAGTCGGATACACCATGGTTTACGGCTATCATGACGTACCTTTTTTCTGCGAATAGATAAACGAACATGACTTTGCGACTCATCGCCACCGGTGGCACTTTTGACAAGCATTACAACGAACTCAACGGCGTACTCGGCTTTGCTGAGAGCCATCTGCCAGAGGTCATCAAGCGCAGCCGCATGACGGCGCCGGTCGCGCTCGACGTGCTGCCGCTGCTCGATTCGCTCGACATGCAGGATGCCGACCGCGAGCGCGTGCTGGCCTCGTGCAAGGCGGCCAGCGAGAAGGCGGTCGTGATCATCCACGGCACCGACACCATGCGCGAAACCGCCGCCGTGCTCGGCGCCGCCAAGCTCGACCAGACGATCGTGCTGACCGGCGCCATGATCCCGTATTCGATCGCCAACTCGGACGCGCTGTTCAACCTGGGCTTTGCCTGCGGTGTGGCGCAGACCTTGCCGGTCGGCGTATACGTCGCCATGAACGGCCAGGTTTTCCCGTGGGATAACGTGACCAAGAACCGCAGCGAAGGGGTGTTCCAGCAGCTGTAAGTGCTAGGTCCATTATTTGTTTGACAGGGATTAAAGGCGAAGGCAGCCGCGCGCTGTCTTCTCGTTCGACTTTCTATACTACCCTTCTCGATCACCCGCATCAAAGGAGAAGGCAATGAATGAGAAGCGTCCCACGCTGACCACGCGCCAGGGTCATCCCGTTCGCGACAACCAGTCCCTGCGCTCGGTCGGCGAACGCGGCCCGGCCACGCTCGAGAACTACCAGTTCATCGAAAAGATCACCCACTTCGACCGCGAGCGCATTCCCGAGCGCGTCGTGCATGCGCGCGGCACAGGCGCCCACGGCTATTTCGAAGCCTACGGCAAGATCGGCGCCGATCCCGCCTCCAAATACACCTGCGCACGTGTGCTCAACGAGACCGGCGTACGAACCCCGGTATTCGTTCGCTTCTCGACCGTGATCGGCGGCAAGGAGTCACCCGAGACCGCACGCGACCCACGCGGCTTCGCCGTCAAGCTGAAAACCGTCGACGGCAACTGGGATCTGGTGGGCAATAACCTGAAGGTGTTTTTTATCCGCGATGCGATCAAGTTCCCGGACATGATCCACGCCTTCAAGCCCGATCCCGTTACCAACCAGCAAGAGCCATGGCGCTTTTACGACTTCATCTGCAGCCATCCGGAAGCGCTGCACATGGTTACCTGGGTCAAGAGCCCATGGGGCATCCCTGCCAACTACCGCGAGATGGAAGGTTCGGGCGTCAACACCTACAAGCTGGTCAACGACCAGGGCGTCGCGCACCTGGTGAAATTCCACTGGCAGCCCAAGCAGGGCGTGCGCAATCTCACCGCCAGCCAAGCCGCCGAGATCCAGGGCCGCGACACCAGCCATGCCACGCGTGACCTGTACGAGGCGATCGAGCGCGGCGATTATCCGGAATGGGAATTCTGCGTGCAGATCATGGCCGACGGCCCGCATCCCGAGCTCGACTTCGACCCGCTGGACGACACCAAGCGCTGGCCCGAAGACCAGTTCCCGCTGTTGCCGGTGGGCCGCATGGTATTGAACAAGAACCCAGACAATGTGTTCGCCGAAACCGAGCAGTCGGCCTTCGGCACCGGCGTGCTGGTCGACGGCATCGACTTTTCAGACGACAAGATGCTGCAGGGCCGTACCCTGTCGTACTCGGATACCCAGCGCTATCGCGTCGGGCCGAACTACCTGCAACTGCCGATCAACGCCCCACAAGAAAAAGCCAGGGCGCGCACCAACCAGCGCGACGGGCAGATGACGTTCTACGTGGATGGCGTGGATGGCGCGCAGGATGAAAACAAGCACATCAACTACGAACCGAGCCTGATGGGCGGCTACCAGGAAGCGGACCAGCCCGGCCATGAATACCACCAGTGGGTCGAAGGCCACCTGGGCCGCTACCAGACGACGACCACGCGCGACGACTACCAGCAGGCGGGCGCGCGCTACCGCACCTTCGAGGACTGGGAACGCGACGACTTGGTGAACAACGTCGGCGGCGACTTGAAACAGTGCCCGGAGCCGATCCAGCTGCGCATGGTGTGGCATCTGTGGCACTGCGACCAGGACTACGGCCGCCGGGTGGCGCAGATTGCCGGGATCGACCTGGAAAAGGCGAAGGCGCTGCCGCCCTTGCCGAACCGTCCGGCGCCGCATGAGGATCGGCAGGGGGTGACGTATACCAGCGGGGAGCCGGAGCATGGCGCTGGGGCGGGTGGAAAGACGGAGCCTGCGACCAGCGACGAAGTCGCCGCGGCAAAATGATGTGACGCTGAACACGGTGGGGTGGAAGGCCAAGCCGTCCACTCCACCGCCAGTTACTGCTTACGCCTTGGCTTCGCCGCCCAGGGCCTCGACCACATCGGCCAACAGCTTGGCCAACTCACCCGTCATCAACACGATATCGTTATCGAAACGCTCATCGTCGTTATACGTTGGGCTCTCGCCTTCCTTGATCACGTCCAGCGGCTTGATGCCCTTGATCGCCAGCGATTCGGTCAGCACGAAGCTGACGCGGTCGTTCCAGGTCATGGCCAGGCGGGTGCACTGCTTGCCGGCGGCAATGTGGCGGCGGATGTCGTCCGGTTCCAGCGTGTGCTTCACGTAACGCACGGCGGCGCGGCTTTCGCCGGTCGCGCGCAGCTCGGTGTCCTGGTCGATCGTGAAGCCGTACGGCGCTTCGTCGGCTTCCAGCCAGCCGGTCATCACGGCCACCGGCGACTTCTGCACGCGCAGCGACTCCAGCGGCATCTTGTCCACGGCCTTGAGCAGCAGCTTGACGACGTCGTCGGCCTTGGCCGGGCTGGCCGCATCGACCACCAGCCAGCCATTGACCGGGTCGATCCAGGTCCAGACATTGCTGCGCAGGGTGAAGGCGCGCGGCAGCAGTTCGTCGGCCACGCGTTCCTTCAGTTCTTTCATCGCCTTTTTGCCAGGCGGGAAGCCTTGCTGCTCTTCCATCTCGGCCGCCTTGGCCTTGGCCACCTGGTTGATGACCGATGCCGGCAGCAGCTTCTTTTCGGTGCCCAGCATGATCAGCATCTGCTTGTTGACCACGTGGACCAGGCCGCCATTCGGGCGCGGCGCATCCCAGCCCTGGCGCAGCAATTCATTGCTGGTGGCAGGCACGAAGCTCTGCGGCTCGAGGGCTTTTTCCAGTTGTTCAGGGGTGTAGGCCCATGGGGCCGGCAGACGGTAAATCTGTAGATTCTTGAACCACATAGGTTATCCGGTTGTGTCAGTATTTCAAAGGATCGATATTCTACGCTGCTATATGGCAACGTCGCATAAAAAGCTCAGGACCTTATCGAATCGTCCAGAACGTCGTCGAACAGCCGCAGCTGCTCGACAGTCTCGGACTCGCCCAGGCGCACGCCCACGCCCAGCAGGCGCACCGGACGGCTGGCGCGGGCCCAGCCGGTTTCCATCAAACGCGCATAGGTCGGGATATGTGGCGCGTACCCCACGCACTCGACCGTGGTCTGCTGGAAGTCCGAAAATTTGATTTTCACGAACAGCTTGCTGATGAATTTTTCGGCATTCGCGCGCTTGATCCGGCCCAGCAAATGCTCATACAGGTCGGGCAACAGCTTGATGCAGCCGGCCAGGTCGGGCACGTCGGGCGTATAGGTTTCTTCGGTGCTGATCGACTTGCGCTCGCGCGAGACGTTCACTTCGCGGTGGTCGATGCCGCGCGAGAGGTCGTGCAGGCGCGCGCCGAAACTGCCGAAGTGTTCCTGCAGCTGGTCCAGGCTCCAGCCGCGCAGGTCGGCGCAGGTCTGCAGGCCGAGCCGGCTCATCTTTTCGGCCGTCACCTTGCCCACGCCGTGGAGCTTCTTGACCGGCAGCGCCGCGACAAAGGCGTCGACTTCGTCGGGCCGCACCAGGAACAGGCCATCCGGCTTGTTCCAGTCGCTGGCGATCTTGGCCACGAACTTGTTCGGCGCCACGCCGGCCGAGGCAGTGATGCCGACGGTCTCGAAAATGCGGCGCCGGATCTCTTGCGCGATCAGGGTCGCGCTGCCCTTGCAGTGCGGGGAATCGGTGACGTCCAGGTAGGCCTCGTCGAGCGAGAGCGGCTCGACGATCTCGGTGTAGTCCTGGTAGATGTCCATGATCTGGCGCGAGGCGATGCGGTACTTCTCCATCGCCGGCGGAATGACCAAGAGGTCAGGACACAACTTGATGGCGGTGGCGGTGGCCATCGCCGAATGGATGCCGTAGCGGCGCGCCTCGTAGTTGCAGGTCGCGACCACGCCGCGCTGGTCGGGCCGGCCGCCGACCGCCAGCGGACGGCCGCGCAGCGACGGATCGTCGCGCATCTCGACCGACGCATAGAAGCAATCGCAATCGCAGTGGATGATTTTTCGGGCTGGGGCGTTCACGCTGGCGAGGCCGCCCCATGGCTTGATTACCGTCTGGGGTCGAACACTGTAATTGCATACAGTATCGTTCGAAATGCCGTTTGGCGCAAGCCGCCGGCGCACCAGGCCGGCGCCGGCGGCAGAAACGCCTTGCGTCGACCGCCATCCGCCCGGATGAAAACGCGTCCGTCGCGAAGACAGGGACCCAGTGGCTGCAGCGCTATCGAGACGCTGGCGACATTGGTTCCCGCCTGCGGGGACGACGTGCGAGACTGCTCTACATCCGAGACGACGCTTCTTACCAGCCGAGATTCACCGTGTACTTGCCGTTGGTCGCGCCAGTACCACCGCTGTAATGCCGGTCACCGTGGCGTTGCCCGCGCCGACCACATCGGCGGTGGCGAGGGTGTTGTTCGCCTCGCTCTCGGCCAGGGTCGTGGCGGCGGCGGCGTCCACGATGCCGGCGCCGCCCGAGCAGCTAGCCGGGAGGGCGCGCGTCGTCGACTTGAGCTTCGCTTCGATATCGTCGGGGGGTCAGGTTCGTGTTCAGCGCCAGCATCAGCGCCGCCACGTCGACCACGTTGCCGTAGTTCGAATACGAAGCGCACCTGCCGGTGCGGCTGCATGCATGTCGCCGACATTCGGGAATCGGGATAGGGGCGGCCAGATAGCTGGCCGGTCCCCTCCCACACCACCCGGCATGCGGGTCCCGCACCGGGCGGTTCGAGTAGTTGAGGTTAAGTGAGACGAGGCATGCCAAGTCGGTCAAAGTAGGCAATCGTCAGTCCGTTGTTCAGTGCATATCGGCTGTTGCGCCACCAGCGGCGGCTGTTCGCTGCCACCAATACCGCCACCTTCGGTTTCGCACCTAGTTTCAGCAGCTCCCGGTAGATCGTCGTGCCCCGCTTCCATTGCCGTAAGTGGATTGCACGCATCCGGTGGCGCATCCATTCGTCCAGCTCTCGCAGGATTCTTGGAGTTTGCGCCAATCCGAAGTAGCCCTTCCATCCCAGTACATAGGGACGTAGCCGTTCAATTACCTCACTAATGCTGCGCCCTCCAGACCGGCGAGTGAGTTGCCTGATCTTTTGCCGGAACGCTACAAGCGCAGGTTTTGACACTGCCCGCTTAACCTCGCATTTCGGTGCTGCCCAGAAGGCATAACCCAGGAACTTGCGGCCAAACGCACTGCTTACCGCACTTTTCGATTCGTTGATCTTCAAGTGCAGCTTGTCATACTGACGCCTGAGCAGGGCCATCACCCGCTCGCCAGCCTTACGACTACGAACGTATACGTTGCAGTCATCAGCATAGCGAGCGAAACGGTGCCCCCGTCGCTCCAGTTCTCGATCCACCTCATCGAGTGGCACATTGGCCAGCAGCGGCGAGAGCGGACCACCTTGCGGCGTTCCCTCGGCGCGCTCGACCACCACACCGCCATCCATGATTCCTGCGTTCAGGTAGGCGCGTATCAGCCGAATCACTCCGGCATCGTGCACACGTTTACTCACACGGTCGATCAGGATGTCGTGGTTGACTCGATCAAAGAACTTCGACAGATCGACATCAACCACAGTGCGGTAACCGTCCTGCACGTACTGCTGTGCCGCGAGCACAGCGTCACGCGCACGACGACCGGGCCGGAACCCATGGCTGTGCTCACTGAAAGTGGGATCGATCAGCGGTTGCAGCACCTGCAATAGTGCTTGCTGAATCAAACGGTCCGTCACGGTGGGTATCCCCAGTTCACGCTCGCTTCCGTCCGGCTTCGGAATGCCGACGCGCCGTACCGGCAAAGGCCGATACGTGCCTTCCATCAGTTGTTGCTGAATGGTCGGCCAAGCGTGCTTCAGGTGCTGTCCGGTCTGGGCAATGTCCAGACCATCGACGCCTGCGGCTCCCTTGTTCGCCTTCACGCGTTTCCACGCGCGTTGCATGTTCTCCCTCGCGAGCGCTTGCGTGAGCAAGTCTCGCCCCGCATCTTCCATCTCTTGTCGTGGGAATCGTGTTTCACCACTGGACGCTTTGGACGAGGCTTCACCCCGCCTTACCACGACCCGCTCCGCTTGTGCGGACATCTGATGCCGTACACGATTCATCGACAAGGTGTCAGATACTCCTACTCGTTCGGCCCTTCGCCCATACTGCGGCTACTACGGCCTCTGCTGACTTCTCGCTCCGGTTTTTTTTTCTCCGTCGCCCTTTCAGGCGCGAGGCGAGATCTCCCCAAGTAAGAACGCACTCCTTCCCTGCACAACCGCCGGATCTACGCCACTTCGCCTTGACCACAAGGGCTTCGCGGTTATTGGCCCGCTCGCCCTGCTCGGCAGCGCCTTGTATCCGATTCTTGTTCATCGGCTCGCAGTTTCGATCCGTGCGCCATTGCATGCAATGGCTCCCCACGGTCGGTCACCCTTCCGCAGTTGCGCTTCACTTCGCTCACTGTGGTCAGCTCGCGGCGGGACTTTCACCCACAAGAGTGCGCCCATGCTGGGCGCACCAAAAAAAGGCCGCGCAATGCGCGGCCTCTTGCTCGATGAGCAGGCGCTCTAAACGATCAGAAATTGCCTTTGAACTGCATACCCCACTGGCGCGGCTCATTAGTGAAGCCGGTCAGGTTGTTGAAGTCGATGGCGCCGGTGATGCGGCGCTGGTCGAGGATGTTGCGGCCGAACGCGGCGACTTCGTACTTCCCATCAGCGAAGATATAGCCGACGCGCACGCCGCCTTCGGTCAGGGGCGCACCGGTGAACTCGGTGGCCTCGTACAGGAAGAAGTTGATCTTGCTGCGGTACGACCAGTCGGTGAAGACGTACAGCTCGCCATCACGGAACGGCACGCCATAGCGGGCAGTCGCGTTGAAGGTCCAGCGCGGCGCTTGCGGCAGCGGGTTGCCGTCGATGATCACGCGGCCGGCGGCGTTCAGCGGATTGGTGATGGTGCACTGTGCGCACTTGTTCACCGACAGGCTGGCGTCGCGGATCTGCGTGTAGTTGTAGCTGGCGCCGGCACTCACGCGCAGGGCGGTGCTGACGGCCGCTTCGAAATCGAACTCGGCGCCCTTGCCCTTGGTCTTGTCGGCATTGATCAGGCGGTTGACGTTCGAGTTACCACCGACCACGGTCAGCTGCTGGTCTTCGATCGTGTAGTCGTAGATCGAGAACGACGTGCGGGCGCGGCGGTCGAACAGGTCGGCCTTCACCCCCAGCTCGACCGACTTGATGGTCTCGGCATCGGCCACGGTGATCGGCACTTCGGCCGAGGCGGCGGCGATGCTCGGCGCACGGAAGCCGGTGGCGGCGCGGCCGTAGACGTTCACGGTCGGGGTCACCTTGTAGGTGGCCGACACGTCCCAGCTGATCTTGTCCTTGCTCTGTTCCACCGACGACGGCCCGATCTGGACGACGTTGGTCGCCTCGATGGTGCGGAATTCCTTCTCGTCCTTGGTGTAGCGCAGGCCGCCGCGGATGGTCCAGTCGGGGGTCAGGTCGTAGCTCGCCGATGCGAACGCGGCCCAGGCCTCGTTCTTCTGGGTCGAACGCAGGCGCGAGGTGCGCGCGTAGGTGGTGCTGTTGAAGTTGTCGCTGCCGCCCGTCACGTCTTCATCGAAGAAGTACAGGCCGGTCTGCCAGTTGAACGGGCCGGTGTAGGCCGACTCGAGGCGGAATTCTTGCGTGTACTGGTCCAGGTTCTCGATATAGCCGTTGGTTTCGACCTGGAACGGGATGACGCCCGGACCGGCCGGGGTGCCGCCGTCGATGTCGCCGCGGCTCGAGTAATCGATGATGTGCTCATAGCCGGTGATCGAGTGCAACGTGTAGTTGCCCAGGTCCCACTGCAGGCGCAGGTTGATGCCGTTGGTCTTGAGGCTCTGGAAGTTCTGCGCGTTGGTGACGATCTTGTCGAGGTCGGTGCCGTCGGCGAAGGTATTGCTGCCTTTCTTGATCAGGTTGGCGCGGAACAGGCGTGCGCTGCCGTTGGTCTGGCGCTGGTGGAAGCCCAGCAGGCCGCTGAAGCCGTCCTTGCTGTACAAGAACTGGACGCGTTCGGCGTGTTCGTTGTAGCCGTCGAGCTCACCGCGCTTGTTGGTCATCGCGGTGTCGCTGTAGTTGTCGATGTAGTCGTCGCGGTGCTGGCCGACGGCCGACACGCGCATCGCCACATTGGTCGACAGCGGCACGTTGACGGCGCCTTCGGCGTTCATCGTGTAGTGCGAGGCGGCCGACAGGTTGTAGTAGCCCTCGACCTTCTTCAGGTTGGGCTTTTCGGATTCGAATTTCACGACGCCGGCCGGGGTGTTGCGGCCGAACAGGGTGCCCTGCGGGCCGCGCAGCACTTCGACGCTGGCCAGGTCGAAGATCGGAAAGCCCTTCAGGATCGGGTTCTCTTGCACGATATCGTCATACACGAGCGAGACCGGCTGCGAGGCGAAGGTGTTGAAGTCGGTGTTGCCGTAGCCGCGGATATAGAAGCGCGGGAAGGTGCGGCCGTTCGACGACTCGACGTTCAGGCTCGGCACCTTGCCGGCCAGCAGGCGGATGTCTTCGCCGCCGGATACCAGCACATCGAGTTTATCCCCTTTCAGGGCGGTGACGGAAACCGGCACGTCGCGGATGTTCTCGGTGCGGCGCTGGGCCGTCACGGTCACGGATTGCAGTTGAAGGGATTCGGGCTCGCTCGTCTGGGCCAGCGCCGGTGCGATCGGCAGCGCGGCGCAGGCGGAAAGCGCCAGCATTGCGCCATGCGCGCGGGTAACGCGCTTGTGCATCTTGGACATCTTGGTCATGGAATGTTTTCCTGGTGATTAAAAAAAGAACCGATGTCCCCGTTCCTCTTCTTATGGACGCTACCCCCGCCGGGTGCGCGAGCGGATATGGCCCGCCCTCGGCAACGCGCATCTGAGGCGCGCATCTTTGCGATGTTTTAAGATTGCCGACTTGTCAAAGGCGGTATTGTCCGTGATCTGTATGTACAACGGCAAGTAAATATCCTTGGTGCGCCTTGATTACAACACATGCATATGGGCCAGTTCGGACTCTGCTTTCCGGCCTTCCTGCCGGGGGCTAAAAAAGGTTTTCGAATTTTTTTCGAAAAACCCTTGCAGACCTTGAAACCCAGCCTCTATAATTCGGGCCTCTTCGGACGCAATGACAAGCGTCAGACGACAAACCACCGAGATGGGCGCTTAGCTCAGTTGGTAGAGCGGATCCCTTACAAGGATTAGGTCGGGAGTTCGAGCCTCTCAGCGCCCACCAAACATCTCGATGGTTGATCGAAGGTACGATCAGAGTAAACGGAGCGGTAGTTCAGTTGGTTAGAATACCGGCCTGTCACGCCGGGGGTCGCGGGTTCGAGCCCCGTCCGCTCCGCCAGCATCAAGGAAAAAGGGTCCGATTCGTCGGACCCTTTTTCTTTTTCCGCCACCGTTTTTGTCGCGTGATGTTCGTTCACGCACGGCGCCGCACCGGGTCCCCTAGTTCCACCCGATCCCTCCCCGCACGCTTGGCCGCATACAAGGCATGGTCGGCGCGCGCCAGCGCCGCGCTCAGGTCTTCGTTCGGATCGAGCACCACCACGCCGATACTCACCGTCATCGTGTAGCTCGGCCCGCTGGTGATCACGGTGGCCGCGCGCACCGCCAGGCGCAGGCGCTGGGCCGCCTGCACCGCAGCGTCGAGGTCGGCCCCAGGCAGCATCATGGCGAATTCCTCTCCGCCCAGGCGGCCGATGGTCTCGTGCTCGCGCATCACGTCGCGCGCGGTGCGGGCAAACACCTTGAGCGCGTCGTCGCCGCTGGCATGGCCCCAGCGGTCGTTGATCTGCTTGAAGTGGTCGATGTCGATCATCATCAGCGCGACGCATTGGCGATGGCGCTGGGCGGCCAGGCGCGCGCGCTCGGCGCGTTCCAGGAAGGCATGGCGGTTGGGCAGGCCGGTCAGGCAATCGGTCGAGGCCAGTCGCGCCATGCGTGCGTCGTCCTTCTGCTTGCACAGCAACATGAAGCCGAAGCCGTTGACGATCATGAGCAGGTAGCCGGCCAGGTAGGCGGCCTCGCGCGCCAGCACGTGGTCGAACGGTCCCTTGCCCAGCAGGATCGAGCCGGCCCACAGCGATGCCGCGAAGGCGAACAGCGCGTCATTGATGCCGATGATCCGCTGCAGCAGGGACGCATGGCGCCGGCGCAGCAGCACCCAGGCCATGGCGGCGGCGAACAGCGCCACCACGCCGGCCACCAGCGCGCTCAGCTCGGCATGGCTGGCGCCGTGGCTGCCGGCCGCGATCACCACCGCGGACGACAGCACGGTGATCGGCAACAGCACCCGGCCCCAGCGTGTGAAGCCGAAGAAGACGCAATAGGCCGCCATCTCGAGCGACACCGCGAGGATCCAGCCGATGCCCTCGAGGCCGCCCAGGAACGGCAGGCCCAGCATCGGGCGGGCCCAGCCGATCAACTGGCTCAGGCCCATGCCCAGGCGTGCCCACATCCACAGTTGCAAGCCTGGATTGCGGGCCGCGCCGTGGGTATATCCCGCCATCAGGATCGCAAAGCCGACGTTACCGATCCCGAGCGCAAGAAGAAAAGTCTGTGTATCGATCACGCCTGTCCTCTTCGGAACGTTGGCCGAGCCAGGCCCGAGGGCTCTCATGGCACATATAAATCGTGCAACTACTGTTGCCGCAAGGAATTTATGTTACACGCTTTCGATCGATATGGCGCGCACGTTTGGAATCCTATGGACAACTCACCACAGTGTTGTGCACGGGTGCAGCTTTTTGATGCGTAGCAGCATCCGATCGGAGATAATCAAACAGACAACATATCGCACCACGCCGGAGCACCACGTGATTTTTCGTTTCCTGAAGCCCCCTCGGATGTCGCCGCGACTGCACCGGCTGAAGAGTTCATCGCTGTTCAGTGCACTGACGCCGCTGGAGCTGAAGATTGTCGACGGCTTATTGCACGAGCGTCGCTACCTGAAGGACGAGATCGTTTTCGACGAGGGCGAGGAAGGCCAGGCGCTCTATCTGCTGATGAACGGCCGGATGCGCATCAGCCGCCTGCACGAGGGCATGACCCAGGTGGTGGCCGAGCTCGAGCCGGGCGGCTTCTTCGGCGACCTGGCCCTGCTCGACAACTCACCCCGCAACGCCCAGGCGCGCGCGCTCGAGCCGTGCGAGGTGGCGGTGTTCTTCCGCGCCGACTTCCTGGGCCTGATGGAAACCGACGCCGTCCTCGGCTACAAGATCTCGCTGGCGCTGGCGCGCCACATCGGCCTGCGCCTGCGCGAATGGATGGGTACGGGGCGGCCGCAGCTGGAAGCGCTATGAGTCCAGTGTCAGGCATTGCCAACGGCCCCGAGCGTGCCGGCCCGGTGGTCTGGACCGGCATCGTCGGCGCCACCTGCCTGCTGTTGCTGGTCGTCAAGGAACTGCTGTGGTTGTTCCTTCCCTTTATCTTCGGCACCGTGTTGTACTACATCCTGCTGGGCCCGACGCAGCGCATGGTGCGCGCCGGCTTCAGCCGCAATGCGGCCACTACCTGGGTCTGCACGCTGTTCCTTGCGCTGGCCGCGCTGGTACTGGCGGTAACCATGAGCTGGAGCAACGGCCCCGAAGAAGACTCCTGGGAAGCGACCATTGGCCTGTACCTGGACGGCGGCCTGGCTTTTGTCCGCAACTCGCTGGCCATGCTCGAGGCGCGTTTCCCGATCCTGGCCGAGATGCGGCTGACCTCGATCGTCGACATGGCCTTCACCACCTATACCAACGACTTCGCCCAGAACCACCTGGGCGACATCGTGGTCGGCGTCGTGACCTGGGTGCCGTCGCTGCTGCTGGCGCCCTTCCTCACCTTCTTCCTGCTGCGCGACGGCGTGCGCTTCAAGAAGTTCCTGGCGCGCGCGGTGCCGAACGCGTACTTCGAACGCGCGCTCTACCTGCTGCACGAAGTCGACCAGACCGCACGGCGCTACTTCGAGGGATTGTTGAAACTGACCGTGCTCGACACGCTGGTGCTGGCGCTGGGTCTGTGGGTGATCGGCGTATCGTCGCCATTGTTACTGGGTCTGATTTCGGCCGTGCTGGCCTGGGTGCCGTTCGTCGGCTCGATTGCCGGCTGCGTGCTGGTGGTGATCGTGGCGTCGACCGATGCACCGGGCAATCCGCTGATGGCCTATGGGGCGATCGGGGTATTCGTCCTGGTGCGCCTGCTGGACGATTTCCTGTTCATGCCGTTGACCCTGGGGCGCAGCCTGCACATCCACCCGCTGGTGACGGTGCTGATGATCTTCATCGGCGGCATGCTGGCGGGCGTGGTGGGGCTGATGCTGGTGCTGCCTCTGCTGGGGGTGGTGATGGTGATCGGCGAGACACTGGGCACGCTGGTGACCAATCCGCGGCTGCGGGCGCGGCACCGGTATGCGCGCGCCCTGCGGACCAGGCAGGCCAGCGTCGACCTGGATATCGCGCGCGAAAGGCGCGGGGCGCCGACGCCCAACGCGACGCTGGGCGCGACGTCCAAGGAGTGATTACTTCCTGACGGTCTTCGGCTTGGACTTGATGGTCGACAGGATCGACGGCTTGACCTTGGAAGGCGGCGCCATGAATGGCGTGCCCGCCGATGCGCGGTCGTTGCGGCGCTCGCTACGCTGGCCAGCACCCGCGGCGCGCTTGGGCGCCACCTCGACCACGCGGCCTTTCGGCGGCGCGCCGACAGGACGACGCTCTTCGCGCGGCGCACCCGGCAACTCGCCGCCCGGCGGCGGAATCAAATGCCGCTCGCCATTGCCGATCAGGTCAGAACGTCCCATGCGCTTGAGCCCTTCGCGCAGGATCGGCCAGTTCTCCGGATCGTAGTAGCGCAGGAAAGCCTTGTGCAGCTTGCGCGTCTTGCCGCTCTTGGCGGTCTCGACGACTTCCGAATCCTCGGTCACCTTGGCCAGCGGGTTCTTGCGCGAGTGGTACATGGTCGTCGCCATCGCCATCGGCGTCGGCGTGAAGGTCTGCACCTGGTCGAGCTTGAAGTTGTTCTTCTTGAGCCACAGCGCCAGGTTCAGCATGTCCTCGTCGGTCGAGCCGGGATGGGCCGCGATGAAGTACGGGATCAGGTACTGCTTCTTGCCCGCTTCGAGCGAATACTTGTCGAACAGGCGCTTGAACTCGTCATAGGCGCCGATGCCCGGCTTCATCATCTTCGACAAGGTGCCGGCTTCGGTATGTTCGGGCGCGATCTTGAGCAGGCCGCCCACGTGGTGGGTCACCAGTTCCTTGACGTACTCGGGCGAGCGCACCGCCAGGTCGTAGCGCAGGCCGGAACCGATCAGGATCTTCTTGATGCCGGGGATCGCGCGCGCCTTGCGGTACAGCGAAATCAGCTTGCCGTGGTCGGTGCCCAGGTTGCTGCAGATGGTCGGATACACGCACGACAGGCGGCGGCAGCTTTCCTCGATTTTCTTGTCCTTGCAGGCCAGGCGGTACATATTCGCCGTCGGGCCGCCCAGGTCGGTGATGGTGCCGGCAAAGTTCTTGGTCGTGTCGCGGATCAGCTCGATCTCGCGCAGGATCGACGGCTCCGAGCGGCTCTGGATGATGCGGCCTTCGTGCTCGGTGATCGAGCAGAAGGTGCAGCCGCCGAAGCAGCCGCGCATGATGTTGACCGAATAGCGGATCATTTCCCAGGCCGGGATATGGGCCTTGCCATAGCTCGGGTGCGGCGCGCGGGCATAGGCCAGGTCGTACACGTTGTCCATCTCGTCCATCGCCAGCGGCAACGGCGGCGGATTCAGCCAGACGTCACGGTCGCCATGGGCCTGCACCAGCGCACGGGCATTGCCCGGGTTCGATTCGAGGTGGAACACGCGCGACGCGTGCGCATACATCACCGGGTCTTCGCTGACGGTCTCGAAGGAAGGCAGGCGCACCACGGTCTTGGCGGCCTTTTCGCGCGCCGCGGCCTGGCGCTGCTCGCGCGTCATGATCACCACCGGTTTTACTTCCGGCTCCGGCGCGGCGTTGTCCAGCGCGCAGGCTTTCGGGTCTTCGAGCGCCATCGCGTAGGGGTTCGGCTGCTTGTCGATGCGGCCCGGCACGTCCACGCGGGTGGAATTGTGCACGCTCCATTCTTCGTCCGGCAGCCAACCCTGCGGCACCAGGAAGGCGGTGCCGCGCAGGTCGCGGATGTTCCTGATGTTTTCGCCGGCCGCGATGCGGCGCGTGACGTCGACCAGCGCGCGTTCGGCATTGCCGAAGATGAGCAGGTCGGCCTTGGATTCGAACAGCACCGAGCGGCGCACTTTATCGGACCAGTAATCGTAGTGGGCGATGCGGCGCAGCGAGGCTTCGATGCTGCCGGCGATCACCGGCACGCCGGGGAAGGCTTCGCGGGCGCGCTGGCAATACACGGTCACGGCGCGGTCGGGGCGCTTGTTCGGCTCGGCGTTCGGGGTGTAGGCGTCGTCGGAACGGATCTTGCGGTCGGCCGTGTAGCGGTTGACCATCGAGTCCATGTTGCCGGCAGTGATGCCCCAGTACAGATTGGGTTTACCCAGTGCGCGGAACGGCTCGACCGAAGTCCAGTCGGGCTGGCTGATGATGCCGACGCGGTAGCCTTGCGCCTCGAGCAGGCGGCCGACCAGGGCCATGCCGAAGCTCGGGTGGTCGATGTAGGCGTCACCGGTAACCAGGATGATGTCGCACGAATCCCAGCCCAACTTGTCCATTTCGGCGCGGGACATCGGGAGAAAAGGTGCGGCGGCGGCGCGGCTGGAGCGCTTGGCGACCGTCGCAAAGAGATTGGCTGGGGAGTTCATTGGCCGGCATTGTACCGGAAAACCATTTTTGGGGCACCGAAGCCGCCCGAAAAATGGCTTAAAATCAACGACTTGTGGCGTGGATGCCTACGCTAGATGCCCATATTGGAGAGGATTTGCCCCAGTTCGCGCAGGCCTGACTCGACGCGCGGGTGGCGGGCGGCGAAGCGTGCCGCCAGTTCCTGGGTGCGCGAACCCAGGCCGTAGGTATTGGCGTCGAGCTGCTGCTCGGCGCGGCGCTCGAGCACTTTCTCGATGTCGCCATCGAGCTGGCGCAGCAGGGTTTCCAGTTCGACATCAGTCTCGCCCGTCTCTTGCAGCTCGCGGTGCAGGGCTTTCAGGCGTGCCTTCAGGTCGGCATCGTGTTCGGGTTGCATCGTGTTCTCCGGTATTGGCTCGATTTCATTGTAAGCCACGGGGGGCGGGAGCAGGAACACGGCTGTAGGTGCCGGCGGCCTGCAATGCACTTGGGCTCCCGCGGAGGCGGGAGCCCAAGCTTCTCGACGAACCACCACGCCGGTCACGTCACCATGACCGGCGCGAACTCCATCACTGGCCGGTCAGACCACGACGCTCCAGCAACGGCTTGATATCCGCATCCTTGCCGCGGAAATTGCGGTACATCTGCATCGCATCGAGCGTGCCGCCGCGCGACAGCAGGGTCTTGCGGAAGTGGTCGCCGTTCTTGCGGGTCAGGCCGCCGTTGGCCTTGAACCACTCGACGGTGTCGGCGTCCAGCTTCTCGGCCCACAGGTAGCCGTAGTAGCCGGCCGAGTAGCCGCCCGAGAAGGTGTGCGAGAAGTAGGTGCTGCGGTAGCGCGGCGGCACCAGGGCGAAGTCGACGCCGGCCTTCTTGAGCGCTTCAGCCTCGAAAGCCAGCACGTCTTGCGGGATCTGGTTCGGCGCCAGCTGGTGCCAGGCCTGGTCCAGCAGCGCCGCGGCCAGGTACTCGGTGGTGCGGAAGCCTTCGTTGAACTGCGACGACGCCTGCACCTTGTCGAGCAGTTCCTTCGGCATCGGCTCGCCGGTCTGGTAGTGCTTGGCGTAGTTGGCCAGCACCTCAGGCCAGGCCATCCACATCTCGTTTACCTGCGACGGGAACTCGACGTAGTCGCGCGGCACGCGCGAACCCGAGAAGCGCGGGTACTGCACATCCGAGAACATGCCGTGCAGCGCGTGGCCGAACTCGTGGAAGGTGGTGCGCACTTCGTCGTAGGTCAAGAGGGTCGGTTCGCCGGCGGCCGGCTTGGCCACGTTCAGGTTGTTGGCGATGACCGGCTTGGTGCCCAGCAGCTTCGATTGCGGGACCCAGGCGTTGGCCCAGGCGCCGCCGCGCTTGTTCGAGCGCGCATACGGGTCGAAGGTGAAGATCGCCAGCTGCTTGCCGTCGGCGTCGAACACGTCGAACATGCGCACGTCTTCGTTGTAGCCCGGCAGGTCCTTGCGCTCCTTGAAGGTCAGGCCGAATTCCTTGTTGGCGGCGAAGAACACGCCATCTACCAGCACCCGGTTGATCTCGAAGTAAGGACGCAGCTGGCCGGCGTCGAAGGCGTAGCGCTGGGCGCGCACCTTGTCGCTGTAGAAGGCCCAGTCGTGGGCGGCGGCCTTGAAGCCACCTTTCTCGGCATCGATCACCTTCTGGATGTCGGCCGCTTCTTTCTTCGCGTTGTTGACGGCCGGCGTGGCCAGTTCCGCCAGCAGGCTGTTGACGGCGTCGGTGGTCTTCGCGGTCTGCTCTTCCAGGTTGTAGGCGGCGTGGTTCGGGTAGCCCAGCAGCACCGCGCGCTCGGCGCGCAGCTTGGCGATCGAGAGCACGATTTGGCGGGTGTCGAACTCGCCGCCGCGGCTGCCGCGCGCCATCGAGGCCGACAGCAGCTTGGCGCGGGTGTCGCGGTTGGTCAGCACCGACAGGGCCGCTTGCTGGGTGGTGTTCACCACGGGGATCACGAACTTGCCGTCCAGGCCGCGCTTCTTGGCTTCGCTTGCCGCGGCGTCGATCGCCTTGTCGCTCATGCCGGCCAGCTCGGCGCGGGTGTCGACTACCAGCGCCGAGGCGTTGGCTTCCTTCAGCGTGTTCTGGGCGAACTGGGTCTGCAGGGCGGCCAGCTTGCTGTTGTAATCCTTCAGCTTCTCTTTATCCGCATCCGACAGCTTGGCGCCGGCGCGTTCGAAGTCGTTGTTGTAGCGGTCCAGCAGGTAGGCCGATTCGGCGTCGAGCTTGAGGCTGTCGCGCTTGTCGTACAGGGTCTTGATGCGCTGGTACAGCTTGCCGTTCAGGCGGATCGCGTCGCTGTGCTGCGACAGCTTCGGCGCCATCTCGCGGCCCAGGGCGATCAGGGTGTCGTTGGTGTAGGAACCCGACAGGGTGCCGAAGGCGGTGCTCACGCGCGACAGCATGCGGCCCGAGCGCTCCATCGCGACGATGGTGTTCTCGAACGTCGGCGCGGCCTTGTTGTTGGCGATCTTGTCGATTTCAAGTGCGTGCTGGCGCATGCCTTCCATATAGGCCGGCGCGAAGTGCTCGTTGCGGATCTTGTCCCAGGCCGGGTAGTTGAACGGCAGCGTGCTCTCTTTCGCGAACGGGTTCGATGCGTCGAACCTGGCCGAGGCGGCGACCGGTGCCGTGGCCTGCGCGGCCGGCGCGGCGTGGGCGATGTTCAGGACTGCCGCGCTCACGGCGGCGGCCAGCAGGAAATGGGTACGTTTCATGGTTGTCTCGTTGTGAAAATAAGAAAAAGAACCGGCGCGCGGGCCGGCTCTTTCGGGTCGATCAGTTCAGGCCACGGCGTTCCAGCAGCGGTTCGATGACCGGGTCGCGGCCACGGAACGCGCGGTACATCTCGACCGCGTCCATGGTGCCGCCCTTCGACAGCACTTTCTCGCGGAAGACGTCGCCGTTCTTGCGCAGCAGGCCGCCGTTTTCCTTGAACCATTCGCCGGCATCGGCGTCCAGGCGTTCGGCCCACAGGTAGCTGTAGTAGCCGGCCGAGTAGCCGCCGCCCATGGCGTGCGAGAAGTAGGTGCTGCGGTAGCGTGGCGGCACCGGCGCGAAGTCCAGGCCCGCATCCTTCAACGCCTGCTTCTCGAACGCGATCACGTCGGTCGGGATGGCTTTCGAACCCAGCTGGTGCCATTTCTGGTCCAGCACCGCGGCCGCCAGGTACTCGGTGGTGCGGTAGCCTTCGTTGAAGCGCTGGGCGGCGCGCAGCTTGTCCAGCAGTTCCTTCGGCATCGGCTCGCCGGTCTGGTAGTGCTTGGCGTAGTTGGCCATGACTTCAGGCCAGGCCATCCACATCTCGTAGACCTGCGATGGCAGCTCGACGTAGTCGCGCGGCACGCTGGTGCCCGAGAAGCGCGGGTACTTCACCTTCGAGAACCAGCCGTGGGTGGCGTGGCCCAGTTCGTGGAAGGTGGTGCGTACTTCGTCCCAGGTCAAGAGGGTCGGTTCGCCGGCGGCAGGCTTGGTCAGGTTCAGGTTGTTGGTGATGACCGGCTTCTGGTTGAGCAGGAAGCTCTGTTCGACCAGGGAGCTCATCCAGGCGCCGCCGCGCTTGTTCGAACGCGCATACGGGTCGATCACGAAGATCGCCAGGTGCTCGCCGTTTTCCTCGAACACGTCGTACACGCGCACGTCGGCGTCATAGGTCGGCAGGTCGGTGCGCTGCTTGAAGGTGATGCCCCACAGCTGGGTGGCGGCGAAGAAGGCGCCCTTCTCCAGCACGTTGTTCAGTTCGAAATATGGCTTGAGCTGGTTGGCGTCGAACGCGTACTTGGCGGCGCGCACCTTGTCGCTGTACATGCTCCAGTCCTGGGCGGCCAGCTGGAAGCCACCCTTCTCGGCGTCGATTACCTGCTGGATCTCGGCGGCTTCCTTCTTGGCGTTGCGCACGGCCGGCGCGGTCAGGTCGCCCAGCAGCTTGTTGACCGAGGCGGTGTTTTTCGCGGTCTGGTCTTCGAGCGAATAGGCCGCGTAGTTTTCGTAGCCCAGCAGCTCGGCGCGTTCGGCGCGCAGCTTGGCCAGCTGCAGCACGACGTTGCGGTTGTCGAATTCGCCGCCGCGGCTGCCGCGGATCATCGAGGTGGTCAGCAGCTTTTCGCGCACGTTACGGTTGGTCAGCACGGCCAGCGGCGCCTGCTGGGTGGTGTTCACTACCGGGATCACGAACTTGCCGTCCAGGCCGCGCTTTTTCGCTTCGTTGGCGGCGGCTTCGATCGCCTTCTCGGGCAGGCCGGCCAGCTCTTCGCGGGTGTCGACCACGAAGGCCGAGGCGTTCACTTCCTTCAGCACATTCTGGCTGAACTGGGTCTGCAGGGCCGCCAGCTGGGCGTTATAGCCCTTCAGCTTGGCCTTGTCGGCGTCCGACAGGTTGGCGCCCGAGCGCACGAAGTCCTTGTAGTAGCGCTCGAGCAGGAACTTCGACTCCGCGTCCAGCTTCAGCGAGTCGCGCTTGTCGTGCAGCGTCTTGATGCGCGCGAACAGCTTCGGATTCAGGCGGATCGCATCGCCGTGGGCGGCGAATTTCGGCGCCAGTTCCTTGTCCAGCGCCTGCAGGGTGTCGTTGGTATACGAACCGGTCAGGGTGTAGAACACCGAGCGCACGCGCGTCAGGAGTTCGCCCGAACGTTCCATTGCCACGATCGTGTTGTCGAATGTCGGCGCGGCCTTGTTGTCGGCGATATTCGCGACCTCGGCCGCTTGCTGGCGCATGCCTTCGGCAAACGCCGGTGCGAAGTGCTCGTTCTTGATCTTGTCGAAGGCCGGATAGCCGTATTGCAGGGTGCTTGGCTTGGCGAACGGGTTCGATGCCGCCAGGGCTGCCTCGGCCGGTTGGGCGAAGGAGAAGGTGGCCATTGCGACGCTGGCTGCGATCAGCAGCAGTTGTGGACGATTCATGGAGTCTCTTGTACGTTGTAGGGAAAGAAGTGCTGACAACAATATGCCGTCCCCTGCGCCGCTCGTGACGGCACAGGGGGCGGCATGTGATCAGTTTGCTGCGGGCTTGGTCTCGACCAGGCCGCGGCGCTCGAGCAGCGGTCCGATTTCCGGATCGCGGCCGCGGAAGTTGCGGAACAGGTCCATCGCTTCGGCGGTACCGCCGCGCGACAGCAGGGTCTTGCGGAAGTGGTCGCCGTTCTTGCGCGACAGGCCGCCGTTTTCGCCGAACCACTTGACGGTCTCGGCGTCCAGGCGTTCGCTCCACAGGTAGGCGTAGTAGCCGGCCGAATAGCCGCCGCCCATCGAGTGCGAGAAGTAACCGGTGCGATAGCGTGGCGGCACCGGCGGATAGGCCACGCCGGCGTCCTGCAGCGCCTTGGCTTCGAACGACAGCACGTCGCCCGGCACCTGGCTTGGCGTCAGCTGGTGCCAGCGCTGGTCGAGCAGCGCCGCGGCCAGGTATTCGGTGGTGCGGTAGCCTTGCGCGAACTTCTTGGAAGCGACCACCTTGTCCAGCAGGTCCTTCGGCATCGGCGCGCCGGTCTCGTGGTGTTTGGCGTAGTTGGCCAGCACTTCCGGATAGGTCACCCACATCTCGTTGACCTGCGACGGATACTCGACGAAGTCGCGCGGCACGCTGGTGCCCGAGAACTTCGGATACTTCACGTCCGAGAACATGCCGTGCAGCGCGTGGCCGAACTCGTGGAAAGTGGTGACCACTTCATCGTAGGTCAGCAGGGTCGGCTCGCCCGCGGGCGGCTTGGGGATGTTCAGGTGGTTGCCGATCACCGGCTTGTGGCCCAGCAGGTGCGACTGCGAGACGTATTCGTTCATCCAGGCCCCGCCCTGCTTGTTGCCGCGTGCATAAGGATCGAAGATGAAGATCGCCAGCGGCTTGCCGTCGACGTCGAAGATGTCGTACACGGTCACGTCCGGGTTGTACACCGGAAGATCCTTGCGCTGCTTGAAGGTGATGCCGAATTCGCGGGTGGCGGCGAAGAACACGCCGTCGACCAGCACGCGGTTCAGTTCGAAGTAAGGACGCAGCTGGCTCTCGTCGAAGTTGAACGTCGCGGCGCGCACCTTGTCCTGGTACATCGGCCAGTCCCAGGAGGCGACCTGGAATTTTCCGCCTTCCTTGTCGATGACCTTCTGGATCTCGGCCGCTTCCTTCTTGGCGTTGTTCACGGCAGGCGCGGCCAGGTCGCCCAGCAGCTTGTTGACGGCGGCCGGGTTGCGCGCGGTTTCCAGTTCCTGCGAATAGGCCGCGAAGTTCGGGTAACCCAGCAGCACGGCGCGCTCGGCGCGCAGCTTGGCCAGGCGCAGCACCTGCCTGGTGGTGTCGAACTGGCCGCCATGGGTGCCGCGCTCCAGCGACGCCTTCATCAGGCGCTCGCGGGTGGCGCGGTTGGTGAGCACCGACAGCGCCGGCTGGCTCGAGGTGTTCACGATCGGGATCGCGAACTTGCCTTTTTGACCGCGCTTCGCCGCTTCGTCGGCGGCGGTGTTGATCTCGGCGTCGCTCATGCCCGCCAGTTCGGCGCGGGTGTCCACGATCAGGGCCGCGGCGTTCGCGCCTTTCAGTACGCGCTGCTGGAAGTCGGATTGCAACGAGGCGATCTCGCCATTGAATTTCTTCAGCTTGGCCTGGTCGGCTTGCGACAGGTTGGCGCCGGCGCGCACGAATTCCTTGTAGTAGCGCTCGAGCAGATGGACCGACTCGGCGTCCAGGCCCAGCGTGTCGCGCTTGTCGTGCAGCGCCTTGACGCGCGCGAACAGCTTCGGATTCAGATGGATGGCGTCGGAATGGGCCGCCAGCTTGGGCGACATCTCGCGGTCGACCGCGTCCAGCGTATCGTTGGTGTTGGCGCCCTGCAGGTTCGAGAAGGTCGCGTACACGCGCGCCAGCAACTGGCCCGAACGTTCCAGCGCCACGATGGTGTTCTCGAACGTCGGCGCGGCCTTGTCATTGGCGATCGCGCCGACTTCGCGCAGCTCTTCGCGCATGCCGGCGTTGAAGGCGGGCAGGAAGTGCGCGTCCTTGATCTTGTCGAAGGCCGGGTAGTTCAGCGGCAGGCTGCTGGGCTTGGCGAAGGGATTGGAGGCGTCGAGGACGGGAGCGGCGGGGGCGGCAATTGCGCTTGCATGCGCCAGCGCCACGCTGGCTGCGACGATGAGCAGTTGTGGACGGGTCATGGAGTCTTTCGCGAACTTGGGAAGGTGCCGCGGTCCGGCTTCGGGCCAGCTCGACAGCAGTGCGCTAAAGATCATAGCAGGCTTGCATGCCCACCGTAACAATTAAAAAGTATTGCAATGTATCAGTGCAAAGACCCTGTGTTTACGGGCGTAAACACAGATATAGCATGGCTCGACAAGCCATGCCCGATGGTCTCAATAGTGCGGGGGACGCTCGTTGAGCGGCGCCTGGCCAGCGTCGCGCAGGGTGCGCACATGGTCGGCCAGCTTGGCGACCATCGCCTCGAGCTGGTCGATGCGGCGTTCCTGGCGATAGATGGTCTTGTTGAGCTCATCCAGCAGGTCTTCCTGCTGGGCGAGCTTGATCTCGAGATTGACGAAACGGTCTTCCTGGTCCACGGGCGGCTTTCTGCGCAAAACAGGCATTATGCCAGTCTCGCGCCATCCACCGCCCGTGCCAGTTAGGTATATACGTCGGGGTACTCGATGCCATTGACAATGCTGCCGATGACCTGGGCCTGGTTTTCCGGGCTTTCCGAGAACGAGGTCAACACTTCGTCGCGATTGGTGGCGCCCGAGTTCAGGTTGCCGACCCAGAAATCATAGCCGCCGCCTTCCGGAGCGCGGTCCAGCACGTGCTCGTACAGCTTGGTCACGAACTGCTCATTGCTGGTGTTGGCGTACAGTTCCTTGTATTCATCGTTCAGCGCGAAATACTTGGCGATCTGGATCAGGGAATCGCCTTTGTCGGACAGATTGAGCCAAAATGCCAGCCCACCGACATCCGGCACGCGGTCGAACGCCGCCTGGTACAGGCGGTAGATCTGGCCGGCCGAACCGTTGATATCCAGCGCCACCATGGTGTCGTCGAACTTGATGCGCTCGACGTTGATCAGGTTGTCGACGGCGCCCTGGGCATCGCGCACCGTGAAGCCGTAGACGCCACGCTCGAGCACGAAGTTGTCGCTCACGCCGCTGTAGACGGCGGTGTCGAGGCCGGCGCCGCCCTGGATGGCGGCGCTGCCCGGGGCCATGGCGAAGGTATCGTTGCCGGCGGTGCCGGTCTGGTTGAGGGCATTATTGATGGCCAGGGTCACCGCCTGCTTGGCGCTGGTCGCGTTGTCGGCTCGGTCGACCGAGGACACGGTGACCTGATAGTTGCCGTTCGGCAGAGGCGCGGAGTTCAGCTGCCACTGGCCGTCGGCGCCGACGACGGCGCGGCCGATCTCGATCCAGTCGCCAGCCTTGATGATCTGGATCGTGCTGCCGGCCTCGCCGGTGCCCGCGAATACCGGCTGGTTGCCGCCGCTGATCAGGTTGGCGGTCACGGTCGGCGCCACCGGGGCGGTCGCGTCGACATGGAACCCCACCGCGCCGCTCAGCGGCGACACATTGCCGGCGGCATCGGTGGCCGTCGCCGTGGCGGTGTAACCCATGCGATCGGCCAGGGTGACATTTTCCGGCGGCCGCACGGACCACAGGCCATTGGCGTCGGCGACGGTGGTGGCAACCACTTGCTGGCCAACAAAGATATTCACAGTCGAGCCCGCTTCAGCGGCGCCGCTGAAGACCGGACGGTTGCCGCCCGCATAGCCGGCGGCATTCTGCGTCACCGCGATCACGGGCGCCGGCGGCGCCACCGTGTCCGATGCCGCAAGATTCGCGCGCTCGACGCGCATATCGTCGAACTGCAGCACCTCCACCCCGTTCAGTGTCGTCTCGCTATTGGCGCCGGTAACCTTCAGGTCGCCATTGGCCAGATTGGTGTAGCGGTAGTCGGTATACCGGCCGCCGAAGATCGACGTATCCCGACCGTCTCCTCCATAGATCATGTCGATTCCTCCATTACCTTTAAAAATGTCATCGAAGCCGGTGCCCGTCACGGTTTCCGACTTGGCCGTGCCTGTCACGTAACGCCCTCCGCTGCCATTCATGCCGAGTGCGCCGCGCAGGCCGTCGCCGCCGTAGAGCCAGTTCAGCGCCGCGATATCGTAAGGCTGGAAGGTGCTGTAGGGACCGCCGGCGCCCGTGTACGACATGATGGTGTTGGAGGTGTTGTCTTCATACCCGGGCAGCGCCACTTCGCCGGCGGCCGCTTCGAACGGATGCTTCAGGCCGATGGCATGGCCCAGCTCGTGCAGCAGGGTTTCGTAACCCTGGGTGCCCGGTGTCAGGTTCTGGGTCATGGCGCGCCACTCGACGTTGTCGAGGTAGACATAGGCATTGGCCGTGTAGTCGGTCAGCGTGCCGTTCGACAGCGAGCGGTAGCCGGCTTGCCAGCTGCACAGGCCGGTCGTGCGTGCGCCATCGAGATTCATGTTGGCGAGGTGGATCTGGGCGTCCGTCCCGGTTCCCGTTTCGCGAAATTCGATGCCTGTGACCTGCTGCAGGTAGGTGAAGGCGGTACGCGCCGCTGCCTGCTGGGCAAAGCTGAACATTTCTTGGCCGCTCTTGCCAGTTTCATTACCCGACGCCGTCGAGAATGTGTAATACAGGATGTTGGCGTTGGAATTGCTGAGGAAGTTCCAGTCGGGGCCCTTGTCCAGCAGGGCGTCGATGTGGTTCAGCCCGGAGTACGGGACATTGAGGATGTCGGAAACGGTGGCCATGGTTCGGATAAATAACGTTGCACATTGCAACACGGCAGAGGGCCGTGAAAATTTGCTAGCGAAAAACTCGCATTCAGGCAAGTATTTCTTGCCCGACAGTTGAAGTCAAATGCGAATTTCAATCGTGCGCAGGTCTTGCCGATCCACCAAGGCTTGCGCGCAACGCTTATTGCCAGTCTTATTCCGGAACCGGCCTTGGCGTTGCCAGCAATGCTTTCAGGTTCGCCAATCTTTCCTTGGGACTCAGGATTTCGCTCTCCATGGGCGCCGCCTCGCCGACATCCAGCGCCATCTCCTTGATGAAGCGCGACGGGTCGCAATTGACGAGTTCCCCCGCGCGTTTCCTGCGCTTGCACCAGCTCACGTGCAAGGTGCGCTGGGCACGCGTAATGCCCACATACATCAGGCGCCGCTCTTCCTGGATGCGCGCCGCGATCGACTCGATCGAGGCGTCCGGATCGCCCTTGTGCGGCAGGATGCCCTCTTCCACGCCGACCAGGTAGACATGGGGATATTCGAGGCCCTTGGAGGCGTGCAAGGTCGACATGCGCACCGCATCCTGCTCCTCGTCCGCGCCTTCGAGCATCGACATCAGGGCTACCATCTGCGTCAGTTCCAGCAGATTCTTTTCTTCGCCATCGCGGTCGCGTCCGCCGCGGCCGCGGTCCTTCAGCCAATTATTGAACTCGAGGACGTTCTGCCACTTGGCCTGGGCCGCGCGGTCGTCGAAGTTCTCGTAGAGATAATGCTCGTAGTTGATCTCCTTCATCATGTCGTCCAGCACTTCGGCCGCATGGTCGCCGCTGCCCGACGGGCCGGGGCGGGTGGCGCGGTCTTCGAGTTCGGCGATGAAGTGGCAGAAGTCGCGCAACGGGCCCAACTGGCGATCGGCCAGCTTGGCTTCGATGCCGCCCTTGCGCGCGGCCTCGAACAGCGAGCAATTCCATTGCTTCGAGAATTCGCCCAGCACTTCCAGGGTCGCCATGCCGACGCCGCGCTTGGGCGTCGTCACGGCGCGGATGAAGGCCGGGTCGTCGTCCTGGTTGGCGATCAGGCGCAGGTAGGCAATGATGTCCTTGATCTCGGCCTTGTCAAAGAAGCTCTGGCCGCCCGACATCGTGTACGGGATGCGCTCCTTGCGCAGCGCCTGCTCCATCACGCGCGCCTGGTGATTGCCGCGGTACAGGATCGCGTAATCCGACCATTTGTTCTTGCGCTGGAAATGTTCGCTCGAAATCATGATCGCGACCTGGTCGGCTTCCTGGTCGTCGTTCTGCATGCCCAGCACCTTGATCGGCTCGCCCAGGCCGTGCTCGGACCACAGCGACTTTTCGAACAGCTTCGGATTGTTACCGATGACGGCGTTGGCCGCCTGCAGGATGCGGGTGGTGGAGCGGTAATTCTGCTCGAGCTTGATCACCTTCAGGTCGGGGAAGTCGTCGCCCAGCGTCTTCAGGTTCTCGACCGAGGCGCCGCGCCACGCATAGATCGCCTGGTCGTCGTCGCCCACGGCGGTAAACATCGGCTTCTTGCCCAGGCCCGTCACCAGCAGCTTGACCAGCTCGTACTGGCAGGTATTGGTGTCCTGGTACTCGTCCATCAGCAGGTAGCGCAGGCGGCGCTGCCAGCGGTCGCGGATCGGCTCATTGTTGCGGAACAATTCCACCGGCAGGCGGATCAGGTCGTCGAAGTCGACCGCCTGGTAGGCCTGCAAGGTCGCCACATAGCTGCGGTAGACGCGCCCGGCCAGGGCTTCGTCCTCGTCGCGCGCGGCCTTGATCGCGTCTTCCGGATCGACCAGGCCGTTCTTCCACAGCGAGATCGCGTTCTGGATGCCGCGGATTTCCTGTTTATCCGTGGTCAGGGCCAGGTCGGACACGATGGTATAGCAATCGTCGCTGTCCATGATCGAGAACTTGTCCTTCAGGCCGACCCCGGCCGCCTCCTGGCGCAGGATCTTGACGCCCAGCGAATGGAAGGTCGACACGGTCAACTGCTTGGCCTGCTTGGGCTGCTTGAGCAGCTTGGCGATGCGCTCCTGCATCTCGAGCGCCGCCTTGTTGGTGAAGGTCAGGGCGGCGATGGTGCGCGGATCGTAGCCGCAGTGCTCGATCATGTAGGCGATTTTTTGCGTGATCACGCGCGTCTTGCCCGAGCCGGCGCCGGCCAGCACCAGGCATGGGCCGTCGAGATACAGCGCGGCTTCGCTCTGCGGCCCGTTGAGGCCGAACTTTGGTGCGTTGGACATGGGAATTATTTCTGGAGGAACAGGCAGCGATTGTAACAATCTGGCGACCCGAGCGGGGGATGGCGCGCCGGGGACATCCCGGATTGCAACACCGGGCGACGGATGGCCCGGACCGGAGAGGACAGGCGCACCGACGCGCAATCGAGTAACATGCGTGCTTTGCGGCGAGCGACGCCGCGGCCCTTATTCCCCGGATATCTGCCCTATGAAATTCGAACATCTCGTCGAGATCAACGATCCGATGAACCCGCTGATCGACACCCTCACCCGCGAGCAGGTCTGGCATGGCCTGGTCCTGCGCGCGGAAGACCCGAAGATGTTCATCCCGCACCTGGACGCCAGTGAAATCGTCGAGCGCGAAGCCGGCGCATTCCGCCGCCGCCTGACCTTTGGCGAACTGGTCATTGAAGACCAGGTATTCCTGACCCCGCTGCAGGAAGTGCGCTACGAAGTGCCGGCCCAGGGCGAGATCGCGGCGTCGAGCCTGCGCATGATCATCGAGGCGCCGACCAACGCCATGCTGCTGGTGCGCTTCTGCTATGACGACGGCACCGGCGAGCACGTCGACCCAGCCAACGCCATGTACGACGAGTTCAAGAAGTCGGCCTATGAAGAAGCCGACCTCGACACGATACGGATCCTGCGCCAGTTGGCCAGCGAGGGCAAGCTGAATACCACCTTGTTGAATTAAGTCCCCGGCTCGGTATCGGCCGGGTCGGTCTGGCTCTCGCCTTTCGACAGGTTGATGGCCAGGTCGCGCAGGGCGGTGCGCACGCCCTCCTCGATCACCGGGTGGTAGAACGGCATCTCGAGCATCTGGTCGACCGTCAGCCGCATCTGGAATGCCCATGACAGCAAGTGGGCCAGGTGCTCGGCGCGCGGCGCGATCATCTCCGCTCCCAGGAACAGGCGGGTGCCATATTCGGCATACACCCGCAACATCCCCTTGTTCTGCAACATGACGCGGCTGCGGCCCTGGTTGGCGAAGGACACGCTGCCGACCGCGAACTTGCGCTGGCCCCCGGCACATAGGGTCTTGTAGTTCTTGCCCAGGGTGGCGATATTCGGCTCGGTGAAGGCGACCGCGATCGGCGCGCGGCGCAGGCCCGGACGCACATCCGGATAGCGGCCGGCATTGTCGCCGGCGATCTTGCCGTGGTCGGCCGCGTCGTGCAGCAGCGGCCGCTCGTTGTTGGCGTCGCCCGCGATGAAGATATGGCTGGTCCCGCACTGCATGGTGCGGGCGTCGAAGACAGGGATGCCGTCCGGTCTCCGTTCCAGGCCCGTATGCTCCAGCCCCAGGTCGTGCACATTGGGCGTGCGGCCGGCCGTCATCAACACGTACTGGAAGCGCTCGGTGCTTTCCTTGCCCAGCGCGTCACGCACGCTCAGCACCACCTCGTCGCCTTCCTGCACCGCCCCCACCACCTCGGTCTGGAAGGCGATGTCGAGTTCTTCCATCAAGACCCGCCCGGCGCAGCGCAGCACTTCGGGATCGGTGATGTTGGCGATGCTGCCGCCGCGCGCGTAAAAGCGCACGCGCACTCCGAGCCGGGCCAGGGCCTGGCCCAGTTCAAGTCCGATGACGCCAGTGCCGATCACGGCCACCGAACGCGGCAGATCGTCCCAATAGAACACGTCGTCACTGGTGACGATGCCGGGGCCGACGTCCTCGAGCTGTGGCAGGCGCAGCGGCGTGGAGCCGGTGGCGATCACGATGCGGCCGGCCTGAATCTCGGTATGGTCGTCGACCACCAGGGTGGAGGGTCCGGTGAAGCGCGCGCGACCCTGCAGGCGGTCTTGCACGGGCATCGATTCGACCCCTTCCAGCACGAAGCCGACGAAGCGGTCGCGCTCGCGCTTGACCCGTTCCATGACGGCGCGGCCGTCGATGCGTTTTTCACCGGCGTGCACGCCGAATGGGCCGGAGGTATCGATCACGTGGGACGCCTCGGCTGCGGCAATCAGCAGCTTGCTCGGCATGCAGCCGACCCGGGCGCAGGTGGTACCGTACTGGCCGCTCTCGATCACCACCGTCTGGGCGCCTTGCGCCTTGGCGGCGCGGTAGGCAGTCATGCCGGCGGTGCCGGTGCCGATGATGGCGACGTCCACGTTCAGTTGTTTCATTCTGCTCTCCACGATTTAGCTGGGAAGACGATACCCTAATCCCCACACGCTGTGGAGAGCGGATCTGCCGCGGAAGCCCCATGCCCTGTCTTCCTATGGTGTATGTCGAGAAACTTTACACCGCAATCATGTAAAAATCGAAATAATGCCAATTATTCATTCAAAATCAGGGAATTGGAAATATCTCATTGTTAAGGCATGATTCTTGCTAAATGAGAGTACAAACTAATTTTCGGGAGTATCCATGAAATCAACTGCGGTCAATAAATTTCTTGGGAGTCTGGCATTGCTTGCCTGTACGTCGCTTTCCGCTGCACCGATGACCACGAATGTCGATGTCACGGGTATTTTGAGTAATGGCCAAACCGATGATCCGACCAATACGGTGTTACTGATCGACATCGGCGCCAACTCGACGGTTACCGGTTTTAGTTACAACGTCAGCCTGACCGCGTTTGCACCGAGTTTTCTGGACGAAATCGGTGTGGTGATCGAAACCTCTGCAAGGGATCAAGGCTTCAGCTTGTTCCTGACACCAGGCGATGTGGAAGATGGATCAGGCAACATGTCGGGCTCGGGGATCTTTGCCGACATGTTCGAGCTGGGCGAACAGAGCTTTGCCGTTGGTGCCGACGGGATCTTGCGCTTGGAATTCGCTGAGTTATTCGATGAGGCGGTCAACCCGGACGGACGCTGGGATTTCGGTTTCATTACCTTCAACTATGACACCGTTGAGGCCGAAGTGCCGGAGCCTTCCACTACACTGCTAATGGGCGCCGGACTCGCCATGCTGGGCTACGCCGGCCATCGCCGTCGCCGCACCACCGGCAAAGCCGCCGTCCAAGCGGCTTAAATATCAAGCGGGTCGACTTCGAGCGACCATTTGACGCGGGCTTTCATTGCCCGCAAATGCTCGACCCAAACCCGCAGGAAGGCCTGCAGCGCGGGCCGCGAACCCGATTCGACCAGCAGCTGGGCGCGGTCCACGTTGTGCACCCGCGTCAGCGTCATCGGGATCGGGTCGTTGATCATGATCCCGTCGGCCGGCAGGCAGTCGCGCGCCGCTTCCAGGAAGTCGATCGCGATCGGCAGCTCCTTCGCCTCGGCGCGCAGCAAGGCCTGGTACATATAGGGTGGCAGCCCGGCTTCCTTGCGTTCTTCCAGCAACTGCCCGGCGAAGCGCTCGTAATCGTGGCGCATCACGGCGCCATACAGCGGATGCTGCACATAGCGGGTCTGCACCAGCACCTCGGACGGCGCACCGGCCCGCCCCGCCCGTCCCGCCACCTGCATCAGCTGCGCGAACAGGCGCTCGCTGGCGCGGTAGTCCTGCGAGAACAGCGCGGTATCCGGGTTCAAAATCCCGACCAGGGTCAGCTTCTTGAAGTCGTGCCCCTTGGCGACCATTTGCGTGCCGATCAGGATATCCACCTCGCCCCGGTGCACGCTGTCGAAGGCGGCTTGGGCGCTGCCCTTCAGGCGGGTCGAGTCGGCGTCGATGCGCAGGATGCGCGCCTCCGGGAACAGCGCCTGTAATCCCTCTTCCACGCGTTGGGTGCCGCGGCCCAACGGCTGCAGGTCGACGTTGCCGCAGGTCGGGCAGGAACGCGGGATGCGCAGTTCGAGGCTGCAGTGGTGGCAGCGCAGTCGGTGCTCGGGCTTGTGCAGCACCATGAAGGCGGTGCAGCGGGTGCAGTTGCTGATCCAGCCGCACGCGTCGCAGCAGATTACCGGGGCATAGCCGCGCCGGTTCAGGAACAGCAGCGACTGCTCGCCGCGCTCCAGCCGCCCACGCAGGGCCGCCAGCATTTCGCTCGTCAGGCCATCGCGCGCGCGGTCGCGCTCCATGTCGACCAGGCGTACCTTGGGCAGCACGGCGTCGCGCACGGCGCGCTCGCGCAGGTCGAGCCGCTTGTAGCGGCCCGAGCGCGCGTGATGCCAGGTCTCGAGCGACGGCGTGGCCGAACCGAGCACGATCGGGATCCCCAGTTGGTGCGCACGCCATACGGCCAGGTCGCGCGCCGAATAGCGCAGGCCTTCCTGCTGCTTGTACGAGGGGTCGTGCTCCTCGTCGATCACGATCAGCTTGAGATGCGGCAGCGAAGCCAGGATCGCCAGCCGGGTGCCAAGCACGATACGCGCCTGGCCCGTGTGCGCGGCCAGCCAGTGCAGCATGCGCTCGCCCTCGGACAGGCTGCTGTGCAGGGTGGCCAGCATCATGCCCGGGAAGCGCGCCCGGATATTCCCTTCCAGCTGGGGCGTCAGGTTGATCTCGGGGACCATGATCAGGATCTGCGCCTGCGGGTCGCGCCGCAAGACCTGGGCGCAGGCCTGCAGGTAGACCTCGGTCTTGCCGCTGCCGGTCACGCCCCACAGCAGCAGCGGGCTGAAACCGTCGGCGCCGCCGATCGCGTCGGCCGCCTGCTGCTGGGCATGATTGAGCACCGGCATATCGACAGCCGTCGCATCCTGCACCGCGTCGAGCTTGGCCAGCTTCTTCAGGGCCCGGTCCAGGGCCACGGTCTTGGGCACGCGCAGGTTCTTGGGCAGGCCGGGCAGCGCAACCTCCCCCAGCGGCCGCTGGTAATAATCGGCCGCGAAGCGCGCCAGCGCGATCCAGCGCTCCGTGAGCGGCGCCAACTGGCTGCGCACGGCCAGCGCATCCTTCAATTTGTCGGGCGCAACATTGGTCTCGTGCTTCACCGCCACGATCAGGGCCATGATCTCGCGCCGCGCGAACGACACCAGGACCAGCTGGCCGGGCAACGGTTCTTCGCCCGGCTGGCAAGGCCAGCGGTAATCGAAGCTGCTGTTCAGCGGGGTATCGAGCACGACCTCGAGAATGCAGTGTGTGCTGTTGAGATCGGTACTGGTCGACAATCTGGGCCCTGTGCAAATCTGTGGAAAACTTTGTGAATAGCGTGGGACTTGACCCCGTTAAAGGTTTACGTTAGATCAAGTCATAATCGTTAATTCCTAAATTCAAGACAATTTTTGTCTTATAAATCAATAACTTACTTATTTACCCTCAACGCTGCCAACAAAGTCGCGGGCTTTTCCAGCATTGTGCATAAGTAGGCCATTCGACGTGGAAAACTCGCTGCATTGCATCACGAAGTTAAGGCAATACTTGAAGAAGTCCGCTAAGTGCCGGTAAACCAAGCACTTTTCAGCATTGCTAAACCGCCTGTTGATAACTTTGTGAACAAGGAGTCCAATTTTGCTGAATTCTACTGGACAACCTTGTGGCGCAGGAGGCACTCAGCACTGCATCTGTACAAAAAACGCTTATAAATCATCGCTGTACGCTGACTCGAAAGATGCTGAGATGTCCACAGGAATTTTTACACGCTTTTCGGAAGTTGTGAACAAGTGAGGGTCGGGCTGGCGATCTTGTCAACAAGGCCGCCTGCCGCGGAGGATCGGTCAGCCGGCGCGCTGCTTGCGGCTGATGCTGTGCACGGCGTCGACCATGGCGCTGACCGATTCGGGCGGCGTGAATTGCGAAATGCCGTGGCCAAGGTTGAACACATGGCCATGGCCATTCGACGGCGCACCATAGGCGGCGAGCGAGCGCTCGACTTCGGCGCGGATCTGGTCCGGCCCGGCAAACAGGATGGCCGGATCGAGGTTGCCCTGCAGCGCCACACGGTCGCCCACCAGGCCGCGCGCGCGGCCCAGGTTGACGGTCCAGTCCAGGCCCAGCGCATCGGCGCCGATGTCGGCCATCTCGTCCAGCCAGATGCCTCCGCCTTTCGTAAAGACAATGGCGGGGATGCGCACGCCATCCTTCTCACGTTGCAGGCCGGCGACGATCTGGCGCATATAGCGCAGCGAAAATTCCTGGTAAGCGCCATCGGCCAGCGCCCCGCCCCAGGAATCGAAGATCATCACGGCCTGCGCGCCGGCGTCGATCTGCGCGTTCAGGTACTGGATCACGGCCTGCGCATTGATGTCCAGGATGCGGTGCATCAGGTCGGGACGGCTGTACAGCATCTTCTTGACCGTGTGGAACTCGCGCGAGCCGCCGCCTTCGACCATATAGCAGGCCAGGGTCCATGGGCTGCCCGAGAAGCCGATCAGCGGCACGCGGCCGTCCAGCGCGGTGCGGATCGAGGTCACGGCCCGGAACACATAATCGAGGGATGCCATGTCGGGCACGGCCAGCGCGTTCACCTCGGCCTCGGAGCGCAGCGGACGTTCGAACTTCGGCCCTTCGCCATCGGCGAAATACAGGCCCAGGCCCATCGCGTCCGGCACCGTCAGGATGTCGGAGAACAGGATCGAGGCATCCAGCGGGTAGCGGTCGATCGGCTGCAGCGTGACTTCGGTGGCGTAGTCGGGATTCTTCGCCAGCCCCAGGAACGAGCCGGCGCGCGCACGGGTGGCGCGGTATTCCGGCAGGTAGCGGCCCGCCTGGCGCATCAGCCACACCGGGGTGTAGTCGGTCGGCTGGCGCAACAGCGCACGCAGGAAGGTGTCGTTCTGGAGCGGGGCAAATTGTGGCATGGCTGACAATGGCTCAGGTAAGGAAACGGCTATTATCGCATTTTGGGGGGCGCACTATAATGCTCGTCCGACCAAGGAAAGAGTCCAGATCATGACGATTGCCACCAGCAAACAACCGGCACCCTGCGGCGCCTGGCCCTCCCCCATCAGCGCCGCCGTGGTTGCCGCCGGCGCCGTGCCGCTGGCGCAGACGATGCTCGACGGCCAGCGCCTGGGCTGGCTCGAAGGCCGCAGCAGCGAAGCCGGGCGCACGACGCTCATGGTCCACGACGCCAGCGGCACGCGCGAACTGACGCCGGCGCCCTTCAATGTGCGCAGCCGCGTGCACGAATACGGTGGCGGCGCCTGCCTGCTGGGCGGCGGCGCGGCCTGGTTCTCGCACCATGTGGATAACCGCCTGTACCGGGTCGAAGCGGATGGCCGGCCGGTCGCCATGACGGCCGAAGGCACGGGCCACCGCTTTGCCGACTTCGTCCTCGATGGCGCGCGCCAGCGCCTGATCTCGGTGCGCGAGGACCACTCGGCGGACGCCACCTACCCCGTCAATACTCTGGCTGCAGTCGGCTTCGACGGCGTCGAGACCGTGCTGGTGGACGGTAACGATTTCTATGCGGCGCCGCGCCTGTCGCCCGACGGCAGCCAACTGGCCTGGCTGTGCTGGGACCATCCGCGCATGCCGTGGGAAGGCACCGAGTTGTGGCTGGCCGACGTGCTGGACGACGGTTCGCTGGTCAACGGCCGCCTGGTCGCGGGCGGCCCCGAGGAATCGATTTGCCAGCCCGAATGGTCGCCCGGCGGCGTGCTGCACTTCGTGTCCGACCGCAGCGGCTGGTGGAACCTGTACCGCTACGATCACGGCGTCGTGCATGCGCTGTGCCCGCGCGAGGCCGAATTCGGCGCGCCGCACTGGAACTTCGGCGGTGCCCTGTATGGCTTCCGCTCCGAAGACGAGATCGTGTGCGCCTTTATCGAGAAAGGCGTGAGCTACCTGGCGCGGCTGTCCAGCGGCACGCTGCTGCCGCTCGAGACAGCGTATGAAGAAATCCGCGAGCTACGCGTGCAGGGCGATGTCGTGGTCTTCCTGGGCGGCGCGCCGACCATCGCGCCCGAACTGGTGCGGATCGACCTGCAAACCGGCGCCAGCGAGGTGTTGGCCCACTCGATCCCGCAACTGCCGGCCACCAGCTACCTGTCGGTGCCGCTGGCGATCGACTATCCAAGTGACAACGGCCGCGTGGCGCATGCGTTCTACTATGCGCCGACCAATGCCGACCATGCGCCTGTGACCGGAGAACTGCCGCCGCTGATCGTGATCGGCCACGGTGGCCCCACCGGCATGGCGGCCAGCACCCTGAAACTGTCGACCCAGTTCTGGACCAGCCGCGGCTTCGCCGTGCTGGACGTGAACTATGGCGGCAGCACCGGTTTCGGCCGCGACTACCGCAACCTGCTCAAGCATCAATGGGGCGTGGTCGACGTCGAGGATTGCGTGGCCGGCGCGCGCCACCTGGCGGCGCAAGGGATCGTCGATCCAGAGCGCCTGCTGATCCGCGGCAGCAGCGCCGGCGGCCTGACGGTGCTGTCGGCACTCAGCTTCCACGACGTCTTCAAGGCTGGCGCCAGCTACTACGGCGTGTCCGACCTGGCCGGGCTGGACGCCGACTCGCACAAGTTCGAGTCGCACTACAACCAGTACCTGATCGCACCACCTGACACCGCCGCCGAGGTCTATCGCGCACGCTCGCCGATCCACCACACCGACAAGCTGGACCGGCCGATGATCTTCTTCCAGGGCCTGGACGACAAGGTGGTGCCGCCGCAGCAATCCGAGAGCGTGGTAGAGGCCCTGCGTGCGCGCAGGCTGCCGGTAGCCTACCTGACGCTCGAGGGCGAGGGTCACGGCTTCCGCAAGGCGGACAGCGTGGTGCGCACGCTGGAAGCGGAGCTGGTCTTCTATCTGCGCGTATTCGGCATCCCGGTGCCGGACGAGCTGCCTGCGATCGAGATCGAGAACCTCGCGTGATGCTGGAGGATGTGAGCGCGCGCCTGGCCGCCTGCACGGCACAAGAGCGCGCGCTGCTGGTCGTGCTGGCGATCGCGGGCGAACCGATGGGTCGCCAGCGCATTCTGGAGCACATGCGGGCGCTGGGGGTGGCGCTGCCGATCGCGCAATGGGCCGATGAACTGGCGCGCCTGCGCGAGCGCGCCCTGGTGGTCGACATGGGCGAGCGCGGCACGGGCATCGCGCCGGAGCTGGCCTGGCCGGTGCTGGACGCAGCCCTCGACGACGGCCTGTTCGACAGCGTGGCTGGCGCCTATGCCCAGGTCTCGACCGTGCGGCGCGACTGGCAAGGCAACCTGATGCTGCGCAGCTACCGCCAGGGCTTGGCGCTGCTGCGCATCGCCCTGCTCACCGGGCAGGAACACGACGTCGTGTTCCCGCTGCTGGACGCCTGCCAGCGCTGCCACGAGGCGAGCTACCTGCACCCGCTGGTGGATGTCTGCGCGCGCCCGTTCGCACCCAGCATGATGGAGCGCATCCACCCACGCCTGCGCGAAGGCATCCTGCACATCCTGGTCATGCATGCGCGCAGCGAACCGGCGCTGGCGCCTGGCGTGCGCGAATATGCCGAACGCCTGATACCGCGCAGCAGCCCTGAAAGCCCCCTGCGCCGCGCGCTGGGCGAACACTACATCCTGTGTGGCCGCCTGGACGACGCCTTATCGCTGGTGAACGACATGAGCGATTCGCCCGGCCTGTTCCTGCGCAGCGTGGTGCAGGTGCTGGGCGACGATCTCGACGCGGGCCTGGCCGGCATCGACGCGTCGATCAAGCAGCTGCGCCGCGAAACCGGCAAGCGCAAGGCGGTATTCGACGGCCATTGCGCGCATCTCGCCGTCGTTGCCCTGCTGCGCAGCAGCGACCCGGGCCCGCGCAAGCTGGCCGACGCCTGGCTCGAGATCGAGACGCGCGCCGTGCAGCGACCCGACAACGCCGTCTGGTTCCAGCTCGGCATGCTGCACGAGATCCAGCGCGGCACCGTCGACGCCAACCTGTTTGGCACCCGCAGCTGGGAAATGTCGCTGGAACCGACCGTGTTCCGCGCCCTGATCCACCACTGGCTTGCCCTTCCCTCCCTGGACAGCCAGCGTGCGCGCCTGGAAGACATGCTGGCCCAGTCCGAGGCCGCCGGCTTCGACTTGTGGTCGGCCCAGCTGGCCAGCGTGCTGGCCCAGATGGGCCAGGCCGGCTACCTGGTCCACGAAGCGCGCGCCAGCGAACTCCGCCGCCGCCACCGCCTGCCCGACATGGCCGGCTGGTTTGCGCGTGAAGAGCCATGGGAGCGCCAGCTCAATGCCCTGATCAATCTGCAGCCGGCGGCGAACGTGGAAAACGTGCGCAGGTCAGGCCCGACTTCGCGCCTGGTCTGGCTGATCCGCTACGACCCGCACCTGGGCGTGCAGGAACTCGAACCGCGCGAACAAAAGCGCGACGCGCAAGGCGGCTGGAGCCGCGGCCGCGCCATGGGCCTCAAGCGCCTGGCCGAGGAAGGTACGCAACTCGACTTCCTCAGCGCGCAAGACCTGCAGGCGGTGAACGCGATCGCCGGCCGCCGCTACTACGTTGGCAGCGGCATCCGCTTCGAGCTCGAAGTGCACAAGGCGCTGGCCGCCCTGGTCGGCCACCCGCTGCTGTTCTGGATGGACTCGCCCGGCACCCGGGTCGAGCTGCTGCCGGGCGAGCCCGAACTGCTGGTCAAGAAACAGGGTGAGATGGTGGCGATTGCGCTGAACCCGCCGGTCGAGGACAGCGACGGCGACGTGGTGGTCACGCGCGAGACGCCGACCCGCCTGCGCCTGGTGCAGATCAGGGAAGAGCATCGGCGCATCGCCGCCATCGTCGGCGCCGGCTTGACGGTGCCGATGGCGGCCGAACGCCGCGTGCTGCGCGCGATCGGCGCCGTGTCCTCGGTCGTCACCGTGCAGTCGGACATCGGCGCCAGCAGCAGCGATATCGAGACGGTGCCGGCCGACCCGCGCCTGCACGTGCTGCTGCGTCCTTACCAGCAGGGCATGCGCATGCAGCTGCTGGTGCGCCCGCTGCCGGGCGGCGCCTATTACGGTCCCGGCGAAGGCGCGGCCAATGTGATCGCCGACGTCGAGGGCATCCGCACCGAAGCGCAGCGCGACTTGAACGCCGAACGCGAGGCCGAGCGCCAGCTGGTCGGCAAATGCCAGGCGCTCGAACATGCGGAGCCGGATCACGGCGAATGGCTGCTCGGCCAGCCGCTGCTGGCGCTCGAGCTGGTAGACCAGTTGCGCGCGCTGGATAGCGGATCCATCGTGGTGGCCTGGCCCGAAGGCGAGAAGTTCCGCGTCACCAAGAAGGCGACGACAAAGTCGGTGCGGGTGCAGATCCGGCGCGAGCGCGACTGGTTCGCGGCCAGCGGCGACATCGTCATCGACGAAGGCCGCGTGATGGACTTGCGTACGCTGCTGGAAAAGATCAACGAGAGCGGCAGCCGCTTCGTGGCGCTGGGCGAGAACGAATACCTGGCCCTGTCCGACGAGCTGCACCGGCGCCTGACCGAACTGGGCGCCTATGGCGAGCTGCATGGCGACGGCATCCGCACCCACGCGCTGGCCAGCTTCGCGCTCGATGAGCTGGCGCGCGATGCCGGCAGCGTCGACGCCGACAAGGCCTGGCAATCGCACCTGAAGCGCATGGCCGACAACGCGGCGTTCACGCCCGAGCTGCCGTCCACGCTGCAGGCCGAGCTGCGCGATTACCAGGTCGACGGCTTCCAGTGGCTGGCGCGCCTGGCCCATTGGGGCGTGGGCGCCTGCCTGGCCGACGACATGGGCCTTGGCAAGACGCTGCAGGCGCTGGCGCTCTTGCTGACACGGGCGAAAGATGGCCCGGCGCTGGTGGTGGCGCCGACCACGGTGTGCCTGAACTGGATCGACGAGGCCAGCCGCTTCGCGCCGACCCTGAAGCTGCACCTGTTCGGCCCCGGCGAGCGCGCCGCGACGATCGACAATGCCGGGCCGTTCGACGTGGTCGTGGTCAGCTACGGCCTGCTGCAGCTCGAAGCGGCGCGCTTCAAGGGCCGACGCTGGCACAGCATCGTGCTCGACGAGGCGCAAGCGATCAAGAACATGCACACCAAGCGTTCGCAGGCAGTGATGGCGCTGCAGGGCGACTTCCGGATGGCGGCCACCGGCACGCCGCTGGAAAACCACCTGGGCGAGTTGTGGAACCTGTTCCGTTTCATCAATCCGGGCCTGCTGGGCAGCGCCGAGCAATTCCAGCTGCGCTTCGCCGGTCCGATCGAAAAGGCCCAGGACAAGCGCGCCGAGGCCGGCGCCCGCGCCCGCCTGCGGCGCCTGACCGCGCCCTTCATCCTGCGCCGCACCAAGGCGCAGGTGCTGTCCGAGCTGCCGCCGCGCACCGAGATCGTGGTGCCGGTCGAGCTGAGCGCCGAGGAAAACGCGCTATACGAGTCGCTGCGCCGCCAGGCCCTCGACAAGCTGGCCGCGCTCGAAGCGCCGGAAGGACAAAAGGCGATCGAGATCCTGGCCGAGATGATGCGGCTGCGCCGCGCCTGCTGCAATCCCGAGCTGGTCGCGCCGGGCGCCGGCATCGCCAGCAGCAAGCTGGCCACGTTCGCGCGCCTGACGACCGACCTGCTCGAGAACCGGCACAAGGTGCTGGTGTTCAGCCAGTTCGTCGACCACCTGACCCTGATCCGCCAATACCTCGACGCGCAAGGGATCGCCTACCAGTACCTCGATGGCTCGACGCCGATCCAGGAACGCAAGCGCCGGGTCGATGCCTTCCAGGCCGGCGAGGGCGACCTGTTCCTCATCAGCCTGAAGGCGGGCGGCGTCGGCATCAACCTGACGGCGGCCGACTACGTGATCCACATGGACCCGTGGTGGAACCCGGCGGTGGAAGACCAGGCTTCGGACCGCGCGCACCGCATGGGCCAGCAGCGCCCGGTGACCATCTACCGCCTGGTGGCGCGCGGCACGATCGAGGAAGGCATCGTCGACCTGCACCGCCACAAGCGCGACCTGGCCGACAGCCTGCTGGAGGGGACCGAAATGGCGGCGCGCATGTCGCCGGGGGATATGCTGGAGATGCTCAAGGCGGGGCTCGGACGCTGATTTATCGATCCATCAACGTTGATATTCATGAGTTTCGGAATGTTTCAACTGCCCGCAAATGATGCAATTGGTGCTAATCTGCACGCCTTCGCGCATGCGCGCACCGAGACATCTCCTTAAGTTACAAGGCTGAATACGATGATGAAAACGAAAATCGCGCTGGCGGCCTTGCTGGCGTGTTTCGCACTGACGCCGGCCATCGCCGCCACTTCCAAACCAGCCAAGGGCAAGGCCAAGTCCTCGAAGGTCGTCAAGAAGAAGACCTCCGGCAAAGCCAGGAAGGCCCTCGTGGCCGCGGCCGCAGTCGGCGCGACTGCGGCCGCGGCCGGCGCCGTCGGCGCGAGCGCCAGCGCCACCGAAATGCGCCTCGACCGCCGCATGTCGACCCTGAGCATGCAGTATCTGACCGCCCTGTGGCGCAACGACCCGGAAGGCGGCATCTACGCCGGCAAGTTCGACCACGCCGCCAACCTGACCATCCCGAATGCCGACACCCGCGCCCAGCAACTGGCCTTCGCCAACGAGTGGCTTGAAAAATTCGGCAAGCTCGATCCCAAGCAGCTGTCGCCACGCTACCGCACCGACCTGGCCCTCCTGGTCAATAAACTCGAAAAAGACCGCTGGCGCCTGACCACCTGGCGCGAGTACGAGTGGAACCCGTCGCAGTACAACATCGCCGCGCCGCTCGACCTGATCCTGAACACCGACTACGCGGCCAAGCCGCAGCGCCTGCGCACGATCCTCAAGCGCCTGGCCGAGGTGCCGGCCTATTATGCGGCGGCCCAGGCCTCGATCGTGAAACCTACCCGCGAACACACCCAGCTCGCGATCGGCCAGGCGCCGGGCACGATGGCGGTGCTGGCCGACCTGGGCAAGGCGGCGCAGGAATCGATCCTGACGGCGCAAGAGAAAGCGATCTTCGCCCAGCGCATCGCCAACGCCGGCACTGCGGTGCTAGGCTATGTCGACTTCTTGAACGGGGTCGAGAAGCGCCAGGCGGCCGACGGCCAGGCTCGGCCTTTCCGCGCCGGCAAGACGCTGTACGAGCAGAAGTTCGCGCTCGACATCCAGTCGTCCTCCAGCGCCGAACAGACCTTCCGCAAGGCCCTGGTCACGCGCGAGGAACTGCTGTCGAACATGGACCGCATCTCGGACGAGCTGTGGCCGCGCTATATGGCGGGCGTGAGCAAGCCGCAGGACCGCTTCCAGAAGATCGGCATGATGATCGACAAGCTCTCCGCCCGCCACGTCGCGCGCGAGAACTTCTTCGCCGAGATCCGGCGCCAGATCCCGCTGCTGCAGGACTGGGTGATCAAGCACGACCTCTTGACCCTGGACCCGAGCAAGCCGCTGGAAGTGCGCGAGACCCCGATGTACCAGCGCGGCGTGGCCGGCGCCAGCATCGACGCGCCCGGCCCTTACCGCTCGAAGGACAAGACCTATTACAACGTCACGCCGATGGACAGCCTGACGCCGGAACAGGCTGAGAGCAGCCTGCGCGAGTACAACGAGTGGATCCTGCAGATCCTGAACATCCACGAGGCGATCCCCGGCCACTACGCGCAGCTGGTGCACGCCAACCGCTCGCCTTCGCTGATCAAGTCCCTGTTCGGCAATGGCGCGATGGTCGAAGGCTGGGCGGTGTACGGCGAGCGCATGATGCTCGAATCGGGCTATGGCGACAACGCGCCCGAGATGTGGCTGATGTACTCGAAGTGGAACCTGCGCAGCGTCACCAACACCATCCTCGACTACAGCGTGCACGTCAACGGCATGGGGCAAGAGGCGGCGATCGACCTGCTGACCCGACAGGCCTTCCAGACGCGCCAGGAAGCGGACGAAAAATGGCGCCGCGTGACCCTGACCTCGGTGCAGCTGACCAGCTACTTCAGCGGCTACCACCAGATCATGGAATTGCGCGAGCGCCGCAAGCAGCAACTGGGCGAGCGCTTCAAGCTGAAGGAATTCCACGACCAGTTCCTCAGCTACGGCAATGCGCCGGTCAAGATGATCTCGGAACTGATGCAATAAAAGCCTATCCAGGCAGGTGGGAGTCGTTCGTAGCATGCGTGGCAGGCATGTCGCTTACGCACATGTCATGTTGAGCTTCTCTCATCTGCCGGATAGAGCGTGTGGTAACTGATTCGATGGCGGGCGCTAGCCATCGATGACTCATGGTCAGAAAATCCCACTTTAAATAGTTTATCTCGTTACAATGACGTTAACAAGTTATTAAAGAGGGGAAATTGGTCAATCTATCTGGCGCCGCATCTGGCAGTTGGCGAATGACGTCACGCGCACGCTTTCGTCAAACCATCAACGGTGTTCTGCTGTTTACGATTTTCTGGATTGTCTCGGCCGCCAGTTTTTCTGGCTATATGTCCAAGTGGGGCTTGCGAGATGGTTCACTTCGCTATGGCGTTGAGGCAGTACTGGATGGCACGGCGCACAGGCCATTCGTCTATCGGCAATTGGTACCGGCATTGGCCAATTTTGTCGATGACAAGCTTCCGGACACTGCCAAAATATTCTTTATCGAGAAGCATAACCTTGATGAGCCATATGCCAGTAGCGCTGCATACAGCCAGGAAAATCTTCGCTTTCGCTACCTGATTATTTGCTACTGCCTGTTTCTGGCTTTACTGAGCAGCGCATTCGTATTACGTGAAATACTGAGACATTCCGGTGCAGATTCGTCAACAGCCATCATGGCGCCGGCGCTTCTTGTCATCGCCCTCCCCTATCTACAAACAATAGGTGGCTATTTTTATGACTTTGTCGAGTTGTTGTTTCTCAGCCTTGCTTTTCTCTTCGCGCTCAAGGGAAGAATATTTGCGTTGCTGCTGATCGTGATACCGGCGACACTCAACAAGGAATCTTTTCTCCTGTATCTTCCTTCGCTATATCCGCTGTTGAGAATGCATTATTCCGTACGGAAAAGCTTGCTGACGCTGGCTGCGGCAATGTTTTTTTCAGGAATTCTATATCTTCTTATCAAAGATGTATATGCAGGAAATCCTGGTAGTCCAACTGAACGCCACCTCTGGGACAACCTCAAGAACTACATGACTCCCTGGTTTTACCGCAGGTCCGAGATCACGTATGGCCTGATTTCGCCGGCCGGCATGTCATTGATTTCGGTAGCGGTCCTGGGCTCCATTATCTGGCGCGGCTGGGGAAGCTGCAGTATGCCAATCCAACGTCACATCCTGATAGCGGCCGCTATCAATTTGCCGGTCTTCCTGATGTTTGCCGCGACAGGCGAATTGCGGAACTTGAGTCTACTATTTGTTGGAATGACCATCTTGCTTGCAAATGCACTCAAACAGTCCGCTCAGACGAGTACATGAATCGATTGCTCAGCAGTTTGACCAGCTCATCGATATTTTGCACGATGCTTCCGAGCGCCGGCATGCCTATCGGCGCCGCAGCCATTAGAAGAGCGCGCGAAAAGCATGACCTGACGCGCAGGATCTACGATGAAATCAACGGTATCTGGTCAGCAGGTTTGACGATGCGCGAGCGGACATCGTCGATGCGACCTTGACTGCAACATGGCTACCGACTGGAAGGCTGTGGCCGACCAGTACGGCGCCGTGATCCTGGCCCCGAACGCCATCGGCAACGTCTACCGCGCGCATTGCTGGAACTGGGCCGCGATCAACCGTAGCCGCAGTCATGGCCACAAATGCGGTGCTGCTCGACCTGATCAACCGCTTCCTGAGCAATCCACAGTACGCAATCGTACGGCGGCACGTACAGGCAAGGGACGACCACCTGCGTGCCGGGCGGCGGCAGCGACGTGCAGTACCTGGACGCCAACGGCAAGGTGCCTACCTCGCAGGTCACGGTGACGGGCCTGGGCCACGCCTGGCTGGCCGGCGGCCAGAACGCCAACTTCGTGAATGCGATCAGGGGTGAACTACCCGGCCTTCATCATGGATTTCTGGTTCAACAAGAACCTGCGGGTGAGCCAGGCGCCGGCGCCCGTCATGGCGTCGTGCAGCGCCAGTGTATTGGGACCAGGACCGACCCTCACGGTGAACGGGCGCCGCCAGCTTCGCGCAGGGTACGGTCGCCAGCTACCGCGTGCTGCTGGATGGCCCGTTGCCGGTCGACGACCATGCGGCCGGCAGCGGCCCCGCCTTCAGCAAGGCCTATCCGAACCGCGCCGACGGCAGCTATGGCGGCAGCGTGTGGGCCATCGGCAGCAGTGGACAGACCTCCAGCGCCTGCGCCATCCCGGCCTTCCAGGTCGGCACGGGCTCGCCGCCGCCGGTGTTTACCTGCACCACGACCAGCGCCAGCAACACGCCCCACGTGCAGGCCGGCCGCGCGCACGCCAGCGGCGGCTATGCGCTCGCCAACGGTTCCGACCAGAACTTGGGGCTGTACAACACCTTCTTCACCAGCACGCTGGCACAGACGTCGCAGGGCTACTACATCGTGGGGGGTTGTCCGTAGCGCCGGGGCGAGGCCCGGCGTACGTGCTTATGCGGTTTCTTCCGGCGCGCGGGTGGCGCGCGCGAACATCGGCGCCACCAGCAGGCCAAGCTCGTAGAGCATGCACATCGGGATGGCAAGGGCCAGCTGGCTGACCACGTCCGGCGGGGTGACGATGGCCGAGACCACGAAGGCGCCGACGATCACATAGGAACGAACCGCGCGCAGCTTTTCCAGGCTGACCACCCCCATGCGCACCAGGATCACGACCACCACCGGCACCTCGAACGAGGCGCCGAAGGCCAGGCACATCGACATGACGAAATCGAGGTAGTTCTCGATATCGGGCATGACGGCGATCGAGGTCGGCGCGAATTCGCCGATGAAGTGGAACACGCGGCCGAACACGAAGAAGTAGCAGAATGCCACGCCGGCGATGAACAGCAGCGAGGAAGAGATCACCAGCGGCAGCACCAGGCGCTTCTCGTGGGCGTACAGGCCGGGGGCGATGAAGGCCCAGGCCTGGTAGAACACCCAGGGCAGCGCGAGGATGAAGGACAGCAGCAGGGTGACCTTCATGGGCACCAGGAAGGGCGAGATGACGCCGGTGGCGATCATGGTCGAGCCGGGCGGCATCGAGGCGATCATCGGGGCGGCGATCAGGTCGTAGATATGCGACGGCCCCGGCCACGCCATCAGCGCGGCGCATACGATCGCGATGCCGATCGAGGCCTTGACCAGGCGGTCACGCAGCTCGACCAGGTGCGAGATGAAAGTGTCTTCGCCGGCGGCTTGCTCAGTCATTTAAAAGAAGGATGCATTGGATTTGGCGCCCGTGCCGGGGCGGAACTTGCGCACCCGGGCTGCGCCCGACATCACATGGCGCTTGGTGCCATGGCGGTTCTTGTACCAGGCCGGTACGGCGGAGGTGCGCACCAGCTTCTTGCGGCGGAAATCCTTGGCCTTGCGGTCGATGTCGGCCACGGTGGGGGCGATCGTGTTGCCGCTGTCATGCGTCGCGCGGCCATCCCACAAGGCTTCGACCTCGTCGACGTGGCTGGTGACCGACGATTCGAAGTCGCTGGTGGCTGATTCGACCTCGTTCTTGAACGACTGCGCGCGGTCCTGCACCTCTTTGTGCAGGTTGCGCAGCTCGTCGAGCTCGATCTCGCGGCTGACCTCGGACTTGACGTCGTGCAGGTAGCGCTGGGCGCGGCCGTACAGCGTCCCGGCCATGCGCGCGACCTTGGGCAGCTTTTCAGGGCCGATCACGATCAGGGCGACCACGCCGATGATCGCGATTTTCGACAGTCCGAGATCAATCATGGAACGCGCGGCTTACAGGCGGGTCTTGTCGCGGGCTTCCACGTCGATGGTCGACTTGTCGGCCACCTGCTGCGTCGGCTGAACCGGCGCGGCTGGATTGGCTTCAGCGGCCTTTTCTTCGTCGCCCTTCACGCCGTCCTTGAAGCCCTTGACGGCCTTGCCCAGGTCGGAACCCATATTGCTGATTTTCTTGGTGCCGAAGATCAGCATCACGACGACCAGCACGATGACCCAGTGCCAAATACTAAAACTACCCATGTTGTTCTCCTAGCAAGGCGCATGCGCCTGAAAATTCGGGAAGCGTCTACCACAGTATACGCGATGCGGGAGCGAGCTGCCCCCCTGAAACTTAGTCCTGGCTTATAAGCCCAGGCCGCGCCACGGGCGCGGGCCGCCGTACATGTGCAAATGCAGGTGATACACTTCTTGCCCGCCATCCGGACCGGCATTGATCAGGGTCTTGAAACCGCCGCTCGGCTTGCCGTCGACGCCGGTCTTGACGTCGATACCATTTTCTTTTGCAAGCTTCGGCGCCAGCGCCAGCATCTTGCCCAGCACTGCGGCGTGCTCGTCGGTGCAGTCGGACAAGGTGGACACGTGCTGCTTCGGGATCACCAGCAAGTGCACCGGGGCCGCCGGGTTGATGTCCTTGAACGCCAGCACGTCCTCGTCTTCATAGACGATGGCGGCCGGAATCTGCTTGGCGATGATCTTGCAGAAAATGCAGTTATCCATCTTGTCTCCAGATTATTACAACACTTCAAGGACTTACTGGACCATGAAGCCGAGGCATCGTATCAGCGCCACATGACATCGGTATGACGGTCAGTCACCGATTATGACACCGACGGCGCGGCTGCGCACAGTGAGCAGGTACTCACTTGCATCGTTCCAGACAACTATTCCTTGCGGGCAGTTTTTTCGGCAATGCCCGAGACGCCTTCGCGTCGTGCCAGTTCGTCCAGCACCTGTTGCGGCGTCAAATCGAACTTGGCCAGCAGCACCATCGAGTGGAACCACAGATCGGCGCATTCATACAGCACCTTCGATGGATCGCCCTCGACGCGTGCGTCCTTGGCGGCCATTACCAGCTCGGTGGCTTCCTCGCCGATCTTCTTGAGGATGGCGTCATCGCCCTTGGCGAACAGCTTGGCGACATACGAGGTCGCGGGGTCGCCGCCGTGCTCGGGCTTTCTCGATTCGATCACGGCCGCGACACGGGCCAGGGTAATACTCATGAAGTTTTCTTCTTGTCGGAATAAATAGTGTCGGGATCCTGCAGCACCGGCTCGACGCTGTGCCAGTCGCCGTTGTCGTACTTCTGGAAAAAGCAGGAATGGCGGCCGGTATGGCAGGCAATACCGCCGACCTGCTCGATCTTGAGCAGCACGACGTCTTCGTCGCAATCGAGGCGGATCTCGCTCACCTTCTGGATGTGGCCGGACTCTTCGCCCTTGTGCCACAGCTTCTTGCGCGAACGGCTCCAGTACACCGCTTCGCCCGACTCGACGGTGCGGGTCAGGGCTTCGCGGTTCATCCAGGCGAACATCAATATGTCGCCAGTCGCCGCTTCCTGGGCGATCACCGGCACCAGGCCGTGCTCGTCCCAGCGCACCTTGTTGAGCCACTTGGCATTGGTCGGCATGTCGCTTCCTTAGTCGAGGCGCATCGGGATGCCACGCTCGGCCATGAAGCGCTTGGCTTCGCCGACCGTGTGCTGCCCGTAGTGGAAGATGCTGGCGGCCAGCACGGCGTCGGCATGGCCTTCGAGCACGCCGTCGGCCAGGTCTTGCAGGCCGCCCACGCCGCCCGAGGCGATCACGGGAATGCCCACGGCGTCCGAGACGGCGCGGGTCAGGCCCAGGTCGAAGCCGACCCTGGTGCCGTCGCGGTCCATCGAAGTGAGCAGCAACTCACCGGCGCCGAGGCTTTCCATCTTGCGCGCCCACTCCACGGCGTCCAGGCCGGTGGCGTTGCGGCCGCCATGGGTAAATACTTCCCACTTGCCGGGACCGGTCTGCTTGGCGTCGATGGCCACCACGATGCACTGCGAGCCGTGCTTGTGGGCGCAATCGAACACCAGCTGCGGATTGGTCACCGCCGAGGTGTTCATGCTGACCTTGTCGGCGCCGGCGTTGAGCAACCGGCGCACGTCCTCGACCTTGCGCACGCCGCCACCGACGGTGAGCGGAATGAACACGGTCGAGGCGACGGCTTCGATGATCGGCAGGATCAGGTCGCGGTTGTCGCTCGACGCGGTGATGTCGAGGAAGGTGATCTCGTCGGCGCCCTGGCCGTCATAGCGGCGCGCGATCTCGACCGGGTCGCCGGCGTCGCGCAGCTCGGTGAAGTTGACGCCCTTGACCACGCGGCCGCCGGTGACGTCCAGGCAGGGGATGATGCGTTTGGCTAGCATAATAATCTCTGCGTCAGCATATGAACGTCGTCCCGCGAAGGCGGGGACCCAAGTATGGATGCATGCCAGTGCTGCATGCATTTTCCACTGTACAGCGCAATTGGGTTCCCGCCTGCGCGGGAACGACGGTTCGGGGGCCGCGGGCCCTGCTTTACGCCCGCGTCCCTTCCGTCAGTTCGTCGGCGCGGTCCTGGGCCGAGGTCAGGTCGAGCGTGCCTTCATAGATCGAACGGCCGCAGATCACGCCTTCGATGCCTTCGTCCTGTACCGCGCACAGCGCTTCGACGTCCGCCAGCACGTGCACGCCGCCCGAGGCGATCACGGGAATCTTCACCGCGCGCGCCAGCTTGACGGTCGCCTCGATGTTTACGCCAGCCATCATGCCGTCGCGGCCGATGTCGGTGTAGATGATCGATTCGACGCCATAGCCTTCGAATTTCTTGGCCAGGTCGATGACTTCGTGGCCCGACATCTTGCTCCAGCCGTCGGTCGCGACCTTGCCGTCCTTGGCGTCCAGGCCGACGATGATGTGGCCCGGGAAGGCGCCGCAAGCGTCATGCAGGAAGCCGGGATTCTTGACCGCGGCGGTGCCGACGATGATGTAGCTGATGCCGTCGTCCAGGTAGCGCTCGATGGTGTCGAGGTCGCGGATGCCGCCGCCCAGCTGGACCGGGATCTCGTCCAGGCCGTTGTCTTCGGCGTATTCCTGCACCACTTGCAGGATCGATTTGATGGCGTTCTCGTTCTTCGGTTTGCCCGCGAATGCGCCATTCAGGTCGACCAGGTGCAGGCGGCGCGCGCCTTTCTTCAGCCAGTGCAGCGCCATGTCGGCGGGATCTTCGGAAAACACGGTGGCAAGGTCCATATCGCCTTGTTTCAGGCGAACGCAGTGACCGTCTTTCAGGTCGATGGCGGGGATCAGCAGCATGGTCGTTGTCGGTTGGTTGACGGGTTATATCGGAAACTAGGGCGTGGAATCACGGATTCCAGTGAATGAAATTACGGTACAGGCGCAGGCCTGCGGCGGCGCTCTTTTCGGGGTGGAACTGGGTGGCGACGATATTATCGCGGCCCACGGCGCAGCAGAACGGCGCGCCATAGTCGGTCTCGCCGATCACGTCGTCCGCATTCCCTGGCGCCGCATAATAGCTGTGCACGAAGTAGAAATAGCTGCCGTCGTCGACGCCTTCCCACAATGGGTGGGGACGCGCCTGGCGCACCCGGTTCCAGCCCATCTGCGGCACCTTGAAGCGCGAACCGTCGGCCTGCAGCTTGCCGTCCAGCTGGAACCGCACGACCTTGCCGGGCAACAAGCCCAGGCCGGGGGTCCCTCCGTTTTCTTCGCTCTCGTCGAACAGCATCTGCTCGCCCACGCATACGCCCATGATCGGACGGGTCCTGGCGGCGCGCAGCAGCGCGTCTTCGAGGCCGGACTCGCGCAGGCTGTTCATGCAGTCGCGCATCGCGCCCTGGCCCGGCAGGACGATGCGGTCGGCGCGGTCGAGGTCCGCGGCCGAGCTGGAGATGAGGACGTCGGCTTCGGGCGCGGCGGCGCGCAGCGCCTGGGCGACCGAGCGCAGGTTACCGAGTCCATCGACGACGACGATCTTGTTGGCCATGATTACAGGCTGCCCTTGGTCGACGGGATGATGCCGGCCGCACGTGGATCCAGTTCGGTGGCCATGCGCAGCGCGCGACCGAAGGCCTTGAACACGGTCTCGCACTGGTGGTGGGCATTCACGCCACGCAGGTTGTCGATGTGCAAGGTGACGGCCGCGTGGTTGACGAAGCCGCGGAAGAATTCGCCGGTGAGATCGACATCGAAGGTGCCGATCATTGCGCGCGTGAACGGCACGTGCAGCTCGAGGCCGGGACGTCCCGAGAAATCGATCACCACACGCGACAGCGCTTCGTCCAGCGGCACGTAGGAGTGGCCGTAGCGCACGATGCCCTTCTTGTCGCCGATCGCCTTGGCCACGGCCATGCCCAGCGTGATGCCGACGTCTTCCACCGTGTGGTGGGCGTCGATGTGCAGGTCGCCCACGGCCTCGACCTCGAGGTCGAACATGCCGTGGCGCGCGATCTGGTCGAGCATATGGTCCAGGAAGGGGACGCCGGTATTGAGCTTCTGGCGGCCGGTGCCGTCGAGGTTGATCGAGACGCGGATCTGCGTTTCGTTGGTATTGCGCGTGATGTCGGCGGTGCGGGTCATTGCTAAGGGCGTTCGTCGGTCGGTCTCTCACTGGGGAGAGGCCGACTGGATTAAATGGTGTCCGTCGGGGGCGCTGGATTACAGCGACGTCTTCAGGGCTGCCAGGAACTGATCGTTCTCTTCGGGTGTGCTGACCGTAACGCGGATACAGTTGGCCAGCAATTTATGCATTTTACTCAAATTTTTAATCAATACCTTCTCGCCGTGGAGAATCGCGCAGGCGCGCTCGGCATCCGGCACGCGCAGCGAGATGAAATTGGCGGCCGACGGGAACACTTCCACCCCCGGCAAAGCCGCCAACGCAGCCGCCAGGCGGGTGCGTTCCTCGTTGAGCAGGCCCGCCTGGCGGTCCAGCACCTCCACGTGGTCCAGCGCGAACTCGGCCGCGACCTGGGTCAGCACATTGACGTTGTACGGCGGCCGCACCTTCTCGAATTCGGCCAGCAGCGGCGCCGCGGCCGACATATAGCCGAGGCGGATGCCGGCCAGGCCCAGCTTGGACAAGGTACGCATCACGACCAGGTTCGGATGCTGCGGCAGGCGCTCCATGAAGCTGACCCGGGCGAACGGCTGATACGCTTCGTCGACCACCGCGATGCCGTGCTCGCCCAGCGCCTCGATGATCGCGACCATGTCGCCGACGTCGTACAGGTTGCCGGTCGGGTTGTTCGGATAAGCCAGGAACACGAGCGCCGGCTGGTGCTCCTCGATGGCGGCCAGCATGGCCGGCAGGTCGAGCGAAAAGTCATCCTTGATCGGCACGCCGACGAAGTCCGCGCCCGCGAACTGGGCCGAGCGCGAAAACATGACGAAGGCGGGCACGGGCGCCATCACCACGGCGCGGCGGCTGCCGGCCTCGCGCTCCTGGCGCGCGATCGCCGTTGCCAGGATCGTGATCAATTCGTCCGAGCCGTTGCCGAGCAAGACGTCGTAGCCTGCCGGGACGCCCAGCTTGCTGCAGATCCGGCTTTTCAGCGTGCTGTACGACGGCACCGGATAGCGGTTCAGCGCCGCCTCGGCCAGGCGCGCGCCCAGTTCGGCGCGCAGCGCTTCCGGCAGCTGGTACGGGTTTTCCATCGAATCGAGCTTGACGTAGCCGATCGAGTCCGGCACGTGGTAGCTGCCCACGGCGCGCACGTCGGCGCGGATGGTGTTCTCGATCAGTCTGGTGATGTCGGTCATGATGTTTCTTCCGTGGTGGTGGCGGCCTTGGCGGCCTTGCGCAGTTTCTTGGCTTTCGCTCCCGCGACCGGCACCTCGGGCGCGGCGAGGCGCTCCTGGATAATGGCGCAGTAGTCGGGATTGAGTTCGAAGCCGGTGTAGTGGCGGCCCAGGCGCTTGGCGGCGATGGCCGTGGTGCCGCTGCCCATGAAGGGGTCGAGCACGACGCCGCCCGGCGGGCAGGAGGCCTTGACCATGCGCTCGATGATCTCGAGCGGCTTCTGGGTCGGGTGATCCGCCCGCTCCGGATGCTCGCGGTGCAGGCGCGACACGCTCCACACGTCTTTCGGGTTGTAGCCGACTTCCAGCCACTTGGCGCCGACGAAGATCGAGCGCGAGCGCGCCTTCTTGGTCTCGGCGTCATACGGGATGCGCACCGCGTCCAGGTCGAAGTAGTAATCCTTGCGCTTGGCGAAAAAGCCGATGGTGTCGTGCACCGAGGAGAAGCTGCGCACGCTGCCCCCCATCGACGGCACGCGGCGGTCCCAGATGATCTCGTTCATCATCGTCATGCGTTTCTTGAGCATCACGAAGATCTCGGGCGCGAAGCGCCAGGTGAGGAAGATGTACAGGCTGCCGTTGGGCTTGAGCTTGGGGACGACCGCGTCGATCCACTGCTCGGTCCAGGCGAGATACGCCTCGACGCTTTGCTGGTCCGAGGCGTTGCCATAGTCCTTGCCCAGGTTGTAGGGCGGGTCGGTCAGGATCAGGTCGATGGACCCGTCCGGGATGCGCGCCAGGCCGGCCAGCGCATCCTCGCAGAATACCTGGTTGACCCAGGACGTCATGATGCCTGCGGCGGCATGGGGTCCAGGGGCACGGGTTGCAGCCTTAATTCTGCGCTGCGCGCATGGGCCTGCAGGCCTTCGCCGTAGGCCAGCGTCGCGGCCACCTTGCCCAGCGTTTGCGCGCCGGCTTCGCTGACCTGGATGATCGACGAGCGCTTCTGGAAGTCGTAGACGCCCAGCGGCGACGAGAAGCGCGCCGTGCGCGAGGTCGGCAGCACGTGGTTCGGACCGCAGCAGTAGTCTCCCAGCGATTCCGACGAAAAGCGGCCGAGGAACATGGCGCCGGCGTGGCGGATCCTGTCTGCCCACTGCATCGGTTCGACAGCGGAGATTTCGAGGTGTTCGGCGGCGATCGAGCTGGCGATCTCGCACGCTTCCGCCATGTCGCGCACCTTGATCAGAGCGCCACGATCGGTCATCGACGTCGTGATGGTGGCCTGGCGCGGCATCGTGGGCAGCAACTTGTGGATGCTCTGCTCCACCCTGGCGATGTAGTCGGCGTCGGGGCACAGCAGGATGGCCTGCGCCAGCTCGTCGTGCTCGGCCTGCGAGAACAGGTCCATCGCGACCCAGTCCGGGTCGGTGGTGCCGTCGCACAGCACCAGGATTTCGGAAGGGCCGGCGATCATGTCGATGCCGACCACGCCGAACACGCGGCGCTTGGCGGCGGCCACATAGGCGTTGCCCGGGCCGACGATCTTGTCGACCGGCTGGATCGTCTCGGTGCCATAGGCCAGCGCACCGACGGCTTGCGCGCCGCCGATGGTGATCACGCGCGTCACGCCGGCGATCGCCGCGGCGGCCAGCACCATCTGGTTCTTCACGCCATCCGGAGTCGGAACGACCATGATGATCTCTTTGACGCCGGCGACGTGGGCGGGAATCGCATTCATCAGCACCGACGACGGATAGGCCGCCTTGCCGCCCGGGACATAGATGCCGACCCGGTCCAGCGGGGTCACGCGCTGGCCCAGCAGCGTGCCGTCAGGCTCGGTGAAGGTGAAGCCGGTCGAGGCGTCCTTCTGGCGCTCGTGGAACACGCGCACGCGATCGGCGGCGACTTGCAAGGCGGCGCGCTGGGCTTCCGGCAGGACCGCCAGGGCTTGTTCCAATTCGGCCTGGCCAATGTCGAACGCCGCCATCGCCTTCGCGCCGCCATCCGGGATGCGGTCGAACCTGTTGGTGTACTCCAGCACAGCCGCATCGCCGCGCGCCTTCACGTCGCGCAGGATATGCGCGACCGCGGTTTCGATGGCGTCATCGGTTTCCGCTTCGAACGCCAGCAGGGCGTCGAGGGTTTTCTTGAAGTCGGGCGCGGTGGAGTCTAACTTGCGGATCTGTACTGCCATGATGCTTCAGCCTTGTTGTTGGGACGCGCGTTCAAACGCTTCCAGGATCGGTTGCAGGCGCTCGCGCTTGAGCTTGAGCGCGGCCTGGTTCACCACCAGGCGCGAGGAGATGTCCATGATCTTTTCGACTTCGACCAGGTTGTTGGCGCGCAGGGTGCCGCCGGTCGAGACCACGTCGACGATGGCGTCCGACAGGCCGACCAGCGGCGCCAGTTCCATCGAGCCGTACAGCTTGATCAAGTCGACGTGCACACCCTTGCTGGCGAAGTGCTCGCGCGCGGTGTTGACGAACTTGGTCGCCACCCGCAGGCGCGCACCCTGACGCACGGCGCTGTCGTAGTCGAAGCCGGCATTGACGGCGACCGACATGCGGCACTGGGCGATGCGCAGGTCGATCGGCTGGTACAGCCCTTCCCCGCCATGCTCGAGCAGCACGTCCTTGCCGGCCACGCCGAAGTCGGCGGCGCCATGCTGGACATAGGTCGGCACATCGGACGCGCGCACGATCAGCACCCGCACGCCGGGGTCGTTGGTCGAGAGGATGAGTTTGCGCGAGGTCTCGGGGTTTTCCAGCACCTCGATCCCGGCCGCCGACAACAGCGGCAGGGTGTCTTCGAAGATGCGGCCCTTGGAAAGCGCCAGGATCAGCTGGGGCTCGCCGGTGTTGCCGTTGAATGTCATGATGTCTTTATTTGATGCGTACGATATCGGCGCCGACCGCCGACAGCTTCACTTCCATCCGGTCATAGCCGCGATCGAGGTGGTAGATGCGGTCGATCAGCGTCGTGCCCTGGGCCGCCATGCCGGCGATCACCAGCGAAGCCGAGGCGCGCAGGTCGGTCGCCATCACCGGCGCGCCGACCAGGCGGTCGACGCCCTTGATGAAGGCGGTGTTGCCCTCGGTCGAGATGTGGGCGCCCAGGCGGTTCATCTCCTGCACGTGCATGAAGCGGTTCTCGAAGATCGTCTCGGTGACTTTCGACGGGCCGTTCGCGATCGTGTTCACGGCCATGAACTGGGCCTGCATATCGGTTGGGAAGCCCGGATACTCGGTGGTGCGGAATGACACCGGATGCGGGCGGCCGTCCATCTTCGCGCGGATGGTGTCGCTGCCCACAGTCAGCTGCAGGCCGATCTCGCGCAGCTTCTCGAGCGCCACGTCGAAGATGTCGGTGCGGGTATTGGTCAGCACGATGTCGCCGCCGGTGGCCGCTACTGCGCACAGGAACGTCGCCGCCTCGATGCGGTCCGAGATCACCGCGTGGGTCGCGCCGTGCAGTTCGTCGACGCCCTGGATCACCAGGCGGTCGGTGCCGATGCCCTCGATCCTGGCGCCCATGGCCACCAGGAGGTTGGCCAGGTCGGTCACTTCCGGCTCGCGCGCCGCGTTCTCGAGCACCGTTTCGCCTTCGGCCAGGGTCGCGGCCATCAGCAGGTTCTCGGTGCCGGTCACCGTGATCATGTCGGTGTGGATGCGCGCGCCCTTGAGCTTCTTGGCCTTGGCGTGGATGTAGCCGCCCTCGATCGTGATTTCGGCGCCCATCGCGCGCAGGCCCTTGATGTGCTGGTCGACCGGACGCGAGCCGATGGCGCAGCCGCCCGGCAGCGAGACCTTCGCTTCGCCGAAGCGCGCCAGCAGGGGGCCCAGCACCAGGATCGAGGCGCGCATGGTCTTGACCAGCTCGTACGGCGCTTCGAGGGTGTCGATCGCGCTGCCGTTCATGGTGACCTTCTCGTCGTCCTGCACGACCTTCAGGCCGGTCTTTTCCAGGAGCTTGAGCATGGTGCGCACGTCATGCAGGCGCGGCACGTTCGACAGCTGCAGGTCGCCGGCGGTGAGCAGGCCCGCGCACAGGATGGGCAGCGCCGCGTTCTTGGCGCCGGATACCGAAATCTCACCAGCCAGGCGCTTGCCGCCGACGATCTGGAGCTTGTCCATGGCTTATCCTTTGAATTCTTCAGGGGTCAGGGTTTTCATCGACAGCGCGTGGATTTCCTCGCGCATGCGGTCGCCCAGCGCGGCGTAGACAATCTGGTGACGCTGGATCGGACGCTTGCCGGCAAACGCTGGCGAGACGATCACGGCTTCGAAATGGTGGCCGTCACCCTTCACGTCGAGGTGAGTGCATTCAAGGCCGGCGCTGATATAGCCGTGGATCAGTTCAGGTGTGGTCGCCACGATAACTCCAAAAATAGTGCTGTATTCTTAATGACGCAGATTGTAGCCGCGCTTGAGCAGGTTGATCGCCAGGACCGTCAGCACCGCGAAGAACACGGACACGATGGACAGGCTGGTCCAGGGCGAAACGTCGGACTGGCCGAAGAACCCATAGCGGAACCCGTCAATCATATAAAAGAATGGGTTGAAATGCGAGACGGCAAGCCAGAAAGGCGGCAGTTTTTGGATGGAATAGAACACCCCGGCCAGGAAAGTGGCCGGCATGATCAGGAAATTCTGGAACGCCGCCAGCTGGTCGAACTTCTCGGCCCAGATACCGGCGATCACGCCCATGGTGCCCAGAATGGCGGCGCCCAGCAGGGCGAACACGACGATCCAGACCGGCGCCACGAAGCTCAGGTGCGCGAACCAGGCGGTGATGATGAACACGCCGGCGCCCACCGCCAGGCCACGCACCACCGCGGCCGCGACGTAGGCCGACAGGATCTCGACGTGCGACAGCGGCGGCAGCAGGATGAACACCAGGTTGCCGGTGATCTTGGACTGGATCAGGGACGACGACGAATTGGCGAAGGAGTTCTGCAGCACGCTCATCATCACCAGGCCCGGGATCAGGAACGAGGTATAGGCGACGCCGTCGAGCATCTCCACCCGGCCGTCGAGCACATGGCCGAAGATCAAGAGGTAGAGCATGGCGGTGACGACCGGGGCGGCCACGGTCTGGGTTGCGACTTTCCAGAACCGCAGCGACTCTTTATAGAACAGGGTACGAAAACCGATCGAAAACATTAGTGCTTTTCCTCTTCCATGATCTGGATGAAGATGTCTTCCAGGTCGGCCTGCTCGAGTTGCATTTCGTCGATCACGGCGCCGGCTTCGCGCAGGCGCGCCAGGATCGGTTCGACTTCCGAATAGTCGTTCACGCGCAGCGTGTATTTGTTGCCACCGCCGTTGCCATTGGTGTGTTCATCGTGCGAAACCAGATGACGCAGCCCCTCGGGCAGGTCGCCGGAGCGCAAGTGCACCACCAGCTGGGAACCCGACACGCGGCGCAGCAACGCGCTCATGGTGTCCAGCGCCACCACGTTGCCGCGCCGGAGCATGGCCACGCGCTGGCACATGGCCTGCGCTTCTTCGAGGTAGTGGGTGGTCAGCACGACGGTGTGGCCGCCCTCGCGGTTCAGGCGCGCGATGAACTTCCACAGGGTCTGGCGCAGCTCGACGTCGACGCCGGCGGTCGGCTCGTCGAGCACGATCACGGGCGGGCGATGCACCAGGGCCTGCGCCACCAGCACGCGCCGCTTCATGCCGCCCGACAGCGCGCGCATGTTCACATCGGCCTTGTCGGTCAGGTCGAGGTTGTGCATCACCTCGTCGATCCAGGTGTCGTTGTTGCGGATACCGAAATAGCCCGACTGCAGGCGCAGCGTCTCGCGCACCGTGAAGAAGGGATCGAACACCAGTTCCTGCGGCACCACGCCCAGGCGTTTCCTGGCTTCGCGAAAGTCGGAGACGACGTCGTGGCCGTGGATGCGCACGCTGCCGGCATCGGGCCGGATCAGGCCCGCGATGGTCGAAATCAGGGTGGTCTTGCCGGCGCCGTTCGGGCCCAGCAGGCCGAAGAACTCGCCTTCCTGGATGTCCAGGGAGACGCCCTTGAGCGCCTTGAAGCCCTTGTAGCTCTTCTCGACGCTGTCAATCTGGATTGCTGTCATGCTTGTTGGATGGCGCGGTGCGCGAAAATGGGATTCGACCCGTAAGCGCACCGGGGGACCGTGCGGGGAAACGGACCATTATAGGTGAAATCGATCTGTCAAGCGGACAGAGGGAAGAAACGCGCGCGACAACGAAACGCGGCGCGCAGGGGAGCAGGAAAAAAAACGGCGGCCAGTGGCCGCCGGTCTTCAGGCTCGCGGCAGCAGCGTATCGACGCCGTACAGCGCCGCAAGCTTTTGCACGTTGTCCGGCACGTTCACGAACGTGAGACGGTGGCCGGCATCCAACGCGCGGCGCTGCCAGGCCAGCAGGAGAGCCACGCCGGACGAGTCGGCAGCCTTGACGCCGCCGAGGTCGAACACGGTCTCGCCGGCGCGGATCGCCGCCGCGCCCTGCTCCAGCGCCTGGTGGGCGGTCAGGAAGGTCAGGGCGTCGATCGACAGCATCGGGTTGGATTCAGCCATGTTGGACCATCACTTGGCCGGCGCGGCCAGCGGCTTGGAGGCCAGCTGGGCGTTGCGGTCGGCCAGGCGCTTGATCAGGCCATCGACACCGCTCTTGCTGATCTCGCTGTTGAAGGTGCTGGTGTAGGTCTGGACCAGCCAGGCGCCCAGCACGTTCACGTCATAGATCTTCCAGCTGCCCTTGTCGTTGCTCAGGCGGTAGTTCAGGGTGATCGGTTCGCCGCGAGCGACGTTGACCTGCGAACGTACTTCGACGTCGGTATCGGTCGGCGCGCCGCGCATCGGCTTGAACTCGACGGTCTCGTTCTTGATGGTCGACAGCGCACCGGCATAGGTGTAGACCAGCAGGTCGCGGAACTCTTTCGTCAGCTTCTGCTTCTGCTCCGGGGTGGCGGCGCGCCAGTGGCGGCCGGCTGCCTGCTGGGTCATCTTCTCGGCATCGACGTAGGGCAGGATCTTGGCGTTGACCAGCTCCATGATCTTGCTGCGGTTGCCGGACTGGATGTCCTTGTCGGCCTTGACGCTGTCGATCACTTCATTGCTGATACGCTTGACCAGCGCGTCCGGCGCTTCGGCGGCAGCCACCGGGGCGGCGACCAGGACGGTGGAGAACGCCACGGTGGCGGCAGCGGCGACCAGGTGCATGAATGGCTTCATCGGTTTCCTTTCGGTTGGCGGCGGCAGCAGCCGCACGCACGGTTTATCTGTTTACTGCTTCGCGGCTGGGGCCTCGGCGCCTTCCTCATCGGCAGCCTGGCGCGGCACGTCGCCGTCATACACCTGGCTCTGGCGGCGCTGCAGGTAGCCGTCGCGCAAGAACTCATAACGGTCGAGCGCAGCGTCTTCGAGCAGGCCGGAAGCGTCGAGCAGCGAGGCGCGGGTGTCGACGATCCGGATGCCGGCGCCGATATTGCGCCAGTTGGCCGGTTCCTTGTATTTCCAGACATCGCCGCCGATATCGGCCGGCAATGCCGCTGTATCACGCACGGTAGATGGGCCCAGCAGTGGCAAAATCAAGTAGGGGCCGCTTGGCACGCCCCATTTGCCGAGGGTCTGGCCAAAGTCTTCGTCGCTCTTCTGCATGCCCGCTTCGGAAGCGATATCGAGCAGGCCGAAGATGCCGAAGGTCGAGTTCAGCGCCACGCGGCCGAAATCGGTGCCGGCTTGCTCGGGTTTGCCCTGCAGCAGGTTGTTGACCGAGCTCCAGGCATCCGACAGGTTGCCGAAGAAATTACCGACGCCAGTCTGGGCAAAACCCGGCACGACGTTCCTGTAGCCGGTGGCTACGGGCTTGAGCACGGCGCGGTCGACCGCGTCGTTGAAGCTGAACATGGCGCGGTTATAGCCTTCCAGCGGATCCTGGGGATTATTGGCGGTCGTGGCGCACCCGGTCAGGACCAGGACAGCAGCGGCGGCGGCGCACAGGCGCAAGTGCGAGAGCGTGACGGTGTAGTTCATTCACTACCTTCCTTTCCTTCAGCAGCCTTGCTGTAGATAAATTGGTTAATCAAGTCTTCCAGGACCGTCGCCGACTGGGTGCGATTGATGCTGTCGCCTTCGGCCAGGTTCTTGTCGTCGCCACCGGCTTCGATGCCAATGTATTGTTCGCCCAACAAGCCAGCAGTCAAAATCTTCAGCGAGCTGTCTTTAGGGAATTTATATTCGGATTCCATATCCAGTCGCACCGATGCCTGGAAGCTCTTGTCGTCGAAGGTGATCTCACCCACGCGACCGACCACCACGCCGGCGCTCTTGACCGGCGCCTGCGGCTTGAGGCCACCGATATTGTCAAAGCGACTCGTGACCGAATACGTCTGGCCAAACGACAAAGACCTCATATTTCCTGCCTGGAAAGCCAGGAACAGCAGCGCGGCCAGACCCAGCAGAACGAACAGGCCGACCCAGACGTCGATAGTTTTGCGATGCATTTGAATACCCTACAGTAACCGTTTAACCGTTTATTAATTTATTTATTGAACATCAGGGCCGTCATGACGAAATTCAGCCCCCAGACCAGCAGCGATGCAATCACGACCGTGCGCGTAGTCGCACGCGACACGTCTTCCGGCGTCGGCTGGGCCTGATACCCCTGGAACAGGGCGGTAAAGGTCACTGCGATGCCAAAGATAAAGCTTTTAATCACACCGTTCAGTACGTCATCTCGCACATCGACACCAGATTGCATCTGCGCCCAGAACGAACCTTCATCGACGCCGATCAATTTCACGCCGACCAGGTAACCACCCAGCACGCCGACTGCCGAGAACACGGTGGCCAGCACCGGCATGGCGATCACGCCGGCCCAGAAGCGCGGCGCGAGCACGCGCTGCACCGGGTTGATGGCCATCATTTCCATGGCCGACAGCTGCTCGCCGGCCTTCATGAGGCCAATCTGGGCGGTCAGTGAGGTGCCGGCGCGGCCGGCGAACAGCAGCGCCGTGACCACCGGACCCAGCTCGCGCACCAGCGACAGGGCCACCACCTGGCCCAGCATCTGCTCGGCGCCATACTGGTTCAGCGTGTAATAACCCTGCAGGCCCAGCACCATGCCGACGAACAGGCCGGAGACGGCGATGATCACCAGCGAATAATTACCGATGAAATGAATCTGTTCAGAAATCAATCCCGGACGGCGAAAGGCGCCCGGCGACACCTTCAATACGCTGAAGAACGAGCGCACGGCGAAACCGAGGCCGGCGAAGCCCTCGCGCACGGTGCAGCCGACCATCCCAAGGACACGGGCGATCATTGACGCGCTCCCAGGCCCAGGTCGTCGGCCAGCGACTTGCCGGGGTAGTGGAAGGGCACCGGGCCGTCCGGGGCGGCATTGACGAATTGTTTCACGTAGGGATCTTCCGAGACACGCAGGTCGTCCGGCGTGCCCTCGGCCACGATCTTGCCGGCAGACATGAAGTACACGTAGTCGGCGATCGCGAAGCATTCATGCACATCGTGCGAGACGAGGATCGAGGTCGAGCCCAGCGCGTCGTTCAGGTTGCGGATCAGGTTGGCGGTCACGCCCATCGAGATCGGATCGAGGCCGGCGAAGGGCTCGTCGTACATGATCAACTCGGGGTCGAGCGCCACCGCGCGCGCCACGGCCACGCGGCGCGCCATGCCGCCCGAGATCTCGGCCGGCTTGAGGCGGTGCGCATTGCGCAGGCCGACGGCGTTCAGTTTCATCAGGACCAGGTCGCGGATGAGTTCTTCGGGCAGGTCGGTGTGTTCGCGCAGCGGGAAAGCGACGTTGTCGAACACCGACAAGTCGGTAAACAGGGCACCGAACTGGAACAGCATGCCCATGCGGCGACGCAGGCGGTACAGTCCCTGGGTGTCGAGCTTGTGCACGACTTCGCCGCCGATACGGATTTCGCCGCGCTGGGGACGAATCTGGCCGCCGATCAGGCGCAGCACCGTCGTCTTGCCGCAACCCGACCCGCCCATGACGGCAATCAGCTTGCCACGTGGGAAGTCCATACGGAGATTCGACAGGATGGAACGCTCACCGTATGCAAAATGCAGATCGCGGATTTCGACTAGGTTCGACACAGCGTAATTGATATTTGGGGAATCCGGTATTGTAGTGCAGAAAGCTATTTACCTGCTTGAGGGACCCGATTTTACCCCCAGCCAGCGACGTACTATTACAACACTAATAACTAATGAGTCAGTAATTCAGGCTCATAAGCCATTGTTTTTGTTGATATATGTATGTTTCCAATATTGGGATTGTTAAATTTTATCAACAAGAGTGATGTCAGGAACGTCCAAGGGAGCTAATTTAAGCTCTCCCTAATTACTGGAAAATTCTCTGCGGTTTTTGCACTGCACCATCATATGGGGCGGCGTGCACAAATAACAAGTGACAGGATATGCAATAGTTTGTCGTGCATTTGTCAACGCCGCCTCAAGCACCGAAATGACGCTCCACCTGGGTCCAGGCACGCGCCCTGCCCTCGGCCGCCCGTTCCGCCCCCAGCGCCAGCCCTTCGGCCGAGAACACTGTCACGTCCTTCAGGCCGATCATGGCCAGGATCGCGCGCAGGTATGATTCCAGGAAATCCGGCTGGCGCGCCCGCTCGCCGGTGCGCCAGCCCCCGCTGGCCAGCGCCAGGTAGACCGGGCGGTCGTGCAGCTTGCCGACCTTGCCCTCCGGCGTCGGTCGCATGGTGCGGTTGATACGTACCACGTGGTCGATCCAGGATTTCAGGGTCGAGGGTACGGTGAGGTTGTGCATCGGGGTGCCGATGACGATGACGTCGGCCCGCACCAGTTCTTCGATCAGGCCATCCGAGCGCAGCTGCGCGCCATCGACGCCCGGCTCGTTGGCGGCGCTCGACAGGGCCAGCGCATAGGCGGCGTCGATATGGGGCAGCGCATCTCCGTCCTCGCCGCCGGCCAGTTCGCGCACGCTGACGCTGGCGCCGGGATGGCGCGCCAGCAGGCGCTCGACGACGAGATTGGACAGTGCCCGGCTGGCCGCTTGTGCGCCGCGCGGACTGGCGCTGATGTGCAGGATGTTCATATGGTCTCCAGTACCGACAGTGAAATCAGGCGAAGTGCAGGCGCAGCCGCACATCGCGAGGATGATGGTGATGACCGGCAGCGCGGCGAACACGATGCCCCGCCAGCACGCGGTCCGCGCTCGCACGCGGCGCATGGTGCGCCAGCATCACGATGCGCACGTTGCGGAAGGCATGCGCCACCACGGCGAACGCCCCGCCCGGGTAATACGGCAACAGGCGGATATTCCAGGGATCGCGCAGCATGCCCGCCGGCGCGCGACCGCGAAGCCCCGGTCGGGGTCGATCCCGAAGTGCACGCGCGCCAGGTACGGCACCGCATTCACGTGGCTGATCACGGCCCACACCAGATATACGCCGGCGGCCACTTGCTGGACGCGCGCCGCATCCAGCGGCCGCGCGCTCCAGCGCCAGGCAGGCGCAGGCCGGTCACGATCGTAAAGTCGAACACCCCGGTCAGGAAGAGCTCGACCAGGGGCGGGCGGTACGCCAGGCGCACCTTCTTCCTTGGATCAGCTCGATGCCGTCCATGCCGGTCCCTCCCTTCAAGGAACGATGACGTGATCCGGGCGCGCCATGGCGAAGGCGACATCGCGCTCCGGGGCCGGCGGATAGATCCACTCGGTGTTGATGGCGCGCTTCAAGGCCTTGCCTTCGGCGCGGGTCAGCTTGACCTGGCGGTCCCAGCCCTCTGTATACAAGGCGCCCCATGAACCGAGGTCGAGGCAGGTCACGTACTTCGGCTGGCTGTAGGCGTGCAGCGGCAGGCCCACGAGTTCGGCCACCGCGTTGTAGCCGGCGACGCGCCCCAGACTCAGCGCGTGCTGGCACGACATCGCGGCCACATTGCCTTCATTGTCGGTGGCGGCGCGCGCCACGTCGCCGGTGACGTAGATGCCGTCCGTTCCGGGTGCGCGCAGGTAGGGGTCGGCGTGGACGCGGCCGAAGCGGTCGACTTCGCCGCCGACCTGCTCGGCCAGCGGATTGGCGCGCATGCCGGCGGTCCAGATCACGGTCGATGCGAAAAAGCGGCGGCCGTCCGCAGTGACCACGCCATCGGGCTCGATCGCGGCCACGCCGCTCGAGGTGAGGGTCTCGACGCCGACTTCTCGCAGTGCTTCCTCGATCACTGGACGCGGACCGGCGCCAAGCTCGGGCCCCACCACCGGCGCGTATTCCAGCATCAGCACCCGCACCTTTGCATCCTGGCCGAGGATGGCGCGCAGGCGCTCCGGCATGTCGGACGCGGTCTCGATGCCGGTGAAGCCGGCGCCGACCACCACCACCGTGTCGCGCGACTCGCTCTGTGGCTGGCTGGCGAGGCTTTGCAAGTGGCGTTCCAGCCTTTCGGCCTGTTGCAGCTGGTCGACGTTGAAGCCATACTCGGCCAGGCCCGGCACGTTCGGCGTCAGGACCTGGCTGCCGGTGGCCAGCACGAAGCGGTCGTAGGGCAGGTTCGTGTGGCTGCCGTTGTTGAGCGCCACCGAGACCTGGCGCGCCTTGGCGTCGATCTTCTCGATGCGGCCGGCCACGTGGCGCACGCCCACTGCGGTAAATAGCGGGCCCAGTTCGGGCGCCATGTTCTCGAGCGACGCCTCGTACAGGCGCGGACGCATGTGCAGCTCGGCGACCGGCGAAACCACGGTGATGGCGAGTTCGTCCGACTTGCCGGCCACGTGGGCGGCGCGGGCGGCGGCGATGGCGGCCCACAGGCCGGCGAAGCCGTTGCCGGCGATGATGACGTTCTGGATCATGATGGTCTCCTTGGGTTGGTTGTCGATGCCGCAGTGGCGTACCAACCCATTCTGCGGGTAGACTGGCCTGGTGTATTGAGCCAGTCTTCTCACAAACGATTGATCCACTTCCCATGACAGAGGCGTCGTCGATACCATGGCGCCGTGGTGCGCTTGCCTTGGGCGCCCCGGCGCCGGGCGAGACCCTGCAGCGCTGGCTGTCCCGCAGCCTGCGCCAGGCCATCCTCGACGGCCGCCTGCCCGACGGCGTCCTCCTGCCCGGCACCCGCACGCTCGCGCAGCAGTACACGATGGCGCGCGGCACCGTGCAACTGGCCTACGACCAACTGCTGTCCGAGGGCTATCTGCAGGCCCGGCGCGGTAGTGGCACCCGGGTCAGCCGGGTGCTGCCGGATGCGAGCCTGCAAGCCGGTCCGGCGCCAGTGCGCGTGCTGGAAGAACCATTTCGCTTCGAGCCCGGCGGCTCCTGGCTGCGCAATGTCGGCGAGCAGGCGCCGGCCTTTCCGCTGCGGCCGGGCAGCGGCCTCCCGCCCGCCTTCCACCCGCACCGCTGCGACGTGCGCGGTTTCCCCATCGACCTGTGGCGGCGCCTGCACGGCCGTCACCTGCGGTCCTCGAAACTGGCGATTCTGTCCGAGAGCGACGCCGCCGGCCTGCCCCTGCTGCGCGCCGCGATCGCGCGCCACCTCGACCTGGCGCGCGGGGTGGCGGTCTCGCCCGACCAGATCGTGATCCTGGGCAGTGTGCAGCAAGCGCTCGACATCTGCCTGCGCCTGCTGGTCGCGCCGGGCGAGGCGGTGTGGATGGAAGATCCCGGCTATCCCGGCGCGCGCCAGGCCATGCAGGCCCATGGCGCGCGGGTGGTCGACGTCGCGCTCGACGGCGACGGCATGCGGTTGCACGATGCGATTTCCAGTGCACCAAGGGCGCGGCTGGCCTACGTGACGCCGGCGCGCCAGGCGCCGCTGGGCATGGCGCTGGCGCCGGAACGCCGGCTGGCCTTGCTGCATTGGGCGCGCGCACATGGCGCCATCGTGTTCGAGGACGACTACGACAGCGAATACCGCTTCAGTGCCAAACCGGTGCCGGCGCTGCGCAGCATGGAAGGGACCGAGTCGCACGTGGTCCTGGCCGGCACCTTCAGCAAGCTGCTGTTCCCGGCGATCCGGCTGGCCTTCGTGGCCCTGCCCTGGACGCTGGTCGACCCGTTCATCCGCGCCGCCTCGCTGGCCACGCGCAATGCGAACGCGCTCTCGCAGGCGGTACTGGCCGACTTCATCGATGATGGCCACTTCGACCGCCACGTGCGGCGCATGCGGCGCGTGTACGCCGGCCGCGCCGCCGCCTTCGAAGAGGCGGCGCAGCGCCATTGGACCGGCTTGATCGATGTGCCGCCGGTGACGGCGGGGCTGGACGTGGTGACGCGGCTGGTACAGCACGAAGAGCGCGATGCCTGGCAGCGCCTGAACGCGGCCGGCCTGACGGCGTTTCCGCTCGAGCGCTATTGCGCGCAGGCGCAGCCGGCGCCATCGCTGGTGATGGGATTTGCCGCCTTCGACGAGGCGGCGATCGATGCGGGAGCGAAAGCGGTGGCGGCCGCCTTGCGCGGCCGCGCCTAGGTTCCCCGTTACCTGCTTAGCGCGGCAGGTTCGACACGCCCATCAGGAACTCGTCGACCGACCGCGCGCACTGGCGGCCTTCGCGGATCGCCCACACCACCAGCGACTGGCCTCGACGCATGTCGCCGGCGGCGAACAGCTTCGGGTTCGAGGTCTGGTAGGCGCCTTCGCCTTCGGTCGCGGCGCGCGCATTGCCGCGTGGGTCCTTCTGCACGCCGAAGGCGTCCAGCACCTGCTGCACCGGCGAGACGAAGCCCATCGCCAGGAACACCAGGTCGGCCTTGAGTTCGAATTCGCTGTCCGGCACTTCCGCCATCTTGCCGTCTTTCCACTCGACGCGGCAGGCGATCAGCTTCTCGACCTTGCCGCCCTTGCCTTCGAGGCGCTTGGTCGCCACCGCCCAGTCGCGCTCGCAGCCTTCCTCGTGCGATGACGAAGTGCGCAGGCGGGTCGGCCAGTACGGCCAGACCAGCGGCTTGTTTTCGTGTTCCGGCGGCTGCGGCATCAGTTCGAACTGGGTGACCGAGGCGGCGCCGTGGCGGTTCGAGGTGCCGACGCAGTCCGAGCCGGTATCCCCGCCGCCGATCACGACCACGTGCTTTCCGGTCGCCTTGATCTGGTCCTTCAGCTTGTCGCCGGCGTTGACCCGGTTCTGCTGAGGCAGGAAGTCCATCGCGAAGTGCACGCCCTTCAGCTGGCGGCCCGGGACCGGCAGGTCGCGCGGCTGCTCGGCGCCACCGGCCAGGACCACGGCGTCGTAGTCTTTTTCCAGGTCTTCCGGGAAGATGGTCTCGCACGCCATATTGCTGACCGTGGCCGGGAAGTCCTTGCCGATCAGGACACTGGTGCGGAACGTTACTCCCTCTTCGCGCATTTGCTCCACCCTACGGTCGATCAGGTCCTTCTCCATCTTGAAGTCGGGGATCCCGTAGCGCAGCAGGCCGCCAATGCGGTCGCTCTTCTCGAACACCGTCACGTCATGGCCGGCGCGCGCCAGCTGCTGGGCCGCGGCCAGGCCGGCCGGGCCGGAGCCGACGATGGCGACCTTCTTGCCGGTCTTGACGCTTGCCGGCTGCGGCACCACCCAGCCGTGCTCCCAGCCGGTGTCGATGATCTTGCGCTCGATCGACTTGATGCCGACCGGATCGTTGTTGATGCCCAGGGTACAGGCCGATTCGCACGGCGCTGGACAGATGCGGCCGGTGAACTCGGGGAAGTTATTGGTCGAGTGCAGGTTGTCCAGCGCATGGCGGTAATTGCCATGGAAGACCAGGTCATTCCAGTCCGGGATCATATTGTTGACCGGGCAGCCCGTATTGCAGAACGGGATGCCGCAATCCATGCAGCGCGCGCCCTGGACCTTGGCCTGGCCGTCGGTCAGGGTGACGACGAATTCCTTGTAGTTTTTGAGACGCACGGGCGGATCGAGGTATTCCTCTTCCTGCCGCGCGAATTCCATGAAACCGGTGATTTTGCCCACGTTAATTCCTTAATTTTTCCGCTGCGGTGATCGAAACCAAGGTCATCCCCGCCCTTGCCGGGAGGCGGGCGGGGACCCAAGCTCTGCGGTCAAGCCGCCAACTCAATCTTGTCGTTCGCTTCTTCCATGCTCGAGTTGTGCATCTCCTCGAGGGCGCGCTTGTAGTCGGTCGGGAACACCTTGACGAACTTGCCGCGGCTGTTGGCCCAGTCGTCCAGCAGGTTGCGCGCGCGCGTGCTGCCGGTGTGCTTGAAGTGGCGCTCGATCAGGCGGCGCAGGATCGCTTCATCGCATTCGCGTTCGCCGTTACGGGTCTGGCTGTGCCAGGCCGCCGGGTCGCTCTGCTCCTTCGACGACAGCACCGGTTCCAGGTTGACCATCGTGGTGTTGCAGCGGCCAGCGAACTCGCCTTTGGGATCGTAGACGAAGGCCACGCCGCCCGACATGCCGGCCGCGAAGTTGCGTCCGGTCTCGCCCAGCACGACGACGGTGCCGCCGGTCATGTATTCGCAACCGTGGTCGCCGCAGCCTTCGACCACCGCGATCGCGCCCGAGTTACGCACGGCGAAGCGTTCGCCGGCCACGCCGTTGAAGAAGGCCTCGCCCGAGATCGCGCCATACATCACGGTATTGCCGACGATGATGTTGTCCACCGCCCAGCCGCGGAACTCGGTGTTCGGCCGCACGATGATGCGGCCGCCCGACAGGCCCTTGCCGACGTAGTCGTTGCCTTCGCCGACCAGGTCGATCGTGATGCCTCCGGCCAGGAAGGCCGCCGCCGATTGGCCCGCCGTGCCTTGCAGCTGGATGTGGATGGTGTCGTCCGGCAGGCCGGCGTGGCCATAGCGTTTGGCGACTTCGCCCGACAGCATGGCGCCGACGGTGCGGTTCAGGTTCTTCACCGGCGAGATGAACGAGACGCGCTCGCCCTTCTCCAGCGCGGCCTTGGCCTGCGCGATCAACTTATGATCCAGCGCCTTGTCGAGGCCGTGGTCTTGCTCGCCCGTATGGTACAGGGCGCTGCGGCTGTCGACTTGCGGCTGGTAGAAGATGTTCGAGAAGTCCAGGCCCTGCGCCTTCCAGTGCTGGACCGCCTTCGACTTGTCCAGCAGGTCGGCGCGGCCGATCAGTTCATCGTAGGTGCGGATGCCCAGTTGGGCCATGATCTGGCGCGCTTCTTCGGCGACGAAGAAGAAGTAGTTCACCACGTGTTCAGGCTTACCCTGGAACTTGGCGCGCAGGACCGGGTCTTGCGTGGCCACGCCCACCGGGCAGGTATTGAGGTGACATTTACGCATCATGATGCAGCCTTCGACCACCAGTGGCGCGGTGGCAAAGCCCACTTCGTCGGCGCCCAGCATCGCGGCGATGACGACGTCGCGGCCGGTGCGCATCTGTCCGTCCGCTTGAACCCGGATCCGGCTGCGCAGGCCGTTGAGCACCAGCGTCTGCTGGGTCTCGGCCAGGCCCAGCTCCCACGGCGTGCCGGCGTGCTTGACCGACGACAGCGGCGAGGCGCCGGTGCCGCCGTCATGACCGGCCACCACCACGTGGTCGGCCTTGGCTTTCGAGACGCCCGCAGCGACGGTGCCGATGCCGACTTCCGACACCAGCTTGACCGAGATCGAGGCGCGCGGGTTGGCGTTCTTCAGGTCGTGGATCAGCTGCGCCAGGTCTTCGATCGAATAGATGTCGTGGTGCGGCGGCGGCGAGATCAGGCCGACACCCGGCACCGAGAAACGCAGGCTGGCGATGTAATCCGAAACCTTGTGGCCCGGCAGCTGACCGCCCTCGCCCGGCTTGGCGCCCTGCGCCATCTTGATCTGGATTTGATCGGCCGCGTTCAGGTATTCGGCGGTGACGCCGAAGCGGCCCGAGGCCACCTGCTTGATCTTCGAGCGCAGCGAATCACCGTCTTCCAGCGGGATGTCGACCATGACGCGGTCCTTGCCCAGGACCGACGACAGGCTCTCGCCCTTCTTGATGGCGATGCCCTTGAATTCGTTGAGGTAGCGCGCCGGATCTTCGCCGCCCTCGCCGGTATTGCTCTTGCCGCCGATGCGGTTCATCGCGATGGCCAGCGTGGCATGGGCTTCGGTGCTGATCGAGCCGAGCGACATCGCGCCGGTGGCGAAGCGCTTGACGATGTCCTTGGCCGGTTCGACTTCCTCGATCGCAATCGCCTTGTCGCGGTCGATCCTGAACTCGAACAGGCCGCGCAGCGTCAGGTGACGGCGCGTCTGGTCGTTGATCAGCTGCGCGTACTCCTTGTAAGTCGAGAAGTTGTTGGCGCGGGTCGAGTGCTGCAGCTTGGCGATCGCGTCCGGCGTCCACAGGTGGTCTTCGCCGCGCACGCGGAAGGCGTACTCGCCGCCGACGTCGAGGCTGTTGGCCAGCACCGGATCGTTGCCGAAGGCCAGGGCGTGCAGGCGCAGCGCTTCTTCGGCCACTTCGAACAGGCCAATGCCTTCGACGTTCGACGAGGTGCCCTTGAAGTATTTGTCGACCAGCGACTTGTTGAGGCCCACGGCCTCGAAGATCTGGGCGCCGCAGTAGGACATATAGGTGGAGATGCCCATCTTCGACATTACCTTCAGCAAGCCCTTGCCGATCGCCTTGATGTAGTTGTAGCTCGCCGTCTCCGCCGACATCTCGTGCGGCAGGCCGTGGGCCAGCTCGGCCAGGGTTTCCAGTGCCAGGTAAGGATGGACGGCTTCGGCGCCGTAGCCGGCGAGCAGGGCGAAGTGGTGGGTCTCGCGCGCCGAGCCGGTCTCGATCACGAGGCCGGTGGAAGCGCGCAGGCCCTTCGCCACCAGGTGCTGGTGCACGCTGGAAGTGGCCAGCAGCGCGGGAATCGCGACCAGGTCGGGCGACAGGCGGCGGTCGGACACGATCAGGATGTTGTGGCCCGATTTAACGGCGTCGACCGCTTCGGCGCACAGCGAGGCCAGTGACGCTTCGATGCCTTCCTTGCCCCACGCTACCGGGTAGCAGATGTTCAGCTCATAAGCCTTGAACTTGCTGCCGGTATGCTGGCCGATGGCGCGCAGGCGCGCCATATCGTCGAAGCCGAGGATCGGCTGCGCCACTTCGAGGCGCATCGGCGGGTTGACGTTGTTGGTGTCGAGGATGTTCGGTTTCGGGCCGATGAAGGACACCAGCGACATGACCATGCTTTCGCGGATCGGGTCGATCGGCGGGTTGGTCACCTGGGCGAACAGCTGCTTGAAGTAGTTATACAGCGGCTTGAGTTTGTTGGACGTGACGGCCAGTGGCGAATCGTTGCCCATCGAGCCGGTGGCTTCCTCGCCCAGTACGGCCATCGGCGCCATCAGGAACTTGAGGTCTTCCTGCGTGTAGCCGAAGGCCTGCTGGCGGTCGAGCAGGGTCAGGGCCTGCTTCTCGCCTTGCGCATCCTTGGCGCGGCCGGCCATCAGCTGTGATTCGGACAGCTTGATTTCATTGAGCTTGATGCGCACCGACTTGATCCAGGCCTTGTAGGGCTTGGCGTTGGCGAAGCTGTCCTTGAGCTCCTTGTCGTCGATGATGCGGCCGGCTTCGAGGTCGATCAGGAACATCTTGCCCGGCTGGAGGCGCCACTTCTTGACGATGCGCGATTCTGGGATCGGCAGCACGCCCGACTCCGAGGCCATCACGACCAGGTCGTCCTCGGTGATGACGTAGCGCGCCGGACGCAGCCCGTTGCGGTCCAGGGTGCCGCCGATGTGACGGCCGTCGGTAAAGGCCATGGCGGCCGGGCCGTCCCATGGTTCCATCATCGCCGCGTGGTATTCGTAGAAGGCGCGGCGGTTGTCGTCCATCGCGGTGTGGTTTTCCCAGGCTTCCGGGATCATCATCATCATCGCCTGGGCCACCGGGTAGCCGGCCATCACCAGCAGTTCGAGCGCGTTGTCGAAGCAGGCGGTGTCGGACTGGCCTTCGTAAATCAGCGGGAACAGCTTGTTCAGGTCTTCGCCCAGCACGGCCGACTTGAGCATGCCTTCGCGCGCGCGGGTCCAGTTGAAGTTGCCCTTGACCGTATTGATCTCGCCGTTGTGGGCGATCATGCGGTACGGGTGGGCCAGCGGCCACTCGGGGAAGGTATTGGTCGAGAAGCGCTGGTGGACCAGGGACAGGGCCGAGATACAGCGCGGATCCTGCAGGTCTTTATAGTAGACGCCGACCTGGTCGGCCAGCAGCAGGCCTTTATAAACGATGGTGCGCGCCGACATCGACGGCACGAAGAACTCCTTGCCGTGCAGGAGCTTCAGGGCCTGGATCGCATGGCCGGACGATTTGCGGATCACGTACAGCTTGCGTTCGAGCGCATCGGTAACCATGATGTCCGGGCCGCGGCCGATGAAGATCTGGCGGATGACCGGCTCCTTGGCGCGCACGAAGGGCGACATCGGCATGGTCTCGTCGACCGGCACATTGCGCCAGCCCAGCACGACCTGACCTTCGATGCGCACGGCGCGCTCGATTTCCTGTTCGCAGGCGATACGCGAGGCATGCTCTTTCGGCAAGAACACCATGCCGACGCCGTATTCGCCAGGCGGCGGCAGTTCAACGCCCTGCTTGGCCATTTCGTCGCGGAAGTACTGGTCCGGGATCTGGATCAGGATGCCGGCGCCATCGCCCATCAGCGCATCGGCGCCGACAGCGCCCCGGTGGTCGAGGTTCTTCAGGATCTGCAGACCCTGTTCAATAATCGAATGACTCTTGTTGCCCTTGATATGGGCGATGAAGCCGACGCCACAGGCATCGTGTTCATTGGCTGGGTCATACAAACCTTGGGCAATCATGAGGCAATCTCCACTACTTTTCAGGGGTCGAACGCCGAGAATAGTGCACTGCAAAATACCGCGTCAACCAGAATAATTAGGGTCAGAGTCGAATTGTTTGACAACTTTTTATATTCTCGATTAATTGGGGACAGAGTCATTCGATCTTGGCCCAGTCCATTCCCTCTGGCGCTAAGCTACTGATAATACTGTGGTTTTTGGTAAAAAAATGGCGCGAATAACCGCGCCATCGTGTCAAGAAATGCCTGCATCAGGCTGGTGAAAGCGGTGGCAAAGGCGCTTTGAACGGCCTTCCACGCTTGGCTGGAAGAATCTGGCGCTGTGTTTTTTGTTCGAGTTCGGTCTTGAAGGTGAGCGAACCGAGGGGCTGGTTCTTGAGGATCGCGACCGTGATGAAATCGACCTCTTCCGTACTGAGGCCTTGCCGGACCATGTCGATATAGGCGGCTTCGCGCTGGAATGGCGTATTGCCCAGTCCCCAGAACAAGGGATGGTCGGCGACCAGGGTATCGGTACGAATGCCGGCGTGGTGCGCGTAGCTCGACCACGGATAGTCGTCCGGCGCAACCGTGAGCTGCGCACGCACGGGATTGAGCTCGATGTAGCGGCTGCAAGTCATGAAATAGCGGTCCGAATCGATCAGCGAGGTGCGAAAACGCCCTTCGAACAGCCCGCCGCTGCGTTCGTACTTGAGATTGAACCAGGGGACATATAGCCGGCCCACCTTCTGCATCATCAGCGCCAGGCCGGTGGCGTCGCTGGGCGTGGCCAGCAGGTGCAGGTGGTTGGGCATGAGCACGTACGAGTGGATCGCCACATCGTAGAACTTGGCGCTTTCCTTGAGCCAGACCAGGAAACGCTGGTAGTCGGCCTGCTCGCGAAAGATCACCTGGCGGTTATTGCCGCGCTGGATGACGTGGTGCGGTTGCTCGGGAACGATGAGTCGGGGTTGGCGTGCCATGGCGTCTTCTCACATACTGAGCCGCCGATTCTACAATAGAAAACTACTCTGTCCCTCATTAATCACAAGCTTCGCTCAGAACAGGCTGACTCTGTCCCTATTTTATTCAGAACATGGTTCAAGCGTGGTAGCCGCAAGAGAATTTTTTGCCAATCTGCGTAAAACAGCAAGATTGCAGAAGAAATTGGCCAATAATTCTACTCTGACCCTAATTGAGGGTGAAGCCGGCGGAGAGGCTGTAGCCTTCGCCGTAGGCGCTGCGCAGGGGGAGGTCCTGGCCGAGGCCGGAGCGGGCCTTCTTGCGCAGGCGGTAGACCAGCATGTCGACCCGGCGGCTGGCGTCCGGATCTTCGCCGCCCATGCCGGCCACGATCACATGACGCGGTACGGGACGGGTATTGATCGTCAGCAGGTGCAGGAAGTTGCACTCTTTTTCGGTCAGGTCGATGACCTTGCCCATCAGCTCCAGCTGGCGGGCGCTGACTCTGAGTGTCCACTTGCTGGGGGCCGGAGCGGGATCCGGGGGCCGGACGCGGCGGTCCAGGGCTTCGATGTGGGCCGCCAGTTCGGGGAACTTGATCGGCTTGGTCAGATAGTGGTCGGCGCCCAGGCGCAGACCCAGGATGCGGTGGTCGAACGCCACCCGGCCCGTCAAGACCAGCAAACCGATCTCGGGATATAGCTGGCGCATGCGCGGGATCACGTTGAAACCGTCCTCGTCCGGCAAACCGAGGTCGAGCACCACCACCGCGGCCGGCGTGCGCGTCAGCGCCGCCCACATCTCGCTGGCGGTCCTGGCAATCGTCACGTCATGGTCGAGCTCCTTCAGGAACTCGGCCATGTCGTCGGCGTATTCGCCATTGTCTTCAACAATCAGTATCTGCGTCATGCCTTGGCCATATTGTTCTCTTCACCTGGCAAAGCTACCAATGGTAGCGTTATCCACGCCGGGTGCGGTCCCGATTATCACTGTTGAGGCGATCTGAAGCAAGGAGTTGTTCTTCTACAGTCCCAGCGCCGGCATCCACAGACGGAATTCGGCGCCCGCGCCCTCCTGTCCCGGTGCCAGGCTCAGCACCCCCCCATGCACCTCGACGATCGAGCGCGCCATGTACAGGCCCAGGCCGCTGCCGGCCAGGCCGGCGGCGTTGCGGCCGCGGTAGCCCTTCTCGAAGACCCGTGCCGCATCGTCCGGCGGCACGCCGGCGCCGCCATCGAGCACCGCCAGCTCGACCCCACCGCCGCTACGCCGCGCGCGCAGGATCACGGGGGCCGAGGGCGGCGAAAACGCCAGCGCATTGTCGATCAAGACCTTCAGGACGAGGCGCAGCCCTTCCGGTTCGCCCCGCAGCGTGTGCTGCAGCTTGTCGCCCTGGCTGGACGCCAGTTCGTCCAGCCGCAGCACGGCTTCGCGTCCGGCCGCGCGGATCTGGGTGGCGCCGGTCTCGATCAGGTCACTCACGGTGATCGTGTTCGGCTGGCGCGCACGGCCGATCGCGGCCATGCGGTCCGGCGACAAGTATTCGTCCAGCATGCCGATCAGGCGGTCGACCGCGGCGCCGATCTTGCGGTAGCGCGTGCGGGTCGGTTCGTCGGCGTGGCTCGAGGTCGCCTCCAGGCGCTGGATGGCGCCGTCGATGGTGGCCAGTGGGGTGCGAAATTCATGGTTGAGCATGCTGGCGAAGCGCTTCTGCTCGCTTTGATGGGCGCGCCGCGCCGCCAGGTCGCGCAGCTGGCCGACCAGGGTCGCGGCATCGTCGGGCGGGACGATGGCCAGGGCTTCCAGCGCCAGCGGCCGGCCCTCGGCGTCAAGCAGGTCGAACTCGCACCGGCTGCGCGCGCCCGGCTGGCCGCCGGCCGCCTCGCGCAACCAGGCCGCGAGCGGCGCCAGGGCCGATGCGCCGTCGCCGTCGAGCGCCTGCTGCAGCGCCTCGCTCCCGAAGCCGCTCAATTCGGCGAAATTGGGGCTCAGGTAATCGAGGCGGTGTACGGGCAGCGCGATGGCGAAGACCACATCGCCGCCCAGTTCGGCGATCGTGCGGAACTGCCGGGCCGGCAGCGCTTCGTCGCCAGAATGATCCCGGACGGCGGAAGGGGCGGCGGCAGGAGGGCTGGACTTCATCGAGGCTCTTTCTTAACCAACTGGCAAGGATGCCAGGTTTACCAGCAAGTATACAGCCGCGTAACGATGCCTGTGAAATATCTCGCGCGCACAAGCAATGATCGCGGCCAGGCCGCGCGGCAAGGTGCGGGAAGGCCCGATGTCCGCGCAAAGAAATGCGCCATGCTCCGGCGAGTTGAGGGATAATTCGCCCACCATGAACGATACCGCAACCCTCCCCCCGCTCCCAGACAGGCTGTCGATCGATCCGAGCAGCCCTTTCCACGACCGTGACGTGTTCCAGCGCGAAATCGGCATTCGCTTCAACGACAAGGATCGCTACGACGTCGAAGAGTATTGTCTCAGCGAAGGCTGGATCAAGGTCGCCGCCGGCAAGACCCTGGATCGCAAGGGCAAGCCGATGCTCATCAAGCTCAAGGGCAAGGTCGAAGCCTTCTACAAATAAGATGTCAGCACGCGGCCTTGCGCCGCGTGTCTTCCCAGGTCGCGCTCAACGAAAAAGCGCGACGCCGGTTTCATTCCCAATGCGTTGCCCCATCTCGGGGCAGGAAACGTTCAATCTTCCAGCGGCGCGAAGATCGCCTGCAGGTCTTCCTGCGTCAGCGCCATCTTCTGCGACTCCCCTTCGGACAGGATGGACTGCGCCAGCTCCGACTTCTTCTGCTGCAGCAGCTGGATCTTTTCTTCCAGCGTGCCTTTCGCAATCAGTTTATAGACGAACACGGGCTTGTCTTGCCCGATGCGCCAGGCGCGGTCGGTCGCTTGATTTTCGGCCGCAGGATTCCACCACGGGTCGTAGTGGATCACGGTGTCGGCCGCGGTCAGGTTCAGGCCCACGCCACCGGCCTTCAGGCTGATCAGGAAGATCGGCACCGCGCCTTGCTGGAAGGCCGCCACCTGAGCCGAGCGGTCGCGCGTCTCGCCGGTCAGGATCGCGTACGGGATGTTGCGCGCGTCGAGTTCTTCTTCGATCAGGCCGAGCATGCTGGTGAACTGCGAGAACACGAGGATCTTGCGGCCTTCTCCCAGCAGGTCTTCGACCATCTGCATCAGATCGACCAGCTTGGCCGACACCGCCGCCGTGTTCTTCTTGGACGGCATCGCCTTGACCAGGCGCGGATCGCAGCAGACCTGGCGCAGCTTGAGCAGCGCCTCGAGGATGACGATCTGGCTGCGCGCCACGCCCTTGCGGTCGATCTCGTCGCGCACCTTCTTGTCCATCGCCAGGCGCACGGTTTCGTACAGGTCGCGCTGCGGGCCGGACAGCTCGATGCGGCGCACCATCTCGGTTTTCTCGGGCAGTTCCTTGGCCACGTGGTCTTTCGTGCGGCGCAGCAGGAAAGGACGGATACGGCGATTGAGCAGGGTGCGGCGCACCGGGTCGTCCTGGCGCTCGATCGGATGGCGGAACTGCGTATTGAAGGCCTTTTCGTCGCCCAGCAGGCCAGGGAGCAGGAAGTGGAATTGCGACCACAGCTCGCCCAGGTGGTTCTCGAGCGGGGTGCCCGACAGGCACAGGCGATGGCTGGCATCGAGCGAGCCGGCCGTCTGCGCCGCTTTCGAGCGGGTGTTCTTGATGTAGTGCGATTCGTCCAGGATCACCAGGTGATAGTGGTGCTTGCGCAGTTCTTCTTCATCGCGCGGCAACAGCGCATAGGTGGTCAGGACGATGTCGGCGCCGTCGATCTGGTCGAACAGGTCCATGCGCTCCTTGCCCTGCAAGAGCAGGACCTTGAGGCTTGGCGCGAAGCGCGCGGCTTCGTCGAACCAGTTGGCCATCAGGCTGGTCGGAGCGATCACCAGGGCCGGGCTGGTGAGACGGCCGGCTTCTTTTTCGGTCAGGATGTGGGCCAGCGTCTGCACGGTCTTGCCGAGGCCCATATCGTCGGCCAGGATGCCGCCCAGGTCATATTCGCGCAGGAACTGCATCCACGACAGGCCGTCGAGCTGGTAGTCGCGCAAGGTCGCCTGCAAGCCGGCAGGCGCCTCGACCTTCTTGACCGCGCCGAACTGGCTCAGCTTGCGGCCGGTCTCGCGCAGGCGTTCGCCGCCGGTCCAGCGCAGCTCGACGCCGCGCGCCAGTTCTTCGAGGCGCGCCGCATCGAGCGTGGACAGGCGCAGCTTGCCCTTGATCTTGTCGTTGAAATACAGCTCGCCCAAGGTGGCCAGGATCGGCTTGAGGCGGCCCCACGGCAGCGCCACGCGCACGCCGTCCGGCAGCACGGCCAGCATCTGGTCGGCCTCGTGGTGGGCGGCCAGCACGGCGGGGTCGAATTCGAGCGGCGCGCTGCGGATCAGTTGCACCAGCACCGGCAGCAGCGGCACGCGCTTCTTCGCCACCACGATCCCCAGCTCCAGCTCGAACCAGGCATTGCCCGCCTCGACCGGCTCGTCGATGTCGGCATACCAGTCTTCGACCGGTACCACGTCGTACCTGTACTTGTTCGATTTCTGCAGGTGCCAGCCGGCGTCGGACAGGGCGTCGACGTCGCTCTCGGCAAAACGCAACCAGTGCGCCTGGCTCTCGAGCTGCAGCGCGCCGGCCATGGCGTTGAACGGCGCCGTGGCCGGCTTGCGGAAGCCGATCTCGCCCAGTTTGTCGAGGGCGTCGCTTTCGGCCTTGGGATCGCGTTCGATGATCTCGGTGAGGTCGCCGATCTGGCGTACCACGCGCTGCGATGGGTCGAACGAGACGCGCTGGCCGTCGTAGTCGAAGGCCAGCACGGCGAAGTCTTGCCAGCGCGTGACGTTGCCGTCGGCCAGCTGCACCGCATCGAGCAGCAGGTGAGGAATCGGCTTGACGTCGTTCCGCAGGCGCTGGGTAAGCGGCTGCGGCAGCGGCATCAGGCCTTGCAGGCCATGGGCCAGCAGCAGCTGCGAAACGCGTTTCTTGTCGGTGCCGGTCAGGGCCGGGGCTTGCGCCACCAGCGCCTGCAGTTCGGCCAGCGAGATGTCGATGCCGCCGCGATTGAGTTCGAGCGGGCCGCACGACAGGTTGTCGATATACCACGGCGGATCGGTCGGCAGCATGTAGTCGATCTGGTCGGCCGCGCTGTGGGTGGCGGCGCCGCCGACCGGCTCCACCGACCATCCGAGCTTGGCCACGCGGCCTTCGTCGCGCCAGGCCAGGCTGGCCAGGCGGGTAGGACCGCCCTGCAGCGGGTACACGAGACCGCTGGACATGTCGGACCACGAGTTCGCCCACAGCAGCTTGCCCTGTTCGAGCAGCATCTGCAGCAGGATCGCCCCGACCTTGCCTTTCGGTTCGGTGGCGCTGGTGCCCTGCGCCGACCCGCTGCGCATGGCGATGAAGAAGCGCACCAGGTCGACGTCGTCGCCTTCGAGGTAGGCGGGCGGCGCCGACAGCAGCGAAAACACTTCGCTGACCGGGCTGGCCGCGGCCACGTCGCCGTTCGGACGCAGGCGCGCCTTGCACAGGCACAGCGCGACGTGGCGGCCGCCACTGGTGGGCGCCATGACGTAGACGAATTTGTATTGCGCTGCCTTGGGGTCGACGACTTCGTCGGTCAGCTTCGGCTGGGGGTGGGCTGCTGCCTCGACCCGCTGCAGCCAGCTCACCACCGGCGCCGGAAGGGCCGGGGAACGTGCGGGAGCGCGGACCGCAGGTGCGTCGCCGGCTTTCTCGCGAAGATAATCGACTGTCGTCATTGGGTCTCGTGGCTTCGTATCAAAAAAGGCAATAAACGGCATTATCTCGCATACGAACACTTCCGTTTTGTTCGGAATCGCACGTAGCGGACAAATCTCATCGGCGCGCAATGCGCACGCTTTCTCGTCAACCGGTTGTTCTCTCATGTCCGCGACACGCTGTCAAGACTGGCGCATCGTCGATGAGCGCGTATCATTGGCCGCTCGACCTTCGATACAACGATCCACGATCCATGCTGCCCTCCATCGAACAACGCCTCGCCCAAGAACTCGCCGCCCGGCCGGCCCAGGTGGCCGCCGCCATCGCCCTGCTCGACGAAGGCGCCACCGTGCCCTTCATCGCCCGCTACCGCAAGGAAGCCACGGGCGGTCTCGACGACATCCAGTTGCGCCTGCTCGAAGAGCGCCTGCGCTACCTGCGCGAACTCGAAGAGCGCCGCGCCGCGATCAATGCCTCGATCACGGAACAGAACAAGATGACGCCGGAGCTGATGCAGGCGATCGCCCTGGCCGAAGATAAAACCCGCCTCGAAGACCTGTACCTGCCGTACAAGCAGAAGCGCCGCACCAAGGCCCAGATCGCGATCGAGGCGGGTCTGGCGCCGCTGGCCGATACCCTGCTGGCCGACCCGACCCTCAACCCGGAAGAAGTCGCAAGCAGCTACCTGCGCGAGGCGTTCACGAACGCCGATGGCGGCGCCAATCCCGGCGTGGCGGACACCAAGGCCGCCCTGGACGGCGCGCGCCAGATCCTGATGGAGCGCTTCGCCGAAGACGCCGAACTGCTGCAATCGCTGCGCGAGTACGTGCAGGACCACGGTGTGGTGGAATCGAAGGTCGTCGCCGGCAAGGAAGACGAGGGCGAGAAGTTCGCCGATTATTTTGATTACAGCGAGCCACTTGCCGCCGTGCCGTCGCACCGCGCGCTGGCCCTGCTGCGGGGCCGCCGCGAGGGCGTGCTGGACGTGAGCTTGCGTCTGGATTCCGAACCCGAAAAGCCGAAGTGGGATGCGCCGCTGAATCCGTGCGAAGGCCGCATCGCGGCGCGCTTCGGCATCAAGGCCCAGGGCCGCCCGGCCGACAAATGGCTGCAGGACACCGCGCGCTGGACCTGGCGCGTCAAGAGCTTCATGCACCTCGATACCGAGTTGATGGGCGCATTGCGCGACAAGGCCGAGCAGGACGCGATCGGCGTCTTCGCGCGCAACCTGAAGGCCCTGCTGCTGGCGGCGCCGGCCGGCCAGCGCGCCACCATGGGCCTCGATCCCGGCCTGCGCACGGGCGTCAAGGTGGCGGTGGTCGACGCCACCGGCAAGGTGGTCGATACCGCCACCGTGTATCCACACCAGCCGCGCAACGACTGGCACGGCGCGCTGCACACGCTGGGCCAGCTGGCGGCCAAGCACCAGGTGTCGCTGATCTCGATCGGCAACGGCACCGGCTCGCGCGAAACCGACAAGCTGGCGCAAGACCTGATCAAGCTTCAGCCCGAGCTCAAGCTGACCAAGATCGTGGTGTCGGAAGCCGGCGCCTCGGTTTATTCGGCGTCAGAATTCGCCTCGCGCGAGCTGCCCGACATGGACGTCTCGCTGCGCGGCGCCGTCTCGATCGCGCGCCGCTTGCAGGATCCGCTGGCCGAACTGGTCAAGATCGATCCGAAATCGATCGGCGTCGGCCAGTACCAGCACGACGTGTCGCAGACCCAGCTTGCGCGCTCGCTCGACGCCGTGGTCGAGGATTGCGTCAATGCGGTGGGGGTGGACGTCAATACCGCTTCGGCGCCGCTGCTGGCGCGCGTCTCGGGCCTGTCGAACACCGTGGCCCAGGGCATCGTAGCCTACCGCGACGCCAACGGCGCTTTTGCCTCGCGCGCGGCGCTGAAAAAAGTGCCGCGTCTGGGCGACAAGACCTTCGAGCAGGCAGCCGGTTTCCTGCGCATCGTGAACGGCGCCAATCCGCTGGACGCATCGGCGGTGCACCCGGAATCGTATCCGGTGGTCGAGAAAATCCTGGCGGACGTCAAGCGCGACATGAAGACCGTGATCGGCGACAGCACTTTGCTCAAAGGCCTATCGCCGTCGAAGTACGCGGACGAGAAATTCGGCGTGCCGACCGTGAGCGACATCCTGAAAGAGCTCGAAAAGCCGGGCCGCGACCCGCGTCCGGAATTCACGACGGCCACCTTCAAGGAGGGTGTGGAAGAGATCTCCGACCTGCGTCCGGACATGATCCTGGAGGGCGTGGTGACGAACGTCGCGGCCTTTGGCGCTTTTGTGGACATCGGCGTCCACCAGGATGGGCTGGTCCACATCTCGGCGCTGTCGAACACCTTCGTGAAGGACCCGCACACGGTGGTCAAGGCCGGCCAGGTAGTCAAGGTCAAGGTGCTGGAAGTGGACCCCAAGCGCAAGCGCATCGCGCTCACCATGCGCTTGACGGACAGCGCGCCGCAGCCTGGTTCGCGACCGGAACAGCGCGGCGACCGTACCGATGCCAAGCGCGTGACCCAGCATCAGCGCCAGGAGCGTTCGGCGCCGCCGTCCAATAACGCGATGGCCGATGCCTTCGCCAAGCTGCGCGGAAAATAAGCAGATGCGGGTTGCCAGCGCCGATCCGGACAGCCACGACGCGCGGCGTTTGATCGCTGCACTGGATACGGCGCTGGCGGCGATCACCGGCGACAACGGGGCCTCGTCGTTCGATCCGCAGGATTGCCGCGGACCTGGCGCGGTCTTCATGATGGCCCATGACCGGCGAGGGGCCGCGGTGGGCTGCGGCGCCCTGCGCCCGCTCGAGGGAGCGGTAGGTGAAATCAAGCGCATGTATGCGCGTCCCGGCAGCGGCGCCGGCGCGCATATCCTGGCGGCGCTGGAACGGCATGCCGCTGCCTGCGGCTACCGCCAGCTATGGCTGTCGACCCGGCGAGTGAACCTGCGCGCGGTCGATTTCTATGAACGGCACGGCTACGTGGAAGTGCCGCCCTACGGACGCTATGCCGGCCGCGCCGTGTCGATCTGCATGGGCAGGCAGCTTATCCGCTGTGTTTCATGAACATGCCGATCAGGTAGACCGACAGGCAGCCGAAGCCGATCAGCAGCATCTTCGCCTGCGCGATCGCCGGCAGGCCGGTCTTCTTGATATGCAGGGCGTCGCGCACCAGCAGCACGGCGTACACCAGGGCCGCCAGGCCGGACAGGAGGTCGCCCGGGCTGGAGCGGGTGATGCCGCCATAGATGTTCAGCAGGCCGGGAATGCCCAGCAGGGCAGCGATCACGAAGTTCATGTTCGGCGATGGTACGCGCGGGCGAGGTGGCTGCATCTTTACTCCGATATCAGGTGGCAAACCCGGGGATCATACCGCAATGCCGGCTGCATACCCAGCCAGCGTCAAAGTCGAGCCCTGGGTCAGGATCTTGACCACGAAGCTGCCGACGAAGGCGCCGAAGCAGATGTAGCCAGCGAGCGTGACGCGCGGCGATTCCAGCAACGCCAGGCGGCCGGCCTTGCGCTGCAGCGCGCACCAGGCCAGGAACAGCGCCATCATCAGCGGGCCGACCGCTAGGAAGATGCCAAGGAGCCGGCCCTGGACAACCGCGTTCCCGAGGTCGTACAGCGCAGGCAGTCCCAGCAGGGCCGCGAACACCCACATGGCGACGGGCGGCAAGGTAGCAAACGTCTTCATCGTCTTTCTTGTTAATCTTGAACTGGTCGATGATACAGTAGACCGCGACGGTCGGCAGCGATGGCGAACTGCGCCCCCGCCTGCGCGGGGCGACGTGGCCGACTGTGTCGGCCACGTCGAATTCTTATAGAATGTCGCCATCTACTTATTCCTTTTCTTCAAAGGCAAAACAAATGAGCGACGTGCAAACCTGGATCAAAGAAACCGTGACCAATACCCCGGTCGTGCTGTTCATGAAGGGCACCGCCCAGTTCCCGCAGTGCGGCTTCTCGGGCCGCGCCATCCAGATCCTGAAAGCCTGCGGCGTTGACAACGTTGCCACCGTCAACGTGCTGGACGACCCGGAAGTGCGCCAGGGCATCAAGGACTTCTCGAACTGGCCAACCGTTCCGCAACTGTACGTAAACGGCGAGTTCATCGGCGGCACCGATATCATGAACGAGATGTACGATTCCGGCGAGCTGCAGACCCTGTTCAAAAAAGACTGACCATATGTCTGATCGCCCGCGCTGCGGTGGCGACCGGCGAATCATTGTCGCCATCACCGGCGCGACCGGCGCGACCTATGGCGTGCAGCTGCTGCGGCGGCTGCACGCCACCCCTGGCGTCGAGACCCACCTGGTCGTTTCAGACGCCGCCTCCCTCACCCTGCACCAGGAGCTCGGCCTGCAGCGACGCGACGTCGAGGCACTGGCCCACGTCGTCCATCGCAACCGCGACATCGGCGCCTCGATCGCCAGCGGCTCGTACCAGGTCGACGGCATGGTGATCGCCCCCTGCTCGATGAAGACGCTGGCGGCGGTAGCCCATGGTTTTTCCGACAACCTCGTGACGCGCGCGGCCGACGTAATCCTCAAGGAACGCCGGCGCCTGGTGTTGATGGTGCGCGAAACGCCGTTCAACCTGGCGCACTTGCGCAATATGACGGCCGTGACCGAGATGGGCGGCATCGTCTTCCCTCCCCTGCCGAGCTTTTATCACCGGCCGGCGACGATCGCCGACATGGTCGAGCACACGGTGGACCGTGTGGTGGATTTATTAGGGATAGAGAATGCCCAGGCCGCCCGCTGGGGCGGCATGAAGGGCGAACAAGACGTGTGAAGCGCGGCGCCGGCGTCCTGCCTGCGCTGTGCTTAACGCTTGTCGTCGTACTGCTTGTCTTCGGACTTCTTCAACTCGCGCGCCTCTTCAAGCATTCGTCGCCGGGCATTGCGCTCTCGCATGACCTCGGCATGACGCGCTGCCGTCATTGGCGGCGCCGTCATCAAATCCTTGAGCTGGGCGGTATTGGCGTAGTTGTTTCGCATGCGTCAGCTGCTCCTGGGTAAACCTGGTGAGGTGCCGGGAATCCCCGCCACCTGGTCAGATTATGAACCAGACAAGGGCGTTTGTGCCGTTCCGCATGCAAAAAGTGAGGTACGGAAACTTCAAGCTTCAAGCTTGCTTGGCGTCGGCCTTTTGATGATTCATGCGCACCAGCATGCGGATGAACTCGCGCGCCAGCTGGCGGTGGTGCTCATCCAGGCGTTGCAGGTCGGCGATCAGCTTGACGTCGGCCGACTCGAAGCGGGCGCCGCCATTGGCGGCGTCGGTGGTGGCGGCCTGCTCGGCGCCGCCGAAGCGCAGCCAGTCGGCCGGCACGCCGAGCCATTGCGCGATCATGCGCAGTTTTTCTTGCGTGGGGATGGCTTCGCCTACCAGCCATTTACGGGCGGCATGGACCGTGATCGGACGGCCTTCGAAGCGGATATTAAATTCTCGGGCAAGGCGGGTGGGGCTGTCGGGCGAGTAGTGCGCGTTCTTCAAAGCCTGCTGCAGACGCTCGCTGAAGCTCTCCCGTTCATTCGTAGAGTTCATGTGATACTGGGTTCGTTGAGACCGGACGGGCGGCCTGCTCTCCTTTAGGAGAGAGGCCAAAGGTCCAAATCATACAACCAAAATGTAACAATGATGTGGTTTTTTAAGAGTTTTTACGCCCAATGCAACTAATACCCAACAGCAATACAGCAAAGTATGATTCTCACGAAATTTTCTATTATTTGAAATGAATAATAATACGCAGCATTACTTAGACGAGATAACCGGAATGCGCGTTCCAAAAAAATTGTATCCGATGGTTACAAATCGAATGTTAGATTTGTTGAAATCGAATCACGCCGTCGTGCGCGTTTACCCGTCGTAATGCACCGTCGTACCAGAGCTTGTGCAAGTGAGCAAGGGCCTCGCCCAACGCAAAGCTGAGCTGGTGGGAATCCAGCGGCCGCCTGAACATGGTCGGCACGATATCCATCGCCGATTGTGGCGTGGCGCAGGCCCCGATCACTTCGGCCAGGCGTGCGGCATGGTGGTCGCGCAACTGGGCGATACGGGTGTGCAAGCCACGGAAAGGCCTGCCATGCGCCGGCAGCACCAGCGCGTCGTCGGGCAGGTCAGCAAATCTGGACAGTGAATCGAGGTAGAGCTGAAGCGGATTGCCCTCCGGCTCGACCGCGAACACCGAGACATTGGTCGAGATGCGCGGCAACACCATATCGCCCGACAGCAGCACGTTCAGCGCCGCGCAGTACAGCGAGGCGTGTTCCGGCGAATGGCCGAAGCCGGTGATCACGCGCCAGGCGTGGCCGCCGATCCCGACCACTTGGCCATCCTGCAGCCGGGTATAGGATTGCGGGACCGACGGCACCAGCGATGGGTAGTAGTTGCGGCGGCCGCGCATCTGGTCCAGCATCGCCGCGTCCGCCAGGCCGTGGCGCTCGAAATGGGGAATCGCCGACGGCCCGTCCACGCCGGGCAGCGCCGCCGCCATCATGCGCATGAAGCCGAACTCGCCGGTGGTGGTCCAGAACGGCGCACCGAAGCGCGCGCACAACCAGCCCGACAGGCCGACGTGGTCGGGGTGGCAGTGGGTAGCGATCACCCGCACCAGCGACCGGCCGTCCAGGCCGCTCGCCAATAGTTGCTCCCAGGCGGCGCGGGTGGCGTCGGTGCCGGCGCCGGTGTCGACCAGGGTCCAGCCCCGCTCCTCCTCGAGTTCGTCTTCCAGCAGCCACACATTGACATGATCCAGCGCAAACGGCAGCGGCATACGTACCCAGCGCAGGCCGGGCAGGACGTCGTGCACGGCGCCGGGAGCGGGGATGGTGTCGCCAAACGGATAATCCAGCTGGGCTTCGAGGGCATTCATGGCAATCTTTCGTTTTACAGGTCCAAGGACCGCGCTACAATGTGGCGAGACAGTTAACGTAAACGGCAATTAAGATTCGTTTTCGATTCTAAGCGATTCCCGCGAACGTTTCCCAATTGCCTTAGAACCCATGCCCAATACCTATACCATCGCCGAACTGGCGCGCGAATTCGACATCACCGCAAGGGCGATCCGTTTTTATGAAGACCAGGGGCTGATCAGTCCCATGCGCGAGGGTGTGGGCGGACGCAACCGCGTCTACACCCCGCGCGACCGCACCCGCTTGAAACTGACCTTGCGCGGCAAGCGGCTCGGCCTGACCTTGTCCGAGATTAAGAGCATCGTCGACATGTACGAATCGCCAAAGGACACCGTGGCCCAGATCAACCGTTTCCTTGGCGTACTGGCTCAGCAGCGTTTGACGCTTGAACAACAGCGCGCCGACATCGACATGGCACTGGAAGAGATCTCGTCCCATGAAGAAGAATGCCGCCACCTGCTGCGCGAGGACGCGACTAGCGGCAAGAACACGGCCGCGGCCTGAACCTAGGCGCGAACCGCGATTCCGCCTTTTTTTTCGGCAGCTGGTTGACGTTTACGTTAACGTAACAGACGAGTATGATATTCCTTCATTGGCTGCCCCATTCTGCCCAACTACCGCTCACCGTGAGGACGACATGCTGCACCTTCCTGGCTTGACCTTTGACCATGGCGAAGATATCGCCGCGCTGCGCGAAGCAGTCCAACAGTTCGCGGCGAGCGAAATCGCGCCGCGCGCCGCCGAGATCGACCACAGCGACCAGTTCCCGATGGACTTGTGGAAGAAGATGGGCGAGCTGGGCTTGCTGGGCATCACCGTCAGCGAGGAATACGGCGGCGCAAACATGGGCTACCTGGCGCATATCGTCGCCATGGAAGAAATCTCGCGCGCGTCGGCCTCGGTCGGCCTGTCGTATGGCGCCCACTCGAACCTGTGCGTCAACCAGATCAAGCGTAACGGTAATGAAGAGCAGAAGCGCAAGTACCTGCCCAAGCTGATCTCGGGCGAGCACGTCGGTGCGCTGGCGATGTCCGAGCCGAACGCCGGCTCCGACGTGGTCAGCATGAAGCTGCGCGCCGACCTCAAGGGTGACCGCTACGTCCTGAACGGCAGCAAGATGTGGATCACCAACGGTCCCGACGCCGACACCCTGGTGGTGTACGCCAAGACCGACCTCGAAGCCGGCCCGCGCGGCATGACCGCCTTCCTGATCGAAAAAGGCTTCAAGGGCTTCTCGGTCGCGCAAAAGCTGGACAAGCTGGGCATGCGCGGCTCGCACACCGGCGAACTGGTGTTCCAGGACTGCGAAGTACCGGTGGAAAACGTGCTGGGCGGCGTCGGCCGCGGCGTCAACGTGTTGATGTCGGGCCTGGACTTCGAGCGCACCGTGCTGTCCGGCGGTCCGCTGGGCATCATGTCGGCCTGCATGGACGTGGTCGTGCCCTATATCCACGACCGCAAGCAATTCGGCCAGGCTATCGGTGAATTCCAACTGATGCAGGGCAAGATCGCCGACATGTATTCGACCATGATGGCTTGCCGCGCCTATGTGTACGCCGTCGGCCAGGCCTGCGATCGCGCAACGATGCCAGAACAGGTACGCGCCCTGCGCAAGGACGCCGCCGGCGCCATCCTGTACAGCGCCGAAAAGGCGACCTGGATGGCGGGCGAAGCGATCCAGACCCTGGGCGGCAACGGCTACATCAATGAATACCCGGTCGGCCGCCTGTGGCGCGACGCCAAGCTGTATGAGATCGGCGCCGGCACCAGCGAGATCCGCCGCATGCTGATCGGCCGCGAGCTGTTCGGCGAAACCATGTAATTTATTCGGAGACCTACACCATGAATGATCCAGTCGTCATCGTCGGCGCAGCGCGCACCCCGATGGGCGCCTTCCAGGGCGATTTCTCTTCCAAGACCGCGAGCGACCTCGGTGCGGTGGCCATCAAGGCCGCCGTCGAGCGCGCCGGCGTCGCCCCCGAGTCGGTCGAGCATGTCTACTTCGGCAACTGCCTGATGGCCGGCCAGGGCCAGGCCCCGGCGCGCCAGGCGCTGATCAAGGCCGGCCTGCCGATGTCGACCGGCGCCGTGACCCTGTCCAAGATGTGCGGCTCGGCGATGCAGAGCGCCATCTTCGCCCACGACCAGCTGGTGGCCGGCAGCGCCGACATCGTGGTCGCCGGCGGCATGGAATCGATGACGGGCGCGCCCTACCTGATCCCGAAGGCACGCGGCGGCTACCGCATCGGCCACGCGCCGATGTTCGACCACATGATGCTCGACGGCCTGGAGGACGCCTACTCGCGCAACGAAAAGACCGGCGAAGGCCGCTCGATGGGCACCTTCGCCGAAGAGTGCGTGGCCACTTATCAGTTCACCCGCGAGGAACAGGATGCGTTCGCGATCGCTTCGGTCAAGCGCGCGCAGGCCGCCAGCATTGACGGCGGCTTCGACTGGGAGATCGCACCGGTCACCGTCACCAGCCGCGCCGGCGACACCGTGATCGACAAGGACGAAGGCCCGCTCAAGGCCAAGGTCGACAAGATCCCGTCGCTCAAGCCGGCCTTCAAAAAGGACGGCACCGTCACCGCCGCTTCGTCGTCGTCGATCAACGACGGCGCCGCAGCCTTGGTGATGATGCGCGAATCGAAGGCCAGGGAGCTGGGCCTTACGCCCATCGCGCGCGTGCTGGGCCATGCAACATTCGCCCAGGAGCCGAACCTGTTCACCACCGCCCCGATCGGCGCGATGCAAAAGCTGTTCAAGAAAACCGGCTGGACGGCCGGCGACGTCGACCTGTTCGAGATCAACGAAGCCTTCGCCGCGGTGCCGATGGCCGCCATGCGCGACCTCGACATCCCGCACAGCAAGGTCAATATCCATGGCGGCGCCTGCGCCCTGGGTCATCCGATCGGCGCCTCGGGCGCGCGCATCATCGTCACCCTGCTCGGCGCGCTCAAGCGCACCGGCGGCAAGCGCGGCGTGGCCTCGCTGTGCATCGGCGGCGGCGAAGCGACGGCCATGGCGGTCGAGCTGGTGTAATCCCGTTCGACCAGCGCGCCTCGGTGATGAACGAACCGTGATGAACAAACCATGCGAACATTGACGACTCACGTCCCTCAACCGTTCACAAGGAGTTCATCATGCCTACCGTGTTGATCATCGGCGCCTCGCGCGGCATCGGGCACGAAATGGTCCGCCAATACCGCGCGGACGGCTGGCGCGTCATCGCCACCGCGCGCAAGCAGGAAGACTGCGACGCGCTGGTCCACATGGGCGCGGTAGCGCACCAGCTGGACGTCACGAGCGCCGAATCGATCGCTGCGCTGGGCTGGCGCCTGGACGATGAAAAGATCGACAGCGCCTGGCTGGTGGCGGGCGTCTACGGCCCGGACCACGGCAGCTTCCCGACCGGCCCCGAATTCGACGCCGTCATGCACACCAACGTGCTGGCCGCGATGCGCCTGATCCCCATCATCGGTCCGCTGCTGGCCGACACCCGCGGCAAGCTGGCCGTGCTGTCCTCGCGCATGGGCTCGATCGGCGAACGGTCCGATACCCAGGGCACGCTATACCGCGCCAGCAAGGCCGCGCTCAACTCGGTGCTGAAGGACGCCTCCATCACCTACGGCGCACAGGGCCTGACCTGCATCGCCTTCCATCCGGGCTGGGTCCAGACCGATATGGGCGGCTCCGGCGCCAGCCTGACGCCCGAGCATAGCGTGCGCGATATGCGCGCCACGCTGGCCAGGGTGGATGCCAGCGCCAACGGCAGCTTCCTGAACCACGACGGCGCGCCCATCGCCTGGTAGGCCGTCACCAACACCTAAAAATACACGAGACACCATGATCCTGAGCGAAGAACACCAGATGATCCGCGACGCCCTGCGCAGCTTTGCGCAGGAGCGCCTGGCCCCCAACGCCGCGCGCTGGGACCGCGAGCACCATTTTCCGAAGGAAGAGCTGAAGGAGCTGGCGGCCCTCGGCGCCTTCGGCGTGGCGGTGCCCGAGCAGTATGGCGGCGCGGGCCTGGACTATGTGTCGCTGGCGCTGGTGCTCGAGGAGATCGCGGCCGGCGACGGCGGCACCTCGACCATCATCTCGGTCAACAACTGCCCCGTGTGCAGCATCGCCATGATGTACGCCAACGAGGAGCAGAAACAGCGCTGGCTGCGACCGCTGGCGCAGGGCGAGCTGCTGGGCGCCTTCGCCCTGACCGAACCGCATACCGGCAGCGATGCGGCGGCGCTGCGCACCACGGCAGTACGTGACAAAGGCGGCGATGGCGACCATTACGTCATCAACGGCACCAAGCAGTTCATCACCAGCGGCAAGCATGGCGACGTGGCCATCGTCATGGCCGTCACCGACAAGGCCGCCGGCAAGAAAGGCATCAGCGCGTTCTGGGTGCCGGTCGATACGCCCGGCTACATCGTGGCCGGCATCGAACACAAGATGGGCCAGCACTCGTCGGACACGGCGCAGATCGTGTTCGACAACTGCCGCATCCCGGCGGAGAACCTGATCGGCGAGGAAGGCATGGGCTACAAGATCGCCTTGTCGGGGCTGGAGGGCGGCCGCATCGGCATCGCCTCGCAATCGGTCGGCATGGCGCGCGCGGCCTATGAGGCGGCGCTCGCCTATGCGAAGGAACGCGAGAGCTTCGGCAAACCGATCTTCGAGCACCAGGCGGTGCAGTTCCGGCTGGCCGAGATGGCGATGAAGATCGAGGCCGCGCGCCAGCTGATCCTGCACGCCGCCGCGATGAAGGACGCTGGCCTGCCTTGCCTGAAAGAGGCGGCGATGGCCAAGCTGTTCGCCTCCGAGATGGCCGAGAACGTGGTGTCGAGCGCGATGCAGGTGTTCGGCGGCTACGGCTACGTGGCCGACTTCCCGGTCGAGCGCATCTATCGCGACGTGCGCGTGTGCCAGATCTACGAAGGCACCAGCGACATTCAAAAAATCCTGATCGCGCGCGCGCTGTGAGCCTGCCGCTGCTGCGGATCGTGCCGCTGGCGCCCGAGCGGCTGGCGCAGCTGTTCCAGTATCTCGACGACCAGCTGCAAGAAAACGGCCGCGACGGCATGCCGCTGTTCCAGCCGTTGTCGCGCAAAAAGTCGCGCGTGCCGCCCGAGAAGGCGGCGGCCTTCGCGGCCAGCTTGTCGGTGCCGTTCGGCCAGCCGGGCTGGCGTCGTATGTGGATCGCGCTCGATACGCTGGGCGCGATCGCCGGCCACGTCGACCTGCGCGCGCAGCCCGATCCGGCTTCCAGTCACCGGGCACTGCTGGGCATGGGTGTGCACCGCGACTACCGGCGCCTTGGACTGGGCCGGCAACTGGTCGAGACGGCGCTGGCCTGGGCTGCCGCCACGCCGCCGCTCGAATGGGTCGACCTCGACGTGCTGTCGGCGAACCGCGCCGCGCGCCGCCTGTACCAGCACGCCGGCTTCGTCGTCACCGGCGAAGTGCCCGACCTGTACCGCATCGATGGCGAATCGCACGGTTCGGTCATGATGAGCCGGCGGGTCAGGACACCGCCGCCTCCAGCAGGGTGATCGTCTGCGCATGGGTATCGATCCGCGCCTGGATGCCCATCGGCAGCGTGAACTGGTTGCGGATATGACCAATCGAATAGCCCGACACCGCTGGAATGGTCAGCGGGTGCAGGTGCAGGCCGAGGGTGCGCGCCAGGCTCAGCGAGATGTCTTCGTGCTCCGGCCCGCAGTTCTCGCAGATGCCGACCACCAGCGCCGCCGCGTTCCTGAAGCCGCCCGCCAGGTCGAGCTGGGTCATCCAGCGGTCGATCCGGTACGGGGCTTCGTTCACCTCTTCCAGGAACAGGATGCTGTCCTTGATGTCGGCCGCGTACGGCGTGCCGGCCAGCGCCGCCACCAGCGACAGGTTGCCGCCCATGAGCGGGCCGGTGGCCACGCCGTGGGTAAAGGTGTGGACGCCGAAATGCGGTTCGCTCGCGGCACGCTGCGCATTCTCGGATGACATCGGGATCGTGTAATTCGCCTGCGGGTCGGTCAGCACCGCCATCATGTGTCCGGTCGAATACGGCGTCATCGTCGACGACGCCACCGGGCCGTGGAAGGTCACCAGGCCGGTCTGTTTGTAGATGGCGAGGTGCAGCGCCGTGATATCCGAATAGCCGATCAAGACCTTCGGATTGCGGCGTATGAGCGCGTAATCCAGGCCGGCGAGCAGCGAGATGCAGCCCGAGCCGCCGCGGATCGGCCAGATCGCCTTGACTTCGGGGTCGGCGAACATCGCATGCAGGTCGGCCAGGCGCTGCTCGCGTGATCCGGCATAGTTGCCGAATACCTCGCGCAGATAGGTGCCGGTCTTGACCCGGAAGCCCAATGCTTCGATATTGCGCACCGCCTTCTCGATGGCGCGGTCGGTGGTATAGCCGCCGGGCGCGATCAGGCCGACGACGTCGCCGCGCTTGAGGCGGGGCGGTTTGATGAGCTTTTTCATGGGACGTGGAGAAGGCGTACGCGCTGCGGCAACGCTGGGCAAGGCAAGGGACAGGGCGGCGGCGAGTGCGCCAAAGCTGCGACGGCTGATCTTCATGCGTGAGGCGTAGCTCCAAAAGAAAAACGGCCCGCGCCGGGAGGTCGACCACCTCCGCAGCACGGGCCATCAGTGTAGAGCAATCAGAAGAACTTGTAGTTGGCCAACAAGGTAAACGAGCGGCCACGCGGATCGGCGACGCGCGGCTCCCAGCTGCTGCCGGCACCGGTGTTGCTGTCGTAGGTGATCGCGAATGGCGGATCTTCGTCCAGCAGGTTCTTGACGCCCGCAGTGAGGGTCAGGTTCTGGAAGCCCGTGTAGTTCACCGACAGGTTGAAGATCGAGTAGTCATCGACCTTGCGCTCGTAGTTCGTCGGCACGATGCGGCCGCTGGCCACGCCCGGCAGCACCTGGTCGTCATAGCCCGAGCGATAGATGTTCTGCAGCATGCCGCTCCAGTTGCCGTACTTGTAGGTGGCGTAGGCGCTGTGCTTCCACTTCAGGCCCAGGTCGCCGGTGAACAGGAAGCGGCCCACTTCGCTCTCGCCGAACTCGGCGTTCCGGGTAGCGCGCGACTTCTTCTCGAGCAGGCGCGAACCATCGATGCCGATGCTCCAGATCGAACCGGTGCTGAACTTGCCGTTCAGGCGAGCGCCGACTTCCACGCCGCGGGTGATGCGTTCACCGGCATTGAGCCAGCGCTGGTCGATCACCACCAGGTTGCCGGCCTGGTCGCGGATGAACTGCTCCTGGAACAGGTTGTAGTTCTCCACCATGGTCGCCACGTTGAATGAGTCGATCGTGTTTTCCTTGCGGATCTCCCACAGGTCGGCGTTGGCCGAGAAATAATTGGTCGGCTCGAACACCACGCCCAGGCTGGCCTGCTTGGCCGTTTCCGGTCCCAGCGTATCCTTGCCGCCGGTAATGGTGACCGGGTTGACGGCCTGGCAGCCGGCGATCGTGCTGTCGACGCGGCCAGTCGGGCAGGTGGCGGGGTCGGCCAGGTCCTTGCCGGCGTATGGCGACTCGGTCAGGCCATTGAACAGCTGGTTGAACGACGGCGCGCGGAAGCCCTCGTTGTACGATCCGCGGAACATCAGCGATGGAATCGGCTGGTAGCGGAACGACACCTTCGGATTGGTCGTTGCCCCAAAGCCCGTGTAGTCGTCGCGGCGGATGGCGAAGGTCAATTCCAGCGCCTGGGTTACCGGCACCAGTACTTCGGCGTAGACCGCCTTGATGTCGCGCTTGACCTTGTCGAGCGCATTGACGTCGTCGAACGGCGCGTTCAGGATCGCCGGCCGTTCATTGGCGGCGCGGCGGTCGCCGTTGAACTTGTATTCTTCGCGACGCAGGTCGGTGCCGACTGCAGCCATGACCGGCCCGGCCGGCAGGTTGAACAGCTCGCCCGAGACCGCGGCGTCGAACTGAGTCATGGTGACCTTCCCGCCATACATCACCACACCAGCGGCCGAGGTGGCGCGGATCGCGTCGATCGCTTCCTGGCTCTGGGTCTGGCCCGGCAGCAGGAAGGGATTCACGATGCCCGAGCCAAGCACATTGGCCAAAGCCTGGGTGTAGTTGTAGCCGGTGCCCAGCGTCGAATCCGATTCGCTGAAGGCGCGCGACAGGCCGACGCGGTAGTCGTAGCGCTTGCCGAACAGGTTGAGGGGACCATCGGCGCCGAGCAGCACGCGGCCGGCCTTGGTCTCGGTCTCGATCTCGCGGTTGCCGCACTCCATGCAGCGCCAGCGGTAGGCGATCGGCAGGCCGTAGTTGGCCGAGATGCCCGGGAAGACCTTGACCAGTGCATTGTAGACGTCGTTGTAGGCCGCGCCGGTGCTTGGATAGAACGAGGTCGGGCCGAAGGTCGAGGCGGATGGCGACACCTGGTTCGGCGAGAAGCGCTTGGCCACTTCGACGCGCGAACCCACGCCTTCGGCAAAGAATTCATGCTCGCCCAAGCGGAAGGTGGCGCGCGCCAGCGCGTTGGTGTTCTTGACCGGCTGCTGCAGCACGGCGGCGCGCCCGGTGTCCCAGGCGCAGCCATAGGCCGAGCCGGGCGAATCCCACAGCTTCTCGTCGTAGGCGCCCATGCCGTCGATGCTGTCGCATCCCGGCCCACCCGGCAGGTCGAGCAGGCTGATGCCGTTATAGGCGACGGTGCCGCCGCCCGGGATGGTCGGGCCGGTGCCGGTGCGCGACAGCAAGGTCGGCGCCAGGGTGGTGGCGAATACGTTGGCGCTCGGCGTGCCGCGCGTATCGACCGACACGCCGCGGTTCGGCTGGAAGGTGTTCACGAAATCGCGCTGGTCGCCGCGCAGCGCCTTGTTCTCGCTGTGGGCGGCGGTCACCAGGACGTTCCAGCCCTGGGTATCGAGGTCGCCCCAGCCGCCGGTCAGGGTGGCGCGGCCGATCTCGCCGCCGCCCGCTTCGGTCACGTCGGTGAAGGCCTGGGCTTCCAGGCCGTTATAGTTCTTGCGCAGGATGAAGTTGATCACGCCGCCGATCGCGTCGGTGCCGTAGACGGCCGATGCGCCGTCCTTCAGCACTTCGACGCGCTCGACCGCCGCCATCGGGATCGAATTCAGGTCGACCGCGGAACCCTTCATGCCGTGGGTCGCGACGCGGCGGCCATTGAGCAGGACCAGCGTCGAATCGGCGCCCTGGCCGCGCAGGTTGGCGCTCGAGGCGCCGTTGTTGCCGCGCTGGGCGCCGGACGTCACGTCCGCGTTCGAGGCCAGGTTGTCGGAGCCGTTGCCGTTGACGTTGAGGGTGGCGATGAGTTGCTCGGCCGTCACGATGCCCTGGTCTTCGAGCTGTTTGCGCGAAATGATCTCGACCGGCAGCGCACCCTCCTTGGCGATGCGCTTGATGCTCGAGCCGGTGATTTCCACCCGCTGCATCGACGCGTCGCCTTGCGCCTGCGCCTGCGCCAGGAGCGGGGCGGCGACGCCCATCAATGCGATCAACCGTGCCAGTTTCTTTAATTTCACCGTGTTTCTCCTAATGTTACCCGTGGCGGTCTTGGGCCAGATTGGTGCACTGCGGGTGCCCGCGCTGGCCTGCTCTGTTCGTAATGGCTAGTTCGCTCTTAGCATTACCTTATGTTCTGAATTCAGAGTACGCCCAGAAATTTCGTAGGTGCCAATGAATTATCCAGAGGGAAGTATAACCAGCAGGAATATTTTATTTAGGAAAAACTAACGAAATCTATCGCTTCGCTCTAGGCGAACGTGCCCTTTGCGCAACATCGACATCGAGGTAACGCCAGGTCGTGAATTCGACCGGATGTCGTTTGTAGTTTTTCAACCACGGATGACGCAGGTCGCCGGAGAGAACATGGGTCAATGGGACCCATGGGTTATAGGCGTGCAGGAGCTGGTTCATCTCGAAGTACAGCTTGTTGCGCTCCGCACCATCGCTGAGCACACGCGCCCTTTCGTAGCGCACGTTGTATTCCGGCAGGTTGAAGCGGGCGTAGTTGGCGCGGCCTGCGTTGGGGCCGTACAGCAGCTGGTAAAAATTGTCTCCGTCGGGGAAATCGGCGATCCAGTTACTCTCGAACATCTGCACCGTGCCCAGGCGCGAGGCCTTGATGATCTCGGTCTTCTTGTCCGATTTGAACACGACGCGCAGGCCGATCGCGTTCAGGCATTTGCGCCACAGCTCGTCGCGCAGGCGGCCGCCGACGGTGGCTTCGCTGTGCATGGTGAGCGTGAGCGGCTTGCCGCCCGGGGCACGGCGAAACCCGTCGGGATCACGCTTGTCGTAGCCATGGCGGTCCAGCAGCGCATTGGCCAGCGCCGGATCATGGGGCACGGGGCTGCGGTAGTGCGGATCGTAGCCGAGCACATTCGGCGGCAGCGGCGATTCGGCCTTGATCGCGAAACCCTTCTTGAGCAGCGCGATGTCCTCGGCGCTGTCATACGACAGCGCGATCGCGCGCCGCAGCGCCACCCTGTCCTTGCTGTAGCCGCCGACCACCGGGTCGTTCATGTTCATCCACATGTAATAGGTCTGCAGGACGGGAAAGCGCGACAGCACGATGCCGCGCGCCGCCAGCTCGGGCTTCAACTGGCCATCGCGCACCACCATCTCGGTCATCGATTCGGGAATCTGTTCCAGGTAATCGTACTCGCCGTTCAGGAAGCCCAGCATGCGCCCCTGGAATTCCTCGGCAATCTTCACTTCGACCCGGTCCACGCGAGGCAGGCGCTTGCCGTCCAGGGCCGTGGCGATCGCGCGGTCTTCCGGGTCATCGCCCGGCGTGCCATAAAATACCGCCGTCGAATAGGGATTGGCCAGCAGGACGATGCGGTCGCTGCGCTTCCATTCGCCGATCATGAAAGGCCCCGTACCGACCGGATGGTTGCCGGCCTGGCCCGGATAAGCCGCGATCACCTCGCGCGCCACCACGCCGGTGGCCGGTGTCGCCAGATAGAACAGGAAGTTGTTGTCGGGCGCGGCCAGGCGGATGCGCAGGGTGTAGCGGTCTACCGCCTCGGCCCGCTTGCCCTCGAACATATAGGACCAGGGTGACCGGAGCGACGGGTCGAGCAGGCGCCGAAGGCTGTAGACATAGTCGGCGGCGGTCACTTCGCGTTTCACGCCCTTGAAGGCCGGGTCGGGCGTGAAGTAGATGCCGGGACGGATGCGGAAGGTATACGTCAGGCCGTCGGCGCTTACTTCCGGCATCGCGGTCGCCGTGTTCGGGCGCAGCTTCGCCGGCCGCGCCAGGTAGTCGTAGCGCAGCAGCGGATCGAACAGGTTTTCCAGCAGCGACAGCGTGGCGTTGTCGGACGCCACCGCCGGGTCGAGCCCGGTTTCGCTGGTGGACAGGAACATGCGCAGCACTTTCTGGGATGACTGCGCAGGCGGCTGCGCCTGGGCCAGCGCCGCCTGCGCACCGAGGCAGGACAGGATGAATAGGAAGGCGGCTGCGGTGCGGAATATCATGACGGCGGGTCCTGTTGGGCGTTGCGTATCATAGGCCGGCGCCCAGGCAGAGGCAACGCTCATAACTTTTGCGCATGGTGCGGCTGCATACTTTCATTCATGCAGCTTGCTCTAAGCCACTGTCCACTGCACAATCGTACGCTACCCAGCAGCGAATCATCACATGGCACTCAATTACATCTGGACGGGCTTCTTCCTGGTCGGCTTTATCGCGGCGCTGGGACAATGGATCTTCCTCGGCGATACCGAGGTCTTCAAGCGCATCATCGACGGCACCTTTTCGTCGGCCAAGATGGCGGTGATGGACATCGCGCTGCCGCTGGCCGGCGTCATGACGCTCTGGCTCGGGATCATGAACGTGGGCGAAAAAGCCGGCGCGATCAATGCGTTCGCGCGCGTCATCGCGCCCTTCTTCTCGCGCATCTTCCCCGGCGTGCCGAAGGACCACCCGGCCAACGGCCATATGGTGATGAACTTCTCGGCCAATATGCTGGGCCTGGACAACGCCGCCACGCCGTTCGGCCTGAAGGCGATGGAAAGCCTGCAGTCGCTCAATCCCAGGAAGGACGAGGCCAGCGACGCCCAGATCATGTTCCTGGTGATCCAGACCTCGGGCCTGACCATCATCCCGCTGGCCATCATGGCCCAGCGCGCGATCCTGGGCGCGGCCAACCCGGCCGACATCTTCATCCCGACCCTGATCGCCACCTATTGCTCGACCATGACCGGCATCATCGCCGTCAGCCTGCGCCAGCGCATCAACCTGCTCGACCCGGTGGTATTCGGCTGGATCGGCGGCGGCACCGCGCTGATCGGCGCCCTGGTGCTGGCGATCACCCAGTTCATGGACAAATCCCAGATCGAACTGTTTTCGGTGGTCGCCGCCAACCTGATCCTGTTCTCGGTGATCGCCGTCTTCATGACCGGCGCGCTGCTGAAAAAGGTCAATGTGTTCGACGCCTTCATCGAAGGCGCCAAGGGCGGCATCGAGACCTCGCTCAAGATCATCCCCTACCTGGTCGGCATGCTGGTGGCGATCAGCGTGGTGCGCAATTCCGGCATCCTGGGCCTGATCGTGAGCGGCTTCGCCTGGATCTTTAATGCGCTGGGCCTGCCGACCGACTTCGTCGGCGCGCTGCCGACGGCGCTCATGAAGCCCCTGTCGGGCAGCGGCTCGCGCGCCATGATGATCGACGCCATGACCACCTATGGCGTCGACTCCTTCGTCGGACGCCTGGCCAGCATCCTGCAGGGCGCCGCCGACACCACTTTCTATATCGTCGCCCTGTATTTCGGCTCGGTCGGCGTCCGCAAGACGCGCTATGCGATCGGCTACGGCCTGCTGGCCGACCTGGCCGGCGTCATCGGCGCCATCTTCGTCGCCTACCTCTTCTTCGGTTAAAGGACCAGCATGTTCCGACGCACGGCACTCGCCCTCGCCCTCTTCACGAGCTTCGCGTTCGCCCATGCCCAGCTGCCGCAGCCGGTGGCGCAGGCGCTGCGGCAAAACGGCATCGCGCAGGACGAGATCGGGATACTGGTGCTGCGCGGCGACGCCACGGTACTCGAACACCGGTCCGGCCTGCCGATGCAGCCGGCATCGACCATGAAGCTCGTGACGACCCTGGTCGGACTGGAACGCCTGGGGCCGGTCTTTCGCGGCCGCACCGAGCTGCGCACCACGGGCCGGGTCGAGGATGGCGTCTTGCGCGGGAGCCTGTACCTGAAGGGCGGCGCCGATGCCGACCTCTCCGGCGAGCATATCGCCGACATGCTGCGCGCGCTGCGCTACGACGGCATCGAGCGCATCGAGGGCGACCTGGTGCTTGACCGCGAGTTGTTCCAGCCGGCACGGCCGGACGTCGGCCTGCCGCCCTTCGACGAATCGCCCGAAGCGTATTACAACGTGATTCCCGACGCCCTGCTGGTCAACAAGAACATGCTGCAGCTCGACATGCGCTCGAGCGCGTCACGCCTGCAGCTGCGCATGCATCCCGAGCTGGAGCGCGTCTCGGTGACGTCCGAGATGATGCTGGTCGACGCCGACTGCGCGCAATGGGAAGACGGCTGGAAGTTGCCCGAGACGCGGCGCGAAGCCGATGGCCGCATCAAGGTGGTCTTGCGCGGCACCTTCCCCAGGAACTGCAACCGCAGCTATGGCGTCAATGTCCTGGATCGCGACGACTACGTCGGCCGCCTGCTGCGCCAGGCCTGGAGCGACGGGGGCGGCGTCCTGAGCGGCCGCACCATCGCCGGCGCGACGCCGCCCGAGGCCCGCCTGCTGGCCGCCCATGTATCGCGGCAGCTGCCCGAACTGGTCCGCGACATCAACAAGCCTTCCGATAACGCGCTGGCGCGCACCCTGTTCCTGAGCCTGGGCAGCCTGCAGGCCGACCCGGTCGCGGGCAGTCAGGCGCTGCCAAGCGCACAAGGCTCGACCTTCGCGCGCGCCGACGCCGCCATTCGCGGCTGGCTGCGCGACAAGCAGATCGACGACACCGGCTTCGTGATCGACAACGGCTCGGGCCTGTCGCGCATCGAGCGCATCAGCCCGCAGCAGATGGCCCGGCTGCTGCAGGCCGGCCTGCACAGCCCCTGGGCGCCGGAATTCCAGTCCAGCATCCCGATCGGCGCGGTCGACGGCACCATGCGCCGCCGCCTGCAGGACAGCCCTGCCGCCGGCCGTGCGCGCCTCAAGACCGGCACCTTGCGTAACGTCACGGCGCTGGCCGGCTATGTGCCGGACGCGAACGGCATTGCCTGCGTGTTGGTGGCGATGATCAACAGCGAACAAAGCGGCAACGGCCGCGGACGCGTGGTGCTCGATGCACTGGTCGATTGGGTCGCGCGTTCGGGTGCGGCCCCGGTGGCGACGCCCGTCGCGCCATGAACCGGAAGTGTACAGGCGAATATTGCTATTGAAACCGAGTAACTAACGAATAGCTATAATTCGTTAGTTTTCGATAGCAAAAACTGACACAATAGCGGCCGAAAGCGTGTCCCGCGCTTCCGGTTTCCGTCTCCGCAGGACGCGTTACCGACCTTCAAGATTGGCCGTCCTGATCATTCATGAAATTCCACCCACTGAGCGGAGAATTCGCGCGCGCCGCGGACGAGACCGAATTCCTCAACAGCCAGTTGCCCCGCACGCGTGCGCTGCTGGGTTTCACCCTGCTGTTCTGCGTCGTGTTCTTCCAGTTATTCTTCCTGACCGATATCGCAGCGCTGGGGCTGGACGCCGCGCTCCGTGAAACCCTCCCGGCGCGCCTGGGCGTCGCACTCATCGGCGGCACCGGCGCCTGGCTGGCCTATCGCCGTCCGCTGAAGGTAGCAGCCACACGGCTGGCCGCATCGAGCGCGGAGTTCCTCTCGCTGCTTTGCTTCATGGTGGTCGCGCTCGCGCGTCCGCACGAGGTGCACTGGCATGCGCTGTCGATGGTGGTGATCCAGGTCGTGATCTACCTGTACATCCCGAACCGGCTGGCCTATGCCACCGCCATCGCCAGCGGCGGCGTGGTCATCTTCCTGGCGCTGGTGCACTTCATGCTGCCGCCACGGCCGATGGCCGACCTGCTCACGATGGGCATGCTGCTGGCGATGATCAATACCTTCGGCATCCTGGCGGCGCGCCGTTTCAACCGGGTGGCGCGCGAGGAATTCCGCCTGCAGACCCAGCTCAAGCGGCTCGCCGAGCGCGACCAGCTCACCGGCTGCTACAACCGCCACTACCTGAACGATCACCTGCTCGGCGCCGAACTGGCGCGGGCGCGGCGCTTCGGCCATGCGGTATCGGTCGTGTTGTGCGATATCGATCACTTCAAGCACATCAACGACAACTTCGGCCACCATCAGGGCGACAATGTGATCCGGGGCTTCGCTACCCTGCTGCAGGGGATGACGCGCCAGGGCGTCGATGCGGTGGTGCGCTACGGCGGCGAGGAATTCCTGCTGATCGTGCCGGAGACGGGCCTGGCGGGAGCGGCCGCCCTGGCCGGGCGCCTGCGCGACGCCTTCGCCGCCAGCTGGTTTACGGTCGATGCCGAGCCGGTGCCGACCAGCGCCAGCTTCGGCGTGGCCACCTTCGATTTCGCGAGCAAGGATCTGCGGATTACCTTGCCCGACCTGATCCTGGCGGCCGACAAGCAGCTGTATGCGGCCAAGCGCAATGGCCGCAACCGGGTGGAGTCGACCGAACTCGCCTGAACCCTACAAGACGCGGCGATAGGTGGCGCGCACCAGCTCACGGTCGCCGCAATCGAAATGCCACCACTCGGTATTGATGCCCAGGAAGCCGGCCTGCAGCATCGCTTCGCGCAGCAGGCGGCGGTTGGCGATCTGCCGCTCGGTGAGCTGTCCCGCCAGCAGGAAGCCCTCTTCCAACGCCGGATGCGACAGTTCCGTCATGTCGTCGAAGCCGGTGCCCATATCCAGCTCGGCGCCATCGCCATCGACCAGCGTAAGGTCGAGCGCCATGCCATACGAGTGGATCGAGCCGCGCGCCGGATTGGCGAGATACAGCCGCAGGTCGGTGCCCTCGAGCGCATCCCATAACTGCTGCTGCACGCGCTGCGGCCGCAGGGCGTCGAGCACCAGCGGCGTCAGGTCGGGACGGCGCGACGCCAGCCAGGCGACCACGCGTTCCAGCGCCTTCGCCGCCTCGACGTGCAGCCAGGCGCAGTCGTACGGCGAATACAGGTCGCGCCCGACGAAGTTGTTGGGCGTGGCATAGCGCAGGTCGACCCGGATGCCGGCGATGCTGCTCAAATGGCGGAAATCCGGGCTGGCGGCGATGTCCTCGCTGGCGAGGGTCAGGTTCATCTACTTGTTTTCGAGACAGGCGCGCGCGGTCGCGCCGATACAGTTGGCCAGCTCGCGCGCCCCGTGCGACAAGGGGGAATGGCTGGCGGTGAGCAGGTACAGGTGCACCGGGATCGACGGCGACCACTGGCGGCACTGCACCTTGTTGGGTGCGGCCGAAGCAGCGGTGAAGGGGTCGAGGATGGCGGTGCCGGCGCCGGCCTCCACCAGCGAGCGCGCGATCTGGTAGGTCTGCACCACGGTGCGAAACACCGGCTGCACACCCTGCGCCTCGCAGGCCGCCACCACCATCTCGCCCAGCGGATCGCGGTCGGCCAGGCCGATCAATTCGCCGCTCAGTTCCTCGGCCGAAATGGGCTTGTTGCACGCTTCCTCGCTCCAGGTGCCGGCGGGCGCCACCACGGTCAGGAGGCCGTGCGCGATCGGTTCGGCGACGATGCCGGGATGGCGCGGATCCTGCAGCGACAGGGCCAGGTCGGCCTCGCCCAGGCGCAGCGCGTTCACGATCTCGCTGGTGTGGTGTGTGGCGAGTTCGCAACGGGTGTCGGGAAAGTCGCGGCGCCAGGCCGTCATCCCGACCGGCAGCACGCTGACCGCGATGGTCGGCGTCGACACCAGGCGCACCGTCTCGACCGCGCGGCCCTTGAGGCTGGCGGCCAGGCGGCGGATGCCCTGCAGGTCGCGGTTCAGTTTCTCGGTTTCGGCGAACAGGCGGTGCGCTTCCGGCTTCGGATACAGCTTGCCGCGCACGCGCTCGAACAGCGGCATGCCCAGCTGCAGCTCGGCATGCTGCAGCACCTTGGTCACCGCCGGCTGGGAGATATGCAGCACCTGGGCGGCGCCGCTGATGGTGCCGACTTGCATGATGGCGTGGAACACCTCGATATGACGCAGACGCATTGCTTCATCCTTCAGTAAGAACCCGCTCTGCATACGCACAGGGCGGATGGGCGAAGGATACAGCGAAAACCGCGGCGCGGCGATGGGTCACGGCGTGTTCACTGGCGGCGTGGCCGGGATGGGCGCCGGCACCGGCGCGGTCGGCGGCACGTTTTCCAGCGCGCCGGGCAGTGGTTCGGCGGTCGGGGCCGGGGCCGGCGTGGGCGACGGAACCGAAGCAGGGGCTGCCGGTGGCACCGGCACGCCCGGCGGCATTGCCGGCGGCACGGTCGATGGCAGTGGCTGGCCCGGCATCGCCTGCCCCGGCTGTGGCTGGACCGGAATCACCGGCATCGGCGGCGGCGGCGTGCCGGCCGGCGTAGTCAATACTTCCAGCAGCGCCGCCGTTTCGGCATCCGGATTGCCCGCGATGTCACGCGGACGGTATTTCATCTGGAACGCGGCCAGCGTGGTGCGGGTCGCTTCGTCATAGAGACCGCTCTGGACGATGCCGAAACCATGGGTCGCCAGCTTGCGCTGGAACCAGCCGACGTCCGGCAGCAGGGCGTCGAAGGCGGGACGCACGGCGGCCACGCGGGCGGCGTCCGGCCACAGCACCAGGCCCTCCTGCGCCAGGCGCTGCCACGGGAATTGCGGACCCGGGTCCTGCTTGCGAAGCGGCGCGATATCGCTGTGGCCCAGCACGTTCTCGGGCGCGATGCCGTGGCGCTGGACGATGTCTTTTACCAGCGGGATCAGGGCGTCGACCTGCGCCTGCGGGAACGGCGCATAGACGCGGCCCGCCGGCGTGTCCTTCCAGCCGGCGTTGACGATCTCGATGCCGATCGAGCTATTGTTCAGCTGGGTAAAATTCTTCCAGCTCGAGTTACCGGCATGCCAGGCAGCGCGGTTCTCGTCCACCAGACGGTAGATCTTCGGCGTGGCCTCGTCGGTCAGCAGGTAGTGCGAGCTGACCTGCTGCTCGGTCAGGATCTTGATCGAGGCGGGTGTGTTGGCGACCGTGTAGTGCAGCACCAGGAAGCGCGCCCGGCTCGACTGGCCTTTGGCGTCATACGTGGTGTCGTAGCGCGGCGTGGTGGAGCAGCCTGCCAGCACCGTCAGGGCAAGTAGGGCGGCGATCGATTTCATCTTGTTCTCCTTGGTGGTTTCTTGTTGTTCAGCCCAGCGCCAGGCGCGCCGCCGCGTGGTGCGCGCGCAGGCCGGTCTGGGTGAAGGCGATGGTCGCATCGGTATCGGCATGCAGCGCCGCGCGCATGGTGTCGGCAATGACGGGATGCAGCTCGGCGGCGCGGCCCGTCAGCGCCACCGGCCGCGCGCCGAAGCGGCGGACCAGGGCCGCCGCCAGGCGCGCGAGCTCGCGGCCCGCGTCGGCCAGGATGGCATGCGCCGCCGGGTCGCTTTCGGCGCTGGCGGCGACGGCCAGCGCCAGCTTGCCGACCGTTCCCCGTTCGCTATGGTAGATGAACTGGCGCGACTGGGCCCAGTCGGCACCGCCGATGTGCGCGAACACGGCGTGCGCCATCGGCGAGGCCCGCCAGCAGCCGGGATCCTCGTCTTCTCGCCGCCAGATGTGGCGCAGCGCCTGGCGCGCAATCCAGAAGCCGCCGCCGCCATCGTCCAGCACCACGCCACGGCCACCGGCGCGGTGGAAAACCTGTTGTTCATCGATGAAGGCGCCGATCGAACCAGTGCCGGCATAGACCAGGTAACCCTGGCCCGGCGCGAAGCTGGCGCGGTAGGCGATCTCGATATCGTTGCACAGGACGACCGCGCTCGGCGCCACGCCCAGCAGGGCAGCCAGCCAGCCTTGCAGCAACTCGCCATCGCCGCCAAAGCCCGTCAGGCCGGCCTGCACCCGTACCGGATTCGCGTGCTGCAATACCGCCGCCGCCAGCTCCTCGAACGTGGTGCGCACGGCTTCGCGGCCGTGGGGCGTGGCCATCTGCAGGGCCGAGAGCCCGGCGACCGTGCCTTCGGCCAGGATCGCGCCGCCGGGTGCGGCCAGCGCCCAGCGCGTCTGGGTGCCGCCGGCATCGATGCCCAGGCCTACGCCATGCAGGTTGTCTTGATCAGTCGGCATATCGGGATGCTACCTGCATTATGGTTTCGACCACACACGCACGCGCTCACCCTCGTTGCCGAGGCGGTCGACGGCGCTCACCACCACGACCTCGGCCGGGCCGAGGCGGGCATCGTCCGACACCGTCCAGCTCGCGCGCGACGCCGGCGCCACGGCGAAGCGCCATTCGCCGCCGTGGCGGGCCCAGATCGCGTACAGGGAATTGCCCTTGCCGGCCTTCAGGCTCAGGTCGACCGACTTGGCGCCGCGCGCCGCCTTGATCGCGGGCGTGCCGGGGCGCGCGCTACCCAGCCATGGCGTGGCCGGCACCAGCGCCTGGCCGGTGTAGCGGCTCGCGCGCAGCTGGTCGCTGATGCCCTTGCGGTTCTGCATCAGGGCCACCATGCTGAAGTGGATATGGCCGGTGGCGCGCGGACGCGAACGGGTCACGCTCACCTGCTGCAGCACTTCGTCCGGCTCGTAGTCGCGGGTCGGCGCCCCGATGCGGCTGGTGAACAACCCCGGCCAGATGTGGCGGCCCATCGGGTTCTGCCCGATCCAGTAGTCGAGCAGCACGTCGTAGGCCTGGCCCGGCCCCTTGATCGGCCAGTACAGCTGCGGCACGAAGTAATCGAGCCAGCCCTTCTCGAGCCACAGCTCGGCGTCGGCATACAGCTTGTCATACTGCGAGAAGCCGACGATGCCGGGCGGGCGGCGGTCCGGGCGGCCCAGCCCAAAGGGGCTGACACCGAAGCGCACCCAGCTCTTCTCGGCGTGGATGCCCTTGTACATGGCCTCGATCAGCCGGTTGACGTTGTCGCGGCGCCAGTTGGCGCGATCCAGCTGGCCGCCGCTGGTGAGATAGCGCTGCCAGGCCGGATCGTCGGGGAAGTCCAGCTCCGCCTTGGCCGTGCGGCCGTCCAGCGCCGCGGCATTGCCCGCCACCGCCGGCGTGGCCTCGATCGGGTAGGGATAGAAGTAGTCGTCGATATGCACGCCGTCGATGTCGTAGCGCCGCACGACGTCGAGGATCACGTCCATCGTCTGCTTGACGGCGGCCGGCTCGCCCGGGTCCATCCACATGAACTTGCCGTAGCGCTTGACGATCGCGGGGTTGGTATTGGTGATGTGGTTCGGCGCCGATTGCGAGCGCGCCGCATCCATGCGTGCGCGATAGGGGTTGAACCAGGCATGCAGCTCGAGGCCGCGCGCGTGCGCCTGATCGATCCAGAATTTGAGCGGGTCATAGGCCGGCTGCGGCGCCTTGCCTTGCGCGCCGCTCAGGTACTCGGTCCACGGCTCGATCTTCGATGGATAGATCGCGTCGGCCGACGGACGCACCTGCAGCACGATGGCGTTCAGGTTCAGCATCCTGGCGCGGTCGAGGATGGCGATGGCTTCCTGCTGCTGCCTGGCCGAGCTCAAGCCCGGTTTGCTGGGCCAGTCGATATTGGCGACGGTCGAGACCCAGGCCGCGCGCAGCTCGCGCGGCGCGGCCGGCGGATCGTCGCCGCCGCTGGTTTCCGCGACCGGCACGGTGCGGGTGAGCGGCTTGGTGCCGCAGCCGGCCAGCAGGCCGCCGAGAGCGAAGGCGCTGGCCATGCCGAGCGTGAAAGCGCGTTTGTTCAGGTTGGGAAGCAAGATGGCTCCTTGTGTGTTCTGTTCAGACTTTGACGAACCAGCGCCGGCGCCACATCCACCAGGCGATGGAGAACATGCAGGCATTGAAGGCGATGGCGTACAGTAATGAGGTGTTGCGTGGGTCCAGCGGCAGCGCGGCGAACGGCGCGTACAGGATCTGGCCGAGCGCGCGCCGGCTGCCGTCGGGCTGGGTGAGCGCGATAAAACCGAGCATCTTGGCGACCAGGCCCGAGAGGGCGAAGATGAACAGCGCGTTCATGCCGTAGATGACGAACGGTGTGCCCAGGCGCGCGGCGCATTCGCGCAGCGCCCTGGAAGGCGCCGCGTCCAGCAGCCAGTAGCTGGCGCCGAAGGCCAGCAGCGCCCAGCCGCTCATCCACAGGCAGAACGACGGCGTCCACAGGCTTTTATTGATCGGCATGAGCAGGGCGTCGAGCATGGAACCCAGCGCCAGGCAGGCCAGGCCCGCCAGCATCAGCCACACGACCTGCTCGATGCGCGACAGCGCCGAGAGCAGCAGCCGTCCGGCCAGCACGCCGAACAGCAGGCTGCACACGGCCGGCAGCGTGGACACGAGACCTTCCGGGTCCCAGGTCCTTGCCGCTGCCCACAGGTGGCCGTTCATCAGCGTGCGGTCGATCCAGGCGCCGAAGTCCTGGCCTGGCTCGAGCACGCCGGCGCCAATGGCGGGGACCGGTACCAGCAGCATCAGGACGCTGTACAGCGCCAGCATCAGCAAGACCGCGATGGCCTGGCCGCGCCACGTCAGGTAGACCACGAGCGGCGCGGCCAGCAGGGTGCACAGCGCGATCCGCTGCAGCACGCCCGGAATGCGCACGCTGTCCCAGTCGAAGCGCGGGATCAGGTTGAGCAGGAAGCCGATCAGGAAGATCAATGCGGCGCGTTTGGCGAGCTTGATGAGCAGCTGCGGCTTGTCGGCGCCGGCGGCGGCCAGGCGCCCCAGCGACAGCGCCATCGCGACGCCGCCGATGAACAGGAAGAAGGGGAAAATCGTGTCGGTGAACGTCCAGCCATGCCAGGCCGCATGCGCGAGCTGCGCATGCAGATTGCCCCAGTCGCCTGGATTATTCACGAGCACCATCGCGGCGATGGTAAAGCCGCGGAAGGCGTCGAGCGATGTCAGGCGCAGCGGTGCGTCGCTCATGGTCCTTATTTTTTCCCGAACTCGGGATCGATCTTCACCAGCGCCGCCACGATGAAGGCGGGAACGGTCGCCAGGCAGGTCCAGATGAAGAAGTGCTGGTAGCCGAGATACTCTTGCAGGTCGCCGCTCCACATGCCCGGCACCATCATGCCCAGCGCCATCAGGCCGGTGCAGATCGCGTAATGGGCGGTTTTATTGGGACCGTCGGCCACCATGATCATGTACATCATCATCGCCGTGAAGCCGAAGCCGTAGCCGAACTGCTCGAGCGCCAGGAAGGCCGATACGGTCGCCAGGTCGGTCGGCTGGGTCTGCGACAGATAAACGAACACGAGGTCCGGCAGGTGGATCGCGAACACCATCAGCCACAGGCAGCGCTTGAGGCCCAGGCGCGAGATCAGCCAGCCGCCGGCCAGGCCGCCCAGCGTCAGCGCGATGATGCCGACGGTGCCGTAGGCGATGCCGTATTCGGCGGTGGTGAGTCCCAGGCCGCCTTCGCTGACCGGGTCCTTCAGGAACGGCGCCACGAGCTTGAGCAACTGGGCCTCGCCCAGGCGGAAGGTGAGGATGAAGGCGACGATCATCCAGATGTCGCGCTTCTTGAAGAAGGCGGCGAAGGTGCCGAAGAAGTCGCGTAGCGGATTGTCGCCGCGGGCGACGGCTTGGTCGTCTTCAGGCACCGGCAGCGCGAACTGGTGCCAGGCGAAGGCCACGAAGAAGATCCCGGCCAGCACATAGAACACGATCGACCAGGCTTGCTTGACGTCGCCCAGGCTGACCGCCAGGTAGCCGGCCAGCACCACCAGCGGACCTTGTCCGACCAGGGTCGCCAGGCGGTAGAAAGTGCTGCGCACGCCGACGAAGGCGGCCTGCTGCTGCTGGCGCAGGCCCAGCATGTAGAAGCCGTCGGCCGAGATGTCGTGGGTGGCCGAGCTGAACGCCATGACCCACATGACGGCCAGGCTCACGGCGAAGAAGGCGGGCGTGTGCAACACGGTGCCGACCGCGATCAGCGAGGCGCCGACCGCCAGCTGCAGCAGCACGGTCCAGCGGCGCTTGGTGCCGAACATGTCGACGATGGGCGACCACAGCGGCTTGATCACCCACGGCAGGTACAGCAGGCTGGTATAGAAGGCGATGTCGGAATTCGAGACCCCCATGTCCTTGTACATGATGACGGACAGGCTCATCACCACGACATAGGGGATGGCCTGGGCGAAGTACAGGGACGGCACCCATAGCCACGGGCGGTTTTCTTGCGGTTTCTGCATGTCTCTTTCGTCTGCCGGCAGGCCAGGGGTGCGGGAAAGGCGCGCTTGAGGCGGATACCTCAGGCGAGCGCCTGGCGCACGCTGCCGCGCGCCGCTTCCAGCAGCGCTTGCGCCTGCTCGACACTGGTTTGTTTGGACAAGGCCACGATGGCGGTCTTGACGTGGAATCCGCATTCCTCCAGCACCGCCCGCGCGGCTTCCTCGTCGGCGCCGGTGGCGAAGCTGGTGAGGCGGATCGCGCGCCTGACCAGTTTGGCATTGGTAGCCTTCAAGTCTACCATCAGGTTACCGTAGACCTTGTTCAAACGGACCATCAGCGCGCTCGAGAAGGTGTTCAGCGCGATCTTTTGCGAGGTGCCCGCCTTGAGGCGCGTGCTGCCCGACACGACCTCGGGGCCGGTATCCAGGGTGACGCCGATCTCGGCTTCCTGCGTGACCGGCGCATCCGGATTGTTGGCGAAGCCCACCGTCAGCGCGCCGACCGCGCGCGCGGCCTTGATCGCCCCCAGCACGTAGGGCGTGCCGCCGGATGCGGCGATCGCCAGCACCACGTCGTCCGGGCCCACGTTCACGCCGCGCAAGTCGGCGCCGCCCTGTTCGAAATCGTCTTCCGCGCCTTCGACCGCGACGAACATCGCGTCGCTGCCGCCGGCCAGCAGCGCCACCGCGCGTCCATGCGGCCAGGAGAAGGTCGGGTACAGCTCCACGCTGTCGAGCAACCCGAGGCGGCCCGAGGTGCCGGCGCCGACGTAGATCAGGCGTCCACCCGCTTCCATGCGCGGCAGCGCGGCGGTGACGGCGGCGGCGATGCGCGGCGCGGCATTGCGCACCGCCTCGACGGCCTGGAACTGATCGTCGACGAAGACATTCACCAGTTCAGTGGTCGGATACTGGTCGAGGGCGGCATGCGCCTGGGAAGGGGTTTCGGTATTGAGCATCGCCGTCTCTGGAGTAGCAAGTTCGATAAAACCAGTGTAATACCAATTCGGCAAGCCATCCCATGAAAGGATCGGCCGCCGCCATGCCGGGAAGTTATGCGGGCGCCCCCGGCGTAGGCCGCCGCAGCTCGGCCACGAAGTCGTAATGGTCGCTGCGGCAGTAGGAATGGGTCAGCTCGACCGGCTCGCCCGACTCCAGGTAGCCGACGCGGGTAATGAACAGCACCGCGCGGCCTTCCGGCACATCGAGCCGCGCCGCCAGTTCGGCGTCGGCATTCATGGCGCGGATGTGCTGCAGCGCGCGTACCGGCAGGTGGCCGGTCTTGCCCAGGTGGGCGTAGAGCGAGGCCGCCACGCGCTCGGGCCGCGGCAGCACGGTGGCTGGAATCAGGCTGACTTCGTAGGCCATCACGATGTCGTCGGCCAGGCGCAGGCGCTCCAGGCGCGCCACCCGCGCGCCGGGCGACAGGCCCAGGGACAGCTGCTCGTCGGCGTCGGCCAATACCACTTCGCGCCGCAGCCATTCCGAGCGCGGGGTATAGCCGCGCTGCTGCAGCTGCTCGGAAAAGCTCGACAGATTGGACAGCGGCTGCTCGATACGCGGCGCGATGTAGTTGCCCGAGCCGCGGCGGCGCACCACGAGACCCTGCTCGACCAGCTGGTCGATCGCCTTGCGCGCGGTGACGCGCGAGACGTCCAGCTGTTCGGACAGCATGCGTTCGGACGGCAACGCCTGGTCGGCCTGGTAGCGGCCGTCGCGCACGTCCTGCGCCAGCTTGCGCGCCAGCTGCATGTACAGGGGGGAGTTGTCGTCCAGGTTGACCTGGAATCCGGGAACGCGGGTGTTCATACCGTGGAAGCATACCACTTGAGACCAATACAAAAGAGTTATGACTTCCCTACGGCTATTCATTAGGCAAGCGTTTCGCGCTGTCCGTATCCTGATCCGGCAAACCCAATAAAAAAGGAATGGAATGAATCACGGTAGACGATCCCTGCTCGGCATGGTCATGCTGGGTGCGATGGAACCGCTGTTCGCGGCGCTGCCGCAAGGGGCGGGCGGCGTGGCTTCCACGCTCGACGCCGAGCTGGCCGCCATCGTCGACGACCCCACATTCCCGCTGGCCAGCCTGTCGGTGACAGCCTTGCGCGCCGGCCAGCCGGTATACGAAGGCGCGTTCGGCCGCCGCACGATCGGCAATGGCGCCTTCCCCGACCGTCCGGCCACGCCTGACACGCTGTACCGCATCGCCTCGATCTCGAAGCTCGTCACCACGCTCGGCCTGATGCGCCTGCTGGAAGAAAACAAGGTCGACCTCGCGGCCGACGTCTCGGGCTACCTCGGCTTCATGCTGCGCAATCCGCATTTCCCGGCGCAGCCGATCACCCTGCGCCACCTGCTGCTGCATACCTCTTCGCTGCGCGACGACGGCGGCTACTTCTGGCCGGCGGCGACCGCGCTGAAGGACGTGCAACCGGCCTGGTCGAATGTCGCCGGCCCGGACGGCGCTTACTATAGCTACTGCAACCTGGGCTTCGGCCTGGTCGGCACGATCATGGAACGCGTCACAGGCGAACGCTTCGACCGCCTGATGGCGCGCCTGCTCTTGCAGCCGCTCGGCCTGGAGGCAGGCTACAACCCGTCCGACCTGCCGAAGTCGGCGCAGGACAGGCTGGCGACAATCTACCGCAAGCGCCCGGCGGACAGCGAAACCTGGAATCCAGACGGGCCCTGGGTCGCGCAAGTCGACGCCCCCGGCATCCAGCCGCCACCCGGCCTGGACGGTTACGTCCCGGGGACCAACGCCACGCCGTTCAGCCCGACCGGCGGCCTGCGCATCTCGGCGCGCGACCTCGGCGTCGTCATGCGCATGCTGATGGCCGGCGGCGTCCATCAGGGCCAGCGCCTGCTGCAGCAAGCGACCGTCGAGCGGATGTTCGCGCGCCATTGGGCCTACGACGGCGTTGGCGGCAACGGTAATCCGCTGGGCAGCATCCTCAGTCCGCGCGGCCTGGGCAACGCTCATTATCCCGACCGTCCCGGGATGTGGCTGACGCCGGGCTTTGGCGCGGTCGGCCACCTGGGCGACGCCTACGGCCTGCGTTCGATCCTGGCCATGGACCGCAGCCGCGGCAACGGCGTGGTGGTGCTGGCCGGCGGCAGCGCGCGCGACCCGGCGGCCAACCCGGGCCGCGACTCCGCGCTGGCGCGCTACGAAGAGCGCGTGCTGGGGAGCGTATTGCGGCGCGCCATCCTCGGCCAAGCCGCCTGAATGACCACCACGATGCGCGCATATATTCCGGTTATGACTTCGCCCCCACCATTCATTGGCCGGCCGTTCAAGCAGCCTCTAAGCTCGTTAACCTTATTTGAACGAACGAGTCCGGCATGCAGCACATAATCGTCATCGGCGGCGGCGTCGTCGGCCTCGCTTCGGCCTGGTGGCTGGTGGAAGCCGGCCATGCCGTTACCCTGCTCGAGCGCGCGCCGGAAGTCGGCAACGGCGCCAGCTACGGCAATGGCGGCCAGCTCAGCTACCGTTACGTCTCGCCGCTGGCCGACGAGGGCATTCCGCTCAAGGCGTTCAAATGGCTGTTCCAGGCCGACGGACCGCTGCGCTTCAAGCCCGAAGCCGACCTGCGCCAGTACCGCTGGCTGGCCAGCTTCCTGGCCCACTGCCGCGCCGATGTCAACCGCCGCACCACGGCCAAGCTGCTCGAGCTGGGCGAGTTGTCGCGCCGCGCGATGCAGCAGCTCGAACTGGTGGTGCCGCCCGAATCCTTCCACTGGCGCGACGCCGGCAAGCTGGTGGTCTACCGCACGCGCGAGGTATTCGACGCCGCTACGTCCAAGCCGGGCGCCGGCCAGGTCTGGTCGCCCGAGGAATGCGGCGCGCGCGAACCGGCGCTCGGCGCAAGCCAGCACCTGCTGGCCGGCGGCATCTACAACGCCGGCGAGGCGGTGGCCGACTGCCACGCTTTCTGCGTGGCCCTGGCCGGGCGCCTGCGCGCACATCCGCGTTTTCGCGGCTTCGTGCACGGCGAGGCGCGCGGCCTGTACGCCGAGCGTGGACGCATCCGCGGCGTCGAAACCGCCGGCGGCCTGCTCACGGCGGACGCCTACGTGCTGGCCGCCGGCATCCAGAGCCGCGACCTGGCCGAATCGATCGGGATCCACCTGCCCCTGTACCCGCTCAAGGGCTACAGCCTCTCCGCGCCGATTCGCCAGGATGACGTGGCGCCCGAGATCAGCGTCACCGATTTCGAACGCAAGGTGCTGTATGCGCGCATCGGCGACCGGCTGCGGGTGGCGGCGATGGTCGACATGGTGGGCGAAGACCTGCGCCACGATCCGAAGCGGGTCGAAGGCCTCACGCGCCAGGTGCGCGAAACCATGCCGCGCGCGGCGGATTATTCGCAAGTAGCGGTGTGGGCCGGATTGCGGCCGGCCACGCCGAGCAGCGCGCCGATCGTCGGCGCCACCCGCTATGACAATCTGTGGCTGAATGTCGGGCACGGGCCGCTGGGCTTTACCTTTGCCTGCGGGACGGCGGCGGTGCTGGCCGAGCTGGTGCAGGGGAAGGCGCCGCCATTCGCGCTCGATGGGTTGACGCTGCGTCACTGACACCGTTGTTGTCACATAAGCACCAGGATTGACGCTCATGCACCGCGCATGACCGGCGTCGGCGAAATCGCGGATAATTGCCGCCATGTCCACGCGTCCCACCTCTGCCTGCCCTTGCGGCGGCGCCGCTTTCGAGCGCTGCTGCGGTCCCTACCTGGCCGGCACGGCCATGGCGCCGACCGCCGAAACCCTGATGCGCTCGCGCTATACGGCGTTCACGCTCAAGGACGAACCGTATCTTGTTGCCACCTGGCATGCCAGCACCCGTCCGCAGGAAGCAATCCTCGACGACGCCGAGCCCGTGCGCTGGCTCGGACTCGAGATAAAAACTGCTTTACGTTTACGTCAACGTAAAGCAGAATTGCCGGACGATCCAGAGCAAGACCCGAACCGCGACACGGTCGAATTCGTCGCCCGCTTCAAGGTCGGCGGCCGTGCGCAGCGCATGCACGAAGTCAGCCGCTTCGTGCGCGAGCCCGGCCCGGATGGCGCGCTTCGCTGGTTCTACCTGGACGGCAGTTTCCCCGACAAGAAGTGACCGCCCTAGGCGGACGAAGAAGAGACGAGAAAAGAGGACGGCACATGCCCCAGATCGAAAGCAAACTGAACCCGCGCGGCGAGGACTTCAAGACCAACGCCAGCGCGATGCAGGCGGTGGTGGACGACTTGCGCGCGCGCGTCGCGCAACTGGCCAAGGGCGGTGGCGAAGCCGCCTGCGCCAAGCACGTTGCGCGCGGCAAGCTGCTGCCGCGCGAGCGCGTCGAACACCTGCTCGATCCAGGCACCCCCTTCCTCGAATTCTCGCAACTGGCCGCCTACGAGATGTACGACGGCGCCGCCCCCAGCGCGGGCATCATCACCGGCATCGGCCGCGTGTCCGGCCAGGAATGCGTGATCGTCTGTAACGATGCCACCGTCAAGGGCGGCACCTACTATCCGATGACGGTGAAAAAACACCTGCGCGCGCAGGAGATCGCCGAGCAGAACAACCTGCCCTGCATCTACCTGGTCGATTCGGGCGGCGCCAACCTGCCCAACCAGGACGACGTGTTCCCCGACCGCGACCACTTCGGCCGCATCTTCTACAACCAGGCGAATCTCTCCGCCAAGGGCATCCCGCAGATCGCCGTCGTGATGGGCTCGTGCACCGCGGGCGGCGCCTATGTGCCGGCGATGAGCGATGAATCGATCATCGTCAAGGAACAGGGCACGATCTTCCTCGGCGGCCCGCCGCTGGTAAAAGCCGCGACCGGCGAAGTGGTCAGCGCCGAAGACCTGGGCGGCGGCGACGTCCATACCCGCCTGTCGGGCGTGGCCGACCACCTGGCCCAGAACGACCCGCACGCGCTGGCGCTGGCGCGCACCATCGTCTCGAACCTGAACCGGGTCAAGCCGGGGTCGGGCGCAATGCCGGGCGCGCTGCGCGACAGCGTCGGGCCTAAGTACGCACCCGAAGAACTGTACGGGGTGATCCCGGTCGATACCCGTAAACCGTTCGACGTGCGCGAAGTGATCGCGCGCGTGGTCGATGGCAGCGAATTCGACGAGTTCAAGGCGCGCTACGGCACGACCCTGGTGTGCGGCTTCGCCCATATCTACGGCATGAAGGTCGGCATCATCGCCAATAACGGCATCCTGTTCTCGGAGTCGGCGCTGAAGGGCGCCCACTTCATCGAACTGTGCTGCCAGCGCAAGATTCCGCTCGTCTTCCTGCAGAACATCACCGGTTTCATGGTCGGCCGCAAGTACGAAAACGAAGGCATCGCGCGCAACGGCGCCAAGATGGTCACGGCGGTGGCCACCGCCGCGGTGCCGAAGTTCACCGTCATCATCGGCGGCTCTTTCGGCGCCGGCAACTACGGCATGTGCGGCCGCGCCTTCTCGCCGCGCTTCCTGTGGATGTGGCCGAACGCGCGCATCTCGGTGATGGGCGGCGACCAGGCGGCGTCGGTCCTGGCCACCGTCAAGCGCGATGGCATCGAATCGAAAGGCGGCCAGTGGTCGCTTGACGAAGAAGTCGCGTTCAAGCAACCGATCAAGGACCAGTATGAGCACCAGGGCCACCCCTACTACGCCAGCGCGCGCCTGTGGGACGACGGCGTGATCGACCCGGTTGATACCCGCATGGTGCTCGGCCTGGGCCTGTCGGCGGCAATGAACAAGCCGATCGAGGACACGAAGTTCGGCGTGTTCCGCATGTAAGGGAAAGATGACCATGGACTATCAAACCCTCACCATCGCGATCGCCGACAAGGTTGCCACCGTCACCCTGGACCGACCCGAGCTGCGCAACGCCTTCAACGAACATGCGATCGCCGAACTGGCGCTGGCCTTCGACGAACTGGGACGCAACGAGATGGTGCGCGCCATCGTGATGGCCGCGAACGGCCCGTCCTTCTGCGCCGGCGCGGACCTGAACTGGATGAAGAAGATGGCCGGCTACTCGCATGAAGAAAACCGTGAGGACGCGCTGCGCCTGGCGGACATGCTGCGTACGATCTACCTGTGCCCGAAACCGACCGTGGCCAGGGTCCAGGGCGATTGCTACGCCGGCGGCATGGGTCTGGTGGCCGCCTGCGACATCGTGGTTGCCGTGGACAGCGCCGGTTTTTGCCTGTCCGAAGTGAAGCTCGGCCTGATTCCGGCTACCATCTCGCCTTACGTGATCAAGGCCATGGGCGAGCAGGCCGCGCGCCGCTATTTTCTTACCGCCGAGCGCTTCGATGCGGCGCAGGCGCGCCGCATCGGCTTCGTCCATGAAGTCGTCAGCGCCGATGCGCTGGACGCAACCGTTGCCGGTATCGTCAAGTCCCTGGTCAATAACAGCCCGAACGCCGTGAAGGAAGCCAAGACGCTGGTGCGCGAGATCGTCGGCAAGACCGTCGACGATGCCCTGCTGGCGGATACGGCCGGGCGCATCGCCGCCATCCGCGCTTCGCTCGAGGGACGCGAAGGCGTGGCTTCCTTCCTCGAAAAACGCAAGCCGACATGGCTACATTCATAGATATTGGAAACCTGAAGTGACTCAATCGACCTCTTCCGAGTGGATCGCGCGCAGCCTGCGCAGCGTATGGCATCCCTGCACGCAAATGCAGCACCACGAAGAGGTGCCGCTGATCGCGGTCAGCCACGGCAAGGGCCCGTGGCTGTACGACTACGACGGCAAGCGCTACCTGGACGGCATCAGCTCCTGGTGGGTCAATATGTTCGGCCACGCGAACCCGCGCATCAACGCCGCGCTGAAGGACCAGCTGGACAAGCTCGAACATGCGATGCTGGCCGGCTTCACGCATGCGCCGGTAGTGGAACTGGCCGAGCGCCTGTCCGCACTGACCGGCCACGCGCTGGGCCACGCCACCTTCGCCTCGGACGGCGCGTCGGCGGTCGAGATCGCGATGAAGATGAGCTTCCATGCCTGGCGCAACGCCGGCAAGTCGACCAAGCAGGAATTCGTCTGCCTGCAGGGCAGTTACCATGGCGAGACCATCGGCGCGCTGTCGGTCACCGATGTCCCGCTGTTCAAGGATGCGTATGGCCCGCTGCTGCGCGCATCCACCGTGGTCAGCGCACCGGACGCGCGCAATGCGGGCGAAGGGGAGACCGCCCAGGACGTGGCGCGCCGCGCGATCCTGGAAGTGAAGGACCTGTTCGAACAGCGCGGCGACAACATCGCCGCCATCATCGTCGAACCGCTGGTGCAGTGCGCGACCGGCATGGCGATGTACGACCCGCTGTACCTCAAGCTGCTGCGCGACCTGTGCGACCAGCACCACGTGCACCTGATCGCCGACGAGATCGCGGTCGGCTGCGGCCGCACCGGCACCTTCTTCGCCAGCGAGCAGGCCGGCATCTGGCCGGACTTTCTTTGCCTGTCGAAAGGGATCAGCGGCGGCTACCTGCCACTGTCGCTGGTGCTCACCCGCGACGATATCTATCAAGCCTTCTACAGCGAAGACATTGCGCGCGGCTTCCTGCACTCGCATTCGTACACCGGCAACCCGCTGGCCTGCCGCGCGGCGCTGGCCACGCTCGATATCTTCGAACAAGACGATGTCCTGAACCGCAACCGCGAGTTGGCGACCAGGATGACGATCGCATTGGCGCCGCTGGCCGAACATGAACGCGCACGCCACTTCCGCCAGCGCGGCATGATCTTCGCCTTCGACGCGATCGAACCAGACCTTGACCGCGCTTCGACCTTCTCGCGCCGCTTCTTCTCGACCGCGGTCGAGAACGAGCTGCTGCTGCGCCCGATCGGCCGCACCGTCTACCTGATGCCGCCGTACGTGCTGGACGACGAAGACGTCGCCGGCCTGGCTGCGCGCACGCTCAAGACCTTCGAGTCGGTGATCGCGGGTTGACCATGGACCTGATCGCACACATCGACCGCAAGCTCGACGCGCTCGCCGCCCACAGCCTGGTGCGAAAGCGCCGCGTCACCGACGGCGCCTGCGCGCCGCGACAAATCGTCGACGGCCGCGAACTGCTCGCCTTCTGCAGCAACGACTATCTCGGCCTGGCCGCGCACCCGCAAGTGATCGAGGCCTTGCGCGAAGGCGCGTCGCTGTACGGCGCCGGCAGCGGCGCCTCGCACCTGGTCTCGGGCCACGGCCGCGCCCACCATGTGCTGGAAGAGCGCCTGGCGGAATGGATGGCGCCGCACCTGGAACGGGGGCGCGCGCTCACGCTGTGCACCGGCTATATGGCCAACCTCGCGATCCTGACCGCGCTGGGCCAGGATGCCGACGCGATGATCTTTTCCGAGGAACTGAACCACGCCTCGCTGATCGACGGCGCCCGCCTGGCCAAGGCCGGCGTCACGGTCTACCCGCACGGCGACGTCGCTGCGCTCGAAGCACAGCTGCAGGCCAGCAGCGCCGGCACCAGGATCGTCGTCACCGACAGCGTCTTCAGCATGGACGGCAACCTGGCCCCGCTGCCGGGGCTGCTGGCAGTATGCCAGCGCCACGGCGCCTGGCTGGTGGTCGACGACGCCCATGGCTTCGGCGTACTGGGGACACATGGCCGCGGCGCGCTCGAACATTTCGGCCTGCGCTCACCCAACCTGATCTATATGGGCACGCTCGGCAAGGCGGCCGGCGTCGGCGGCGCCTTCGTCGCGGCCCACGCCAGCGTGATCGAATTGCTGATCCAGCGCGCCCGTCCCTATATCTACACCACGGCTTGTCCGCCGGCCCTCGCACACGCCCTGCTCGCCAGCCTTGATATCATTGGCGGCGCCGAGGGCGAAGAACGACGCGCCCACCTGGCGGGCCTCATCAGGCAATTGCGCGAATCGCTGGAATTCCAACGCTGGACACTGGCGAGCTCGCACACCGCGATCCAGCCCGTCATCATCGGCAGCAACGACGATGCGCTGGCAGCCAGTGCGGCCTTGCAGGAGCAGGGCCTGTGGGTGCCGGCGATCCGCCCGCCGACCGTGGCGCCCGGCACGGCGCGCCTGCGCGTGACCTTGTCGGCCGCGCACGGCATCGACGACGTCGCGCAACTGGCGCAGGCGCTCAACAGACTGGAAAAGGCCGCACCATGAACAACCCGAACAACCTGAACGAGACCGACGTCCCGATCGCGGCGCCGCCGGCCGTGGTGCCGCAGGCCGATCTCGACGAGCCGGCGCTGGAGCCGGAGCTCGAGGCGCGCGCCATCGATGGCCTGTCGCCGCGCTTTGCCTGCTTCGTCACCGGCACCGATACCGAGATCGGCAAGACCCTGGTGTCGAGCGCCATCCTGTACAAGCTGGCAAAGAGCGGCCTGCGCGCCTGCGGCATGAAGCCGGTGGCGGCCGGCGCCGAACTGCGCGACGGCCAGCTGCACAACGACGACGCCGACATGCTGTTTAACGCCGGCAACGTGCACCTCCCTTCGTCGATCACCACCCCGTACATGCTGCGCGAACCGGCGGCGCCGCACATCGCCGCCGCGCTGGAAAACGTCACCATCGACGTGGTGCCGATCATCGCCGCCTTCGCCGAGATCCAGGCCGCGTCCGACGCGGTCGTGGTCGAGGGCGTGGGCGGCTTCCGGGTGCCGTTCAACGACACCTTCGACAGCGCCGACCTGGCCGCACAACTGAACCTGCCGGTGATCCTGGTGGTCGGCATGCGCCTGGGCTGCATCAGCCACGCCTTGCTCACGGTCGAAGCGATCGTGGCGCGCGGCCTGGTGCTGGCCGGCTGGGTCGCCAACACAGCCGATCCCAAGATGGGCTTCGAGCAAGAAAACATCGAGGCGCTGGCACAGCGGATCCCGGCGCCGCTGCTGGGCCGTGTGCCGCGCCTGCAAACACCGACGGCCGCCGCAGCGGCCGAATTCATCGATCTCGCTGGACTGCCGGGATGGCCGTCCACGCGTGGCCAGTCCTGAAGGAACCACCATGTCCAATATGAATACCGTCGCCCTGCACCGCCCTGCGGCCGCCATCAAGCCTGCGGAGAACGCGACCTGGCCGCTGGCCGACGTGCTCGCGCTGTTCGAGCTGCCGTTCCCCGAACTGATGCACCGCGCCTCGACCCTGCACCGCGAACACTTCCCGGACGGCGACGTCGAACTGGCGACCCTGCTGTCGATCAAGACCGGCGGCTGCGAGGAAGATTGCGGCTACTGCCCGCAGGCGGCGCGCTACGACACCGGCGTCGAAGCCAAGAAGATCCTCGACATCGACACCGTGCTGGATGCGGCGCGCGCGGCGAAAGCCAGCGGCGCGACCCGCTTCTGCATGGGCGCCGCCTGGCGCAGCCCGAAGGAACGCGACATGGAAAAGGTCGAGACCATGGTGCGTGAAGTGAAGGCGCTGGGCATGGAGACGTGCGCCACCCTGGGCATGCTGGAGGCCGGCCAGGCCGAGCAGCTCAAGAAGGCGGGCCTGGACTACTACAACCACAATATCGATACCGCGCCCGACTTCTACAACAACGTCATCTCGACCCGCGAATACCAGGACCGCCTGGACACGCTGGGCCGCGTGCGCGAAGCGGGCCTGAAGGTCTGCTGCGGCGGCATCGTCGGCATGGGCGAGACGCGCGAGCAGCGCGCCGGCCTGATCGCCCAGCTGGCGAACCTGAATCCGTATCCGGAATCGGTGCCGGTCAACCACCTGGTACAGGTGGCTGGCACGCCGCTGCACGGCATGGAAAAGCTCGACCCGATTGAATTCGTGCGCACCATCGCGGTGGCGCGCATCACCATGCCGCAGGCGCGCGTGCGCCTGTCGGCGGGCCGCCGCGAGCTGGGCGAAGCGGTGCAGGCAATGTGCTTCATGGCCGGCGCCAACTCGATCTTCTACGGCGACAAGCTGCTCACCACCGACAACCCCGAAGCCGACGACGACCGCGTGCTGCTGGCCAAGCTGGGCCTGAAAACGCGCGCCGCCACGCTCGATTCGGTGCAGAAGGAAGCCTGCGGCTGCTGATGCACCGTCCTGCGCGACCGGGGAGACACGGCCGCGCCAACCTCCGAACAACCATAAGCGAAAGATAAAGCGCATGTTCACCAAGATCCTCATCGCCAACCGTGGCGAAATCGCCTGCCGTGTCGCCGCCACCGCGCGCCGCATGGGTATTCGTACCGTCGCCGTGTACTCGGAAGCCGACGCCGGCGCCAAGCATGTCGCGGTGTGCGATGAGGCAGTCCTGATCGGCCCCGCGGCCGCCAAGGACAGTTACCTGAAAGGCGCGAAGATCATCGAAGTGGCCAAGGCCACCGGCGCGCAGGCGATCCATCCCGGCTACGGCTTCCTGTCCGAGAACGCCGAGTTCGCGGATGCGGTGCAGGCCGCCGGCCTGGTGTTCATCGGCCCACCGGCCTCCTCGATGCGCGCGATGGGCTCGAAGTCGGCCGCCAAGCAGCTGATGGAAAGCGCCAACGTGCCTTTGGTGCCGGGCTACCATGGCGACGAACAGGACCCTGTTTTTCTTCGCCAGCAGGCCGACCGCATCGGCTATCCGGTGCTGCTCAAGGCCAGTGCCGGCGGCGGCGGCAAGGGCATGCGCGTGGTCGAGCGTTCGGAGGATTTCGAGGCCGCGCTGGCCTCATGCCAGCGTGAAGCCATCAGTTCGTTCGGCGACGCCAAGGTGCTGGTCGAGAAATACCTGATCCGCCCGCGCCACATCGAAATCCAGGTATTCGCCGACAGCCTGGGTAGCTGCGTCTACCTGCACGAGCGCGACTGCTCGGTGCAGCGCCGCCACCAGAAGGTGCTCGAAGAAGCGCCGGCTCCCGGCATGCCGGCCGCGCGCCGCGCCGCCATGGGCGAAGCGGCGGTGAACGCCGCGCGCGCCGTCGGCTACGTCGGCGCCGGCACGGTGGAATTCATCGCCAACCAGGACGGCTCGTTCTACTTCATGGAGATGAACACCCGCCTGCAGGTCGAGCATCCGGTGACTGAAATGATCACCGGGACCGACCTGGTCGAATGGCAGTTGCGCGTCGCCTTCGGCGAGCCCCTGCCGAAGAAGCAGCATGAACTGGCCATCCACGGTCACGCGATCGAGGCGCGCGTGTATGCCGAAAACCCGGAGAAAGGCTTCCTGCCGTCGATCGGCACCTTGCGCCACATGGACGTGCCGCGGGCGGTGGCGTTCGAGCTCGGCGCCGATGGTGTCGGTGGAGCAATCGCGCCTGCCGCCGTGCGCGTCGATTCCGGCGTGCGCGAAGGCGATGCGATCTCGCCGTTCTACGATCCGATGATCGCCAAGCTGATCGTCTGGGGCGCCGACCGCACCCAGGCGCTGGCGCGCATGGCGCAGGCCCTGGCCGAGTTCCGTATCGTCGGCCTGGCCACCAATCTCGCCTTCCTGAAGCGCCTGGTCGAAGGCGAGGCGTTCTCGCGCGCCGATCTCGATACGGGTTTGATCGAGCGCAACCAATCAACACTTTTCCCGCCTGCGGCCCCTGCCCCGCTCGGCGCGTTGGCCCTGGCCGCGCTCGCCCTCCTTGACACGGAAACTGTTCACGGCGCCGCCAACGATGTCGACCCATGGCGCCAGGCGCGCGGCTGGCGCATGAATGGCGACTACCGCCGCACGCTGTCGTTCGCCGACGAGTACGGCGACTACCGCGTCGGTTTGACCTACCACAAAGATAGTTGGGAAATCGACCTCGACGGCCAGCGCCAGCGCGTCGCGCTGGTATCGCGAAATGATGCCGAACTCGCCCTGCACCTGGGCGACACCGCCCTGCACGGTTGCGTGCGCCGCGACGGCGACGCATTCCATGTGTTTACCGGGGGCCGTCATCACACGCTGACGTACAATGACCCGATGGCACATGCCGGCGAGACTGAAGCCGCCGGCGGCCGCCTGACGGCGCCGATGCCGGGCAAGGTGGTCGCGGTGCTGGCCCAGTCCGGCAAGGACGTCAAGAAGGGCGAGCCGCTGGTAATCATGGAAGCGATGAAAATGGAACATACCATTTCCGCGCCGAGCGATGGCCTGGTGGAAGAAGTGCTGTACCAGGTCGGCGACCAGGTGGCGGATGGCGCGCCGCTGCTGGCTTTCAAGGCAGCGTAAAGAACACCTACAACAACCACCCTGACAAAAACGAGGGGGAGACATGCGCATTGTCCTGTACCGGGGCGATGGCGTCATCGAGCCGTGGGAGCGCGAGCTCTCGGCCGTGATGCCAGGCGTCGAGACGGTCACCTGGAAGGAGGGCCAGTTGCTGGCCCCCTGCGATTACGCGGTATTGTGGAACCCGGCGCCCGGCCTGCTGGCCCAGCTGCAAGAGGTCAAGGCGATCTTCCTGATGGGCGCCGGCGTCGACGCCGTGCTCAAGTTCGGCGAGGCCCTGCCACGTGTGCCGCTGGTGCGCCTGGGCGACGCCGGCATGGGCGTGCAGATGGCCGAGTACGTGGCGCACGCGGTGCTGCGCTACTTCAGGCGCTTCGACGAATACGAACAGCAGGCGCGCCACGGCGCCTGGAATCCGCTGCCCCAGCATCCGAAAGAGTCGTTCACGATCGGCGTCATGGGCCTGGGCCGGCTGGGCATGCCGGTAGTCGAGGCGATGCGCCATTTCGGCTTTCCGGTACGCGGCTGGAGCCGCAGCCCGAAGGATATCCCCGGCGTGCCGACCTATGCCGGCATGGAGGGACTCGATGATTTCTTGCATGGCACGCGCGTGCTGGTCTGCCTGCTGCCGCTGACGCCCGAGACGACCAACCTGCTCGACCGCCATCGGCTGGGCAAGCTGGTGCCCGGCGCCTACCTGATCAACGTCTCGCGCGGCGCGATCCTGGCCGAACCCGACCTGATGACGCTGATCCGCTCGGGCCACATCGCCGGCGCCACGCTCGACGTGTTCCGCCACGAACCGCTGCCGGCCCCGCATCCGTTCTGGAACGAACCACGGATTAACCTCACCCCGCATATCTCGGCGCTCACCATGCGCCTCGACGCCGTGCGCCAGATCGCCGACAAGGTGAAAGCGCTGGAGGACGGCCAACCCGTCGACGACCTCGTCGACCGCCAACTTGGATACTGACATGCCCCACCAACCCACCCTGCCAACCAGGGTCAAGATCGTCGAAGTCGGTCCGCGCGACGGCCTGCAGAACGAGAAGGAAGCCCTGAACGCCGACGTGAAGGTCGAACTGGTCGAGCGCCTGGCGCGTGCCGGCTTCGTCAACGTGGAGGCGGCCGCCTTCGTCTCGCCCAAGTGGGTGCCGCAGATGGCGACCAGCGCCGAGGTGCTGGCGCGCATCGAGCGCCGTCCCGGCACCATCTATTCGGCGCTGGTGCCGAATATGCAGGGCTTCGAGGCCGCACTCAGCGGCGGCGCCGACGAGGTGGTCGTGTTCGGAGCGGCCTCGGAAGCGTTCTCGCAGAAGAACATCAACTGCTCGATCGCCCAATCGATCGCGCGCTTCGAGCCGGTGGCGCGCGCGGCCAGGGAACACGGCCTGCGCCTGCGCGGCTCGATCAGCACGGCCTTCGGCTGTCCCTACCAGGGCGACGTCCCGCTGGACGCCGTCGGCGACGTCGTGGCGCGCATGCGCGACCTCGGTTGCGATGAGATCGACATCGCCGACACCATCGGCGTCTCGACCGCGCGCAAGACGCAAGCCGTGATGCTGCGCGCGGCGCAGGAATTCCCGATCGCGCAACTTGCCGGTCACTTCCACGACACCTACGGCCAGGCGCTGGCGAACATCTATGCGGCGCTGGAAGTGGGCGTGGCGATCTTCCACTCCTCGGTGGCCGGCCTGGGCGGCTGCCCTTACGCCAAGGGCGCGACCGGCAACGTGGCGACCGAGGACGTGCTGTACCTGATGCAGGGCCTGGGCATCGAGACCGGCGTGGATCTCGACCAGGTGGTCGACGCCGGGCTGTTCATCTCGCAGCAGCTGGGCCGCAAGAGCATCAGCCGCGCCGGCAACGCGATCGCTGCCAAGCGCGCCGGGTAGGCAGGCACCGCCACCGCGGCGTCAGGGTGGATGGCTATGCTGTCCACGCGTCGACAGTCGGCGCAACCCACCGCATCGAAAAACCGGGCCACAACGAAAAAAGCCGACAACTCACGTTGTCGGCTTTTTTCTTAATGCTGGTCGGAGTACAAGGATTCGAACCTTGGACCCCCTGGTCCCAAACCAGGTGCGCTACCGGGCTGCGCTACACTCCGAAGAAGCGAGATCATATCGGTTTCGCGTGACCCGGTCAAGTTTTCGTTGCAAAATAGTGAGCTGGTAGTTTTCTAAAGTTAAGTTGAGGTAGGTATGTCATGCATATGGCGCTAAGCTTTGGCGAGCCGGTCAGCCTGCAACGAAGCAACCGGCGCATTATCGCCGGCGTCGCGGTATCCATCGCAGTGCACGCCTTGTTCTTGCTGGCGTATCGGAATACGACGTTCAAGACCATGGAGATCGGGCTGGCCGAACCGACGGTGCTCTCCGTCATGATCGCGCCTCCTGCACCGCTACCGCCGCCACCCGCGCCGGAAGTCGCCCGCCCCGCACCGGCAGCCCCGAGCGCACCCGTCGCACCACGCGCGACGCGGCCGACGCCACCGCAAGCCGTCATCGCGGTCCCGGAAAGCGCCAGCGTCGCGCCCGATCCATTCGTCGTGCAACAGGATGAGGCATCGGCGCCGGCGCCCAGGTTCGACATGAACGCCGCACGCGAAGTGGCGCGCGCCAATGCGAACCTGCGCGATCCGTCGAAGGCAGGCACGGCGCTGGCGCAATTTCCTGAACCGGCCTTGCAGACCGAGTCGAAGTTGGCGCGCAGCATCCAGCAAGCCAAGCGGCGCGATTGCAAGGACGGTATTCCCGGCGGGCTGCTGGCGCCAGTTTATTTATTGATGGACAAGAAAGATTCAGGGTGCAAGTGGTGAGCAGGGGCTGTCATTCACCCTTGATCTGCAACGCCCGCTCGTAGAGCGCATTCTTCTTGCGACCCGTAATCTGCGCCGCCAGGTTCGCCGCCTGCTTCACGCTGCACTCGCGCAAAAGGATTTGCAAGATGCGCTCGGCCTGCGCGTCTTCCGCGTCAGAAGCCTCGACCGCCCCCGCCACCAGCACCACGAATTCACCCCGTTCACGGTGCTGGTCGGCCTTGACCCAACCCAGCGCATCCTTCAGCTCGCAGCGGTGCACTTCCTCGAACATCTTGCTCAGCTCGCGCGCGAACACCACCTGCCGGGTCGGCTCGAAAGCCGCCGCCAGCGCCTCCACGCAATCGACGATGCGGTGCGGCGCCTCATAGAACACCAGGGTCGAGGTCTCGCGCACCAGCGATGCCAGCGCCGCCTCGCGGCCCCTGGCCTTGGCCGGCAGGAAGCCGACGAAGTGGAAGCGGTCGTTGACCAGTCCGCTAGCCGACAGCGCCGCGATCGCGGCCGACGGACCGGGCAGCGGCACCACGTTCAGGCCGGCGGCGCGCACGGCGTCGACGATGCGCGCGCCGGGATCGGACACGCCCGGCGTGCCGGCGTCGGACACCAGCGCCACGCGCTGCCCGGCCCGCAGGCGCTCGACGATCTTGTCCGCCACTTCACGCTCGTTGTGCTGGTGCGCGGCGATGGTCGGCTGGCTCAAACCGAAGCGCTGCAGCAGTGCGCCGGTCTTGCGCGTGTCCTCGCAGGCGACCACGTCGGCCAGCGCCAGCAGGTGCAGCGCACGCAGGGTGATGTCGGTGACGTTGCCGATCGGAGTAGCCACGACGTACAGCGTTGCGGTAGGATAGGACTGCTGGGCCGCCTCGCCCATGACGGGAAGTCGGGCGATGTCGATGGTCTGCTGATCTGTCATAAAGGGTTCCGATGCTGAAGAAAAAAAATCTACCGGGCTTGCTCGCTGCTGCCGTATTGACACTGCTGGCCGGCTGCGGCAGCACGCCGCTGCCTCCCGATACCGGTTGCGGCATGCCGGGTGGCGTGTGCAGTCCCGGGGTGCCGGTCACAAATGCGCCGCCGCCGGCGCCAGCTTACACGCCCCCGCCGCGTCCTGAAAGTGGTGTGCAAACCAATCCGGTCGAACTGCCGCCAAGCGCCGACGGCAGCATGCGCCCGTCGTCGCCGTCGGCATCCGTGTCTGCGCCTTACACCGGGCCGGCCGTGCGCATGGCGCTGCTGCTGCCGCTCGATTCGCAAGCCCTGGCCCAGCCGGCCGAGGCGGTGCGCGCCGGCTTCATGGCGGCGCATGGACAGCAGCCTGAAGGCGTCACCGTCAACCTGGTGCCGACCGGCGACTCGTCGCAGGCGGCGCTCGACGCCTATCACGGCGCGGCCGAGCAAAACGATATCGTGGTCGGCCCGCTGGCGCGTTCCGCCGTCGCGGCCCTGGCCACCAGCGGCGCGGTCGCCAAGCCGACCATCGCCCTGAACCACCCGCAACTGAACTCCCCGCTGCCGCGCCAGATGCTGGTGATCGGCCTGTCGCTCGAAGACGAAGCGCGCCAGGTCGCCGAATGGGCCGCCGGCGAGCAACCGGCCGGCCAGGCCCTGGTGATTACCGGCCGCGCCGCCTGGCAGCAGCGCCTGTCGGGCGCCTTCAGCCAGCGCTGGTCCGAGCTCGGCCGCAGCCAGACCACCGTCGAACTGCCGGCCGACGGTGCCTATGTCGACGCCAATGCGCTGGCCGAGCTGCGTGCGCGCTTATCAAGCGAAGCGCCGCAGCTGGTCTATGCCGCGCTCGACGCCAACAGTCTGCGCCAGGTGCGTAGCGCGATCGGCACCTCGCTGCCGACCTATGGCGCCGCCTCGGTCAACCCCGGCCTCGATCCGGCCAGTGTACCGGCCGAACTGGTCGGCGTGCGCTTCCTCGACCTGCCCTGGACCGTGCAGCCCGACCATCCGGCCGTCGCCGGCTATCCGCGCTTCAGCAATGGCGGCCAGGGCCTCGACCCGCAGCGCCTGTACGCCCTTGGCATCGACGCTTACCGCGTCGCACGCGAACTGGCGCAGCGCCCTGGCGGCTCGTTCGAACTCGATGGCGCCACCGGGCGCTTGTCGGTCAATATGGGACAGGGCGACCGCGCCTTCCGCCGCATCGAGACCGGCGTCGTGGTAAACGACAAGGGCCCGAACGACGAAATCCTCACCGACGACGCCGGCGGTGACAGCCTGCCGCGCGCACGCCGCGTGTTCGAACCGGTTTCCACGGGGTTATGAGATGTGGCCCGCGCGCCTGTCCAGAAGGCAGGCCCAGGGCCAGGAATGGGAGCGCGCTGCCCTCGCCTATTTGCGACGCAATAAGCTATCCCCGGTCGAGCAGAACTTTCGCTGCAAGGGCGGCGAGATCGACCTGATCATGCGCGATGGCGCAACCCTGGTGTTCGTCGAGGTGCGCCAGCGCGCCGACCGCGGGCACGGCGGCGCGGCCGCCAGCATTACCCCTGCCAAGATGCGCCGCCTCGTATGCGCTGCGCAAGTCTATCTGTTGCGTTTTCCCGTCACTCCTCCCTGCCGTTTCGACCTGGTCGCCATCGATGGCGAGCAGATCGATTGGTTGCGGAACATCATTGAAGTGTAAGCAATTTTTACTGGGCTTGCTCAGGTAGGGTTGCCACTGCACTATAATTCCCGGCTATGAATACACAACGCATCCTCGCTCACTTCCAGGAGAGCGCCGACCTGAAGATGAAGTCGGCCGCCACCCTGGCTCCTTCCATTTCGGCGGCGGTCGAACTCATGTTCGGCGCCCTCTCCAACGGCAACAAGATCCTGGCCTGCGGCAATGGCGGCTCGGCCGCCGACTGCCAGCACTTCGCGGCCGAGCTGGTCGGCCGTTTCGAGCGCGAGCGCTTCCCGCTCCCGGCGATCGCCCTGACCACCGACACCTCGATCCTCACCGCGGTCGGCAACGACTACAGCTTCAGGGAGATCTTCTCGAAGCAGGTGCAGGCCTTCGGCCAGGCCGGCGACATCCTGCTGGCGATTTCGACCTCGGGCAACTCGGCCAATGTGCTGGCCGCGGTCGAGGCGGCCCTGGAGCGCGAGATGCGCATCGTGGCCTTCACCGGCAAGGACGGCGGCGCCCTGGCCAAGCTGCTGACCGACGCCGACGTGCACATCAACGTCCAGCATGCGCGCACCGCCCGCATCCAGGAAGTCCACCTGTGCGCCATTCACTGCATTTGCGACGGCATCGACGTCGCGCTGTTCGGAGGAGACGAGAATGCGTAATACCCGCCGGCCCATGGCCGCGCTGTTGACCAAAGTCGTGCTGGGTACCGCCCTGGCGGCATCACTGTCGGGCTGCTTCGGCCTGATCGTCGGCGCTGGCGTGGCCGGCGCCGTCTCGACGGTCGACCGCCGCACCCTGGGCGCCCAGACCGAGGACAAGTCGATCACGGTCAAGGCCGAACTCGAGATGCGCAAAGTCACCGGCGACGCCGGCAATATCAACGTCACCAGCTTCAACCGCCGCGTGCTGCTGACCGGCGAAGTGCGCGACGAAGCGATGAAGCAGGCGGCCGAGCGCCAGGTGCGCGCGATCGCCAACGTGGTATCGGTCATCAACGAGCTGCAGATCTCGGGTTCGTCGAGCTATACCTCGCGCTCGAACGACGCGCTGATCACCACCAAGGTCAAGACCAGCCTGGTGGACATGAAGACGGTGTCGGCGATCTCGTTCAAGGTCACCACCGAACGCGGCGTGGTCTACCTGATGGGCCTCGTCACTCCGCGCGAAGGCAATATCGCCGCCGATGTCGCCAAGGGCGTCTCGGGCGTGACCCGCGTGGTGAAGATCTTCGAATACATCAGCGAGGAAGACGCGCGCGTGCGGCAGAACAGCCCTGCGCAGGCTTCGCTGGACTAATCCGGAAGGTCTGTCAAACCTTCGAGGGCGGCGGGACTATAATGGTCCTGCCGCTTTTTTTTATCCGATCGACCATGACCGCATCCACGCCTTCATCCGCTCCCCGTTCCTGGTTCAAGCCCGCCGCCATCGGCGCCGTGGTGCTCGCCCTGGCCGGCATCGGCTATGCCTCGTTCAGCAGCACGACCCAGGCCCCTAGCGTCACCTTCATCAGCATCGCCGGAGAGAAGATCTCCACCGAGTCCCTGCGCGGCAAGGTCGTGATGGTGAATTTCTGGGCCACGTCCTGCGTCACCTGCGTCAAGGAGATGCCGGACATGGTCGCGACCTACAACAAGTACAAGGACCAGGGCCTGGAGTTCGTCGCGGTCGCGATGCAGTACGACCGGCCCGACTACGTGCTCAACTTCACCGAGCAGCGCCAGCTGCCGTTCAAGGTGGCGCTCGATTCGGCGGGCGATATCGCGCGCCAGTTCGGCGACGTTACCCTGACCCCGACCACCTTCCTGATCGACAAGCAGGGCCGCATCATCAAGACCTATGTGGGCGAACCTGATTTCGCGGCCGTCCACAAGCTGATCGAGAAGGAACTGGCCGGCTGATTCCTTACGCCTTCGGGTAGAGGATCATTTGCGTGCAGCGGAACAGGGCGATGGTCTTGCCGCTGGCCTGGTCCGTGACGGTAGCGTCCCACACCTGCGTGGTGCGGCCCAGGTGGACGGCGGTGGCGGTGCAGGCCAGCGTGCCTTCGCGGGCGGTGCCCAGGTGGTTCGATTTGAGTTCGATGGTGGTGAAGTTCTGGGCGCCTTCCGGCAGGTTGCTGACGCAGCCATAGCCGGCGCAGGTATCGGCCAGGGTGACCACGCTGCCGGCGTGCAGGTAGCCGTTGGGGGCCAGCAGGTGCGGCTCGACCTTCATCTCGGCGGCCAGCTTGCCGGGGCTGACCTCGAGGATGTGGATGCCCAGGTGGCCAGGGAGGAACTTGGCGCCGAACTCGTTGAAGGTTTCCGGGGTGTGCTTGGTATTCACGGGTGTCTCGATGTTGTTGTAAAAAACGGCATCGTACACCGGGAACGCGCACCCGGTTCGAGTAAAGCGTCTAGTCGGCCGCGCTCAACGCCGCTTGCCGCCGCCCTGCTTGCCGCCCGGCCTGCCGCCTTGCCGTTTGCGCGCCGCTGAATTCTGCTGCTGCAAGATCGCATCGACCCGCTCCGCGGCCTCGCGCGCCAGCTCCTGGGCCAGTTCGATGCTGGGGAAGTATTCCGGCTCGCGGTAGCCCAGCCAGGCATACGCCGAATACACGCGGCAGGTATCCTCGACTTCTTGGAGGTTCATGGTGAACAGGTGCTGTGGATTCGGGTTCGGCTGCAGCTTGACCACCTTCTTCTTGGCCAGCGACAGCGCCCAGTGTTCCCAGGCGCTTTGCAGCACCGGCACGCGGCTCGAGATCGGCACCAGCGACAGCATGAACTTCTCGGCCACCGACAGCGGCAGCGTGTCGAGCCATTCGGCGCGCTCGTTCTGTTCCTCGGTAATGCGCGGATAGAAGAAGCCGTCCGGCACGTCGATATTGTGGACGAAGCGCCTCAAGAGCTTGACCAGCGAGGTCTCGCCCGTCACCGCCGAGATGCGGTGCAGCTGCTCGAGCGACGGCGCGACCGCGAAGCCGGTGGCGGCCACCGGCGGAATCTTCTCTTTCATGAGTGCGCGCATCACATGGTGGGTGTCGTCGTCATAGCCGGCGACGAAACCCTCCTCGTGCACGCCATAGCGCCCTGCCCGGCCCGCGATCTGCTTGGCCAGCGCCGCCGGGATCTCTTCTTCCTCGACGCCGTTGTACTTGACCGTGGTGGTCATCACGATGCGCTCGATCGGCATGTTCAGGCCCATCGCCAGCGCATCGGTGCCGACCACGATGTCGGCCTGTCCTTCACGGAAACGCTCGGCCTGGGCGCGGCGCACCTCGGGCGACAGGTTGCCGTACACAGTCGCCACCGACAGGCCCTTCTCGGTGATCATGTCGCGCCACATCAAGACTTCGCGCCGCGAGAAGCAGATCACGGCGTCGCCACGACGCAGGTTCGACAGCTTGCGCACGCTGTTCGGTTCCATCGACAGTGGCCCCATGCGTTTCAACACATGGACTTCGAGCGGCACTTCCAGGCGCTCGGCCAGCGCCTCGATCGCGCGCCGCGCTTCCGGGGCGCCGACCAGGTACACGACGTTGGCCGGCGCCCCGACCACGGCGGTGGTCCAGGCGGCGCCGCGGTCACGGTCGGCCAGCATCTGGATCTCGTCGATCACGGCCACTTCGACCGGCGTCTTGGTGTCGAGCATCTCGACCGTGCTGGCGACGTGGGTCGCGCCCTCTTCCGTGCGCCGTTCCTCGCCCGTGATCAGGCTGACCTTGATCGGCTCGCCATGCGGCCGCGCGGCCTGCAGGCGCTCGTAGTTCTCCAGCGCCAGCAGGCGCAGCGGCGCCAGGTAGACGCCGCTGCCGGCCTTGGCCAGCGCTTCCATCGCGCGGTGGGTCTTGCCCGAGTTGGTGGGCCCCAGCAGGGCGATGAACTTGCGCTGCATGCGGCTGGCGACCTCGAACGAACGCGGATACTCGGCCAGGTTGATGCTCTCCTTGGTGCGCGCCGCGTGACGCTCTTCGGACTCGCGCTCGACCGCGTGGGTCAGGCGCTGCGAGATGCGCTGGAACACGTATTCGGCCGGCTCCGAGGTTTCCAGCTCGTCGAGCACGTCGAGAAATAGCATCGGGTCCCAGCCGAATTCGTCGGCGTCTTCTGCGATGTCGCGCACGAATTCCTCGGTCTCGGCATGCAGGCGCTGGAGGTCCGCTTCGCCCGTGCGTTCCTCGATCAGCTCGCGCCGCGCCAGCAAGTCCATCTTGCGCCACTTGCTCGGCTTGGCCAGCACGCCGCGGCCCGGCACCAGGCGGTAGGGCACGCGCAGTCCCTCGTACTGGATCTCGCCCGAGAAACGCAGGAAGACGCGGCCTTCCATCTTGACCAGTTCGATGCCGCGCGCGGCCAGGCCGAGTTCTCGCTCGAGGAAAGCGTCGTCGGTCTCGGTATTGTCTGAAGGCAGATTATCTTGGTAGTTACTCATGATGAATGCGTCAAAATCGCTTGCCGCCACTATAGCGCGTAAGCGGCCGACGCATGGTCCGTCAGGCGTCCCGACCTTTCACGAGTTCATGGCTTCGTCCAGCCATCCCGTGACCCGCCGATCATCAGCTTGACCCGCCGCCCCCGCCTCCCAGGCGCTCGGTGTCACGGTGCCCGCCATTGCGGTGCGGTCCGGCGCAATAGACGACGAACAGCATGTCCATGGATAGTCGCGCAGCTTGGCCTCGACCAGCTCCGCATGCACGTCGGCGCAATCGGCCTCGTATGTGAAGGCCGCGCTGCGATGCGCCAGCGTCCTGTCGCTCGGTGCCGCCGGGACCGCGGAATCGGGTGACGTCATGGTGACCGCTCCCCGTTGAAAGAGCCCGCAGTGTGGCAGCAGAGGAGGGGCGAAGGCAGGGCCGGGATGACGGAAACTGGTAACAACGCGCCATGCCCCATTCCGTCGCCATCCTCGCCTACGACGGCCTGTGCACCTTTGAATTCGACTGCGCGGTGGCGTTGTTCGCCCTCGAACGCCCGTAGCCCGGCATTCCCTGGTGCGCGCATGCGGTGTGCGCCGTGGAAGCCGGCCCGCTGCGCGCGCTGGGCCCATTGGCCTGGCCGGTGCGCGAACGGGTCGCGCTGGCGGAAGGTTGCTGGAAACGCGGCCAGGCCTGGCGATCGACACCGTCGCCGATCTGGCCGGACTGGGTTTGCCCAAAAGCGCTGCGGCGCCATTTCAGGATACAGGGCCTGCCATCACCGAGCCGTTATCGCAAGCCTGGCCGGGCGGGCGCCTAAGCCTCAATACCTGCTTCGTACAAGCTGCTCGCCCCCAGCTATTGGCCACTGATGCGCATATCGATGTCGTATTCACGCATATAGTCCATCACGCCGGGATATCGTCGCGCTACTGCACCGTCTTCTCATGGGTTGGAATTTTTTCCAGATGCAACGTTTATCTGTGACGGCTCAATTTTGGTCGTTTCCAATCTGCCACGATGCTTTTGCTGGACTGCCGTCGAACCGACCAGACAGCGGCCAGCATGGAGTTTGGTGTCGATCGAAAGGACCAGCTATGGCAGATCATTTGGCTGAAAGTTTTGGACTGGCTCTACCAGCGTTCGGCGCAAGTCGTCCGCTGGGATTGGGGCTTGGCTGCGCCGACGGCGTCCGTGACGATGTACTGGTACCGCAAAGGGTGATCGGACAGGAATCCGTATGCGGCGGTTTCGAGTACCGCATTCTATGCGTAGCGTATAGCGCAACGCTTGCCTTGCAGGGTTTTATCGGCGTACCCGCTGAGCTTCGCATAGTGACCGATAAGGGACATCTGCGGCGTATTTGTGGAATAGTCACCGAGGCGGCGTCCGGCCAGAGCGATGGTGGTCTTGCGACCTACCAGGTGGTCATGCGGGATGCATTATCGGTAATGGAAAGCCGGATCAACACCCGTATATTTCGCAATCTGAACGAACTGGAAGTCATCAAGCGACTGGTAGTTGAATGGCATGAGCGCAATTCCGTACTACGTGCGACCTTTGAACTGCAGATCGACCCCGGGCTCGAAAACGCGCTCGCGAAGCGCGAATTCACCATGCAACACAACGAGTCCGATGCTGCCTTCATCCGGCGCTTGCTCCAGCGTCGCGGTATTGCCTGGTTTTTCAAGTACGGTCTGCCGGACGCCCTCACACGGCAGCGCCAACAGCAGACGCCGATCGGACACACGCTGTTCCTATTCAAAGATGCCCGTCATCTGCAGCGAAACAACGCAGGTTGCATACGCTTTCATCGGGATGCCGGTACGGAGCAGTACGATGCCATCACCGGCTGAAGCGGCGTGCATACCCTGCAACCGGGCAGTGCTGCTATCCACAGTTGGGATTACAAGAATCCATCCGGTGCCGTGTTCATGGAAACGGATACGCAATCACAGATCGACCATGGCGAACTTGGGAATCTGCTTGCTGCCAACCTGGAAGACTACGAAGTCGCCGCGCCCCACTTGGGCGACAGCGCGCGCGACCTGGCCGAGCTGGGTGAATCGCGAATGGCCCATTACGAGTATGAAGCCAAGAGCTTTCACGGCGAAGGCGGGGTGCGCGACCTGGCGGTGGGTGAATGGTTCAGTCTTGAAGGCCATCCAGAAGTCGATACCCACGTCAGGGAGCAACGTGAGTTCGTCATTACGGCGCAGCAGATTATGGCGCAAAACAATCTACCGGTCCAAATCGGCAGCCGCGTCGAACGTCTGTTCAACCGCAGCGGCTGGGGCCAGGGAGATTATGCGGTCTTCTCCGATAACGACGGGGAGCCGATCCGTTACAAGACCAGCTTCCGCTGTGTTCGCCGTGGCATACGAATCGTACCTCCGCGCGCCAAGGCGCCACGTCCAGCGCTGCAGACCGCAATTGTCGTCGGCCCGGCGAATGAGCAGATCTGGTGTGACGAAATGGGTCGCGTCAAGATCCGCTTCCCGGGGACGCGCCCACGAGACCATGCTCACGCCAATGGCGCCGGCAGCTCCGATTCCGACGCCGATTCGGCCTGGGTACGTGTGGCTTCCAGTTGGGCCGGCAACGGTCATGGCGCCGTCACCCAGTGTGGCGCGCGCCTGCTCCCCCTAGTGGGCACGGAGGTACTCGTCGATTGGGCCGGCGGGGACCCGGACAAGCCAGTCATCATCGGCCAACTGTACAACGGCAGTGGCCCACCTCCCGTGTTCCGGCATGAGGGGGAATTGCCGAACACCAGATACCAGTCGGGGATCCGCTCACGTGAGGTTCGCGGCGACCGCGGCAACCAGCTGCGGCTGGACGACACGACCGGCCAGATCAGCGCGCAACTGGCGAGCGATCATGCGGCAACGGAAATCAATCTTGGCTACCTGACCGAACCACGCCGGGATGGCGGCGCAGCCCCACGTGGCGAAGGCGCGGAGCTGCGCAGCGACGAAGCGATCGCGTTGCATGCGGCAAAGGGTATCCTGTTGAGTACATGGAAGCTGTTGGGAGGAGCGAGCGCCAGGGGAGGCCAGCTCGCGCGCGACGACTACCTGGAACTATTACGCGAATGTGGCGAACTATGCACTGCGCTCGGAGACTATTCGGCCGAGCACAACGGCATGCCAATCGACTCCACCGAACAGGATGCGCTGCTGACACGCTTCAGAAAGTGGGAAGACGGCAGCAACACCGCGCCCAAGGCATCCGAGCCAGCTGAACCGGTCATCGGCATCACGTCTCCATCGGGTATCGGATTCGCTAGCTCGAAAGCCATCGTCAGCTACTCTGCCCGAAACATCGACACCGCGGCGAAACAGCATCTGCAGATGACGGCCGGCCAGCGCTTCAGCGTGAATGCGGGAAAAGGCATTTCCCTGTTCGCCCAGAACGATGGCCTTACCGGCATTGCCCATTTCGGCAAGCTGCTGCTTCAGAGTCAGCACGACGACACCGACATCAACTCAGCCAGGAATCTGCAGGTAAGCGCCACCGAAGGCACGATCACACTATCTGGCAAGGTCGTCCTCCTGGTGGCGCAAGACGGTTCGTTTCTGAAATTAGGCGATGGTCCGGTTGTCCTGGGGAGCAAGCACGCGCTCAGGTTTCACGCACCGGACTTCCTGTACGAAGAACCCGAGAGCATGGCACCCCAATTCCCGAAGTTTGACGAAGGTGGTGCCGACCAGAAGCTCGAGGTGCGCTATCCAGCCGGTACTCCGTTGGAAAATGGCGGCAAGCCACCGGGTGCTAACGTCAAGGACGCCATGCTGGAAATCGGGCTTAGTGACGGCACCCATCTGAGAACACGAAGCGCCGCCGATGGCAAATCCGTGCTCATCGAACGCGACGCCATGCATATCGCCGAAGTCATCCTGATGCGTGGTGGCGACCAATAGCCCAGTCCGGAGGCGGCATATGACAGACTCGACAAAGAAGACCTACCCGAAGCCTGCATACGTGGCAGGCTACGCGTGCACGACGTTATTGAACAAGCGCGCGTCCGACAAGATCATCGAACATCCGCGCGACAAGCCCGGAAATATCATCATCGTGCATGGCGTGAACGACGTCGGTACCGGCTACGGTGAAGTAGAGGAAGGGCTGTGCGCCGGTCTCGAACAACGCCTGTCACGCCGTTTCCAAGCTGCAAAATATTCGGCGCCGGCCGATAAGAGCGAGGTAGTCGACGATCCAGATGCAACCTATTTCAAGCGCAAGATAACGACCGGCACCGACAGCCCGGCCATTCCATTCTATTGGGGCTTTCGCGAACTCGGCACGCACACACGAACCGTCAACGGCCAGAAGACCGACCGTTACGGCACACGCCTGGACAAGGATTTATCAAAGGGCGGAGGACCATTTGCCAACGCGACAAGCACCCTGCCCGACATGTGGAACCGCGGCGTCGGCGCGCCTGCTGACCTCATCCGTGACCCGTTGCGGCCGCTGAAGGATGGCCCGGGCCGCATGTACATGGTGCTCGCGGCGCGGCGCCTGGCTGCATTGATCGCCATGATTCGCAGTTACGAGCCGAACGACACGGTTACCGTCGTCGCCCACAGTCAGGGATGCCTGCTGAGCTTGCTCGCCCAGGCATTTTTGATGGAACTGGGCGAACGCACGGCCGATACGCTCATCCTGACGCATCCTCCATACAGCCTCGAGGAAGACCTGGACTGGACTGCCGATATCGCCAATTTCTTTGCTGGCGGCAAAGATGCAGCGATGGAGCCGCATTACCACCGTATTGCCGGGCCTCAGAGCTTACATGGCAGGTTGCAGACCTTGGTTAACATCATTCACGGTGTCGTCAAAGGGAAAACAGATTTTCCCGTCTTCGCGAAGATCAGTGAAGCGGACTGCGGCGGCATGGTCGAGGGACGCTGGAAGTCCGAGAGCGATCGCGATAACCGGGGCAAGGTCTATCTCTATTTCAGCCCAGAAGACATGACGGTCGCTCTCGAAAACATGAAAGGGATTGGCTGGCAGGGCGTTCCTGACCACATTCAGGGAACCGAAGCAAAGCAGGTGCAGGTGAAACGCAAACTCGGCCGGGGGAGCGACTATGATGTCGTGACACGGACAGAGTGGGTGCGTTCTACTGTCACGCGCATGCCGCTCAAGGAACTCGGGGACGGCTTCCGCCAGCGCGTTTTCACGTCGAAGCAGCGACAGGACCCGCGTACGCGCAAGACCGTACCGGTACTGGTCGGGCAAGCACCCCATGATTTCGCCTTACGCATCGAAGGCGAGGATGACCACGCTCATGTTCAAAAAAGTGCACGCGCATTCCGGGCATCGCTGCCGGTGGCGAAATGGCCGCTCGAGCAGGCAGTCAAATTCGAAGATCAGTGCCATGGGATTCGGCGGATCACCGGCGAACTTCTGCATAAGCCCTGCAAGGCGGACATGCGCGGCAACCAGATCGACGCTGACAAGGTGCCAGCACACTCTTACCACTCGAAGCTCAGCGCGGCAGAGCGCGGCCCTTGCGAGGAAATCGATCCCATCACGGCGGCGATCGCGATTGCCAGCGAGCGCGGTATGCGCGTCCATCCCGAAGTGCGGCCGGACCCGGCGGGGAGTGTCAATTATCCGGCCGTCCAGCAACCGCTTTATCGTCCCGATCTGGACCGCATCGAGTCGGCATACAACGCCGAAAAGAATCCGAAAGGCACTACTGAAGAGAACAAGTTCACCGTCGTCCGCGCGATGCGCTACCCCGATGGCAAGGTCGTTGCCTGGCTACGCGAAAGCCCGAATGCGGCGCGCAAGCGCTGGCAGCAGGAGTTCAGCGCCAAGTCCTTTCATAGCGCCATCTTTGACAGTCGCAACAACCATCGGCAGGTAACGGCCTACGACGTTGCTATTGGAAGCGGCAAGGCGTGTAGCGATCCGAAGTTTTACGCTTACCTGTGTGCGGTAGGGGATTGGCGGTTGAAACAACCAGAGAAACCTAGTGACAAGCCACGGCCAAGCACACTGACTTGGGAAAACTTTCTTAAACAATTCAGTATCTACTACGAATGCGAGCCGCAATGGCGGCGCGAGCTTATCGAAGGGAACATGAAGTACTACAGCTTGGGTCAATTACCGTCCTGCCTGCCCTTTTTGATGGGTTCACTGTCAAATATCATCATCTCCGAAATGGTTGGAGGACCGATCACCCGGCCATCCCTGCTAAAGGAGAAGCCATGAGCAGTCCTGTCCTCGTAGGTGACTTGGTAGTCAAGCGGCCCAAAACTTGGCGGTATGTTGCCGGCGCAGCTGCCGTGTATCCGCTGCTGTTAGTACTGTGGTTAATCTACGATTTCAGATTTTTTAACCCGGAACTGCTGAATCTTGATATGGAGACGACGATGGACAAAATGCGGTGGTTCGGGATACCCCTGATAGTTGTCATCGTTATGTTTGGCAGCAGTTGGCAAGTAGCGTCTTTCAAGGCGGATGCACGCGAAAGCGCATGGCAGCACAAGATCCACCAGCTCAAGCAACTAGAGGCAGCGGCAAACAACGCACAAGCCCGACGTGAATATGTACTGGAAGTACTTGGTTTGGGCGTCACGGTCGAAAAATATCGACAAGGGAAGCTATGGGATATTCTGCAAAAGGGAACGTCATTCACCAGCATCCGTGAGCAGGACCCTAACAAGTACGAGTGGAGCTCGTTCGACAAGACAGGAGTCAGCGGCGCACGTGCGTGCGATGCACTAGAAAATGGCGTCGAGTCTTCTCCGATGTTCTGGGGCGTGCCATCTTTCTATGCAGGCGGCCCAATCAATCACCCAGCATATCAACCTAGCGAAATTTCTCCTGAGCCAGGACTCGCTGCAAGTGCAGAAGGGACAGGAATGGCTTGGCATTTATTCGCCACCGGACCATGGGCTCTCGGCGAACGTCCCGATCAGTTGCTAGAGCAAGTGTTCGAATTCTTCGACGCTCATCCTGACCTTCCCTATATTGTCTTGCTGGCTGACGACAGCAGCGCCACGCGGGACTCCCTTGCCGCACCGGGCACTCCTCCGCAGATAAGAGATGGACACTACATTCCTGAAATGCCCGACGCTACGGCTGTATTCGTGCTGGCCCGGCGCGAACGAGTTGAGCCGCTGCGTCCCTACATATGGGATGATCCAGATAATGACTACCTGCAGGAGAACCTGCGGATGATGTATTACAGGCTGAAGGAAACTGTGCCTACGCCAGCAAAGCTGGCCAAACCGGACGAGCTTCAGATTGGTCGCTTGCCGACTGTTTCCGAATGGCTTGCCGCAGCCGCCATCTTTGCCAAGCGCCCAGTATTCGACCAGGAACAACCCAACATCTCGCTTGCGGCCTTTCGTCGTTGGCTCAACGATCCGCCAAAGGACTGGCAGCCTACCCCGTGGTTCCCAGTCCCGTGGAACCGCAACCAGATGGAAGCCTTCGACAAGCTGCCAACGCTCGGCTTCATCCACCGCCCCGTCTTCGTCAAGTTCGAGGACGAGCACGGGCAACCGGTCAAGCGGCGCGACGCACGTCAGAAAATCCTGGAAGCTGGCTGGATGGAGGCCCTGCAAACATTGCCGGCTATCGAACGTGAAAAAGGCCCGGCCCGGATCATCGGGGCCTTTGGCAAACAGGCCGAACAGCAGATCGCCTTCGAAACCACGCTGCACAACTACGCCGTGCAGGGAGGGCCGGAGCTCGACACCAGCAAGACCGCACAGTTCATCAATACCGATCATCGCTTCGGCAACACCGGTGCCAGCACTTTCTTCGTGCAGATGGCCGTCGGCGTCATGGGAAGTTACTACGAAGGCGGCGTGTCGGCGGCCGTGAACCTGCGCGACCCGACGGGCGCCAGCATTGTCTTCATCAGCCCGCCAACGGAAAAAGCGCGCGAAGCGCAAAAACATCGGGACCTTTTCCAGCATCAGGTCACACCAGCAATCGCACCTGAGAACTACAAGCCGCCGACGGTAGGCGCGATTCTCAACGAAAGCAGCATGTTGTAGCTCACCTGGAGACGAACATGCGCAAGGTGATTCGATTGGGCGATTCCACATCCCATGGCGGCAAGGTCATCAGCACCAACGCCACACATGTCAACATTGGAGGAATCCCGGTCGCCTGCGTCGGCGATACATGCACCTGCCCCATTCCCGGACACACGGAATGCACGATTGTCAGCGGTTCGCCCCGCCATCGCATCAAGGGCGTCCCGATCGCTTTCGAGGATGACGTCACCAGTTGTGGTGCCAAGCTCATAGCGAGCATGGATAGCTTTAAAACAAACGGATAACGCAGATCACTCGACCAAAAAAGGGATGGCGAACCATCCCTTGAGATATCGCGATGCGCAATCGCTCAAGCCGCCACGCCCGCGTTATGCGCCTGCTGGTCGGCGTGATACGACGAACGCACCATCGCGCCCACGGCGGCGTGCACGAAGCCCATTTCGTAGGCTTTCTCTTCGAACATCTTGAAGACGTCCGGGTGCACGTAGCGGCGCACCGGCAGGTGCGAGTTGGTCGGCGCCAGGTACTGGCCGATGGTGAGCATGTCGATATCGTGCTCGCGCATGTCGCGCATGACTTGCAGGATCTCTTCGTCGGTCTCGCCCAGGCCGACCATCAGGCCCGACTTGGTGACCGCGTTCGGGTACTTCTTCTTGAAGTCGCGCAGCAGCACCAGCGAGTGGGTGTAGTCGGCGCCCGGGCGCGCTTCCTTGTACAGGCGCGGCACGGTTTCCAGGTTGTGGTTCATCACGTCCGGCAGGCCATCGGCGAAGATGTTCAGCGCCTTCTCGAGGCGGCCGCGGAAGTCCGGCACCAGCACTTCGATCTTGGTGTTCGGGCTCAAGGCGCGGGTCTTCTGGATACACTCGACGAAGTGGCCGGCGCCGCCGTCGCGCAGGTCGTCGCGGTCGACCGAGGTGATCACGACATACGACAGGCGCAGGTCGGCGATGGTCTTGGCCAGGTTGCCCGGCTCGTTGACGTCCAGCGGGTCAGGGCGGCCGTGGCCGACGTCGCAGAACGGGCAGCGGCGGGTGCACTTGTCGCCCATGATCATGAAGGTCGCGGTGCCCTTGCCGAAGCATTCGCCGATGTTCGGGCAGCTGGCTTCCTCGCATACCGTCACCAGGTTGTTGGCGCGCAGGATGTCCTTGATCTCGTAGAAGCGCGACGAGGCGGTGGCCGCCTTGACGCGGATCCAGTCCGGCTTTTTCAGGCGCTCGACGTCCGCGATCGGCACGATCTTGATCGGAATGCGCGACGTCTTGCTGGCGCCTTTCTGCTTTTCGCTGGCGTTGTAGGCGGATGCGGAGGCGATGCCGGTATCGATTTCGGAAGTCATTTGGCTCGTTGCCCTTCAGGGGGGTCAGTTGGTTTGTTCGGTTGGACGCTGTTGGGTACCAGCGACTGGCCGAGATGCTCGGTCAAGGCCCTGGCCAGCGCCTGCTGGACATCGGCCAGCGGCGCGTCGACGCCCATGGTGCGCATGTCGACCGTGGCCAGCCCGGAATAGCCGCACGGGTTGATCCAGGTGAACGGGGCCAGGTCCATGCCCACGTTCAGCGACACGCCGTGATAGGTGCAGCCGTTGCCGCGCACCTTGAGGCCGAGCGCGGCGATCTTGGCGCCCTTGCGCGGGCCTTCGGCGATATAGATGCCGGGCGCGCCGGCGATGCGCTCACCGGCAAGATTATACGCCGCTAATACGTCGATGACCGCCTGTTCGATTTTTTCCACAAACTGGCGTGCGTACAGCTTGCCGCCTGGCTTGTTGCGGCGCAAGTCCATCAACAGGTAGATCACGACCTGGCCCGGGCCGTGGTAAGTCACCTCGCCGCCGCGGTCGGTCTGGACCAGCGGCACGCCGTGCGGCGCCAGCACATGGCCCGGATCGGCGCCCAGTCCCAGCGTGAACACGGGCGGGTGCTCGACGATCCACAGCTCGTCGCGCGTCTCGGGCGTGCGCGCGTCGGTGAAGGCGCGCATAGCGGCGAACGTGGGTTCGTAGTCGGCGCGGCCGAGCTCACGGACCAGCGGAGAAGCGGGGTGGATCAAGGACATGGAATCAGGACGAGGCATCGGGCCGTAGTGTGGACAGCCTCGTGATTATAAGCCAGGGCGATGGGCCGTGCCCGCCGATGCGGCAGGCACGGCCTGCTTGACCGTGTGACAACAGCGCTTACAACACCATCTTGACCATCGGATGGGTCGACAGGGTGCGGTACACCTCGTCGAGCATCTCGCGGCTGGTGGCGGTGACGGTGACGGTCAGGCCGGTGTAGTTGCCCTGGGCCGAAGGACGGGTTTCCAGCTTGCCTTCATGGAAACTCGGGTCCAGCTGGGTCACCAGCGCGACGATGGTCGGAGCGAAATCGATGTGGGTCGCACCCATCACCTTGATCGGGAACTCGCTCGGGTATTCGATGAGGGATTCTTTGGGGTCCATAAATCAATCCTGTGTAAAAGCGCCTGTGCAAAGGCGCATTGTAGCCAAAGCCGGGGATTTCCTCAGCGCCGCTGTCAGTATCCCCTTCAGCGTTCCTGGATCTGCCGGCCACGCGAATCGGTATGGGCGCGTGGATTGTTGTCGCCGCGCGGCGCGAAGGCGGGCGCGGAGGGCTGCGGGCGTGGTGGTGGCGGCGCGACCATTTGCGGCGGCGGGGATGGACGCTGCGGCGGCGCGGCCACCATCGGCGGCGCAGGCGGGCGCGGTTCAGGACGTGACTCCGGACGCGGCATCGGCCGCGGTTCAGGCCGCGAAAACGCCGGCGCCGGCGTCGTTGACAGCACCGGCGGCCGTTGCTGCTGCTGTTGCTGCATGCGTTCGGCCCGCTCGCGCATCCGCTCGCGCTGTTCGCGCTGGTCGCGGTCGCGCTGGAAGCCCAGGCGGTCGGCCTGCAGGCGGTTGTCCAGGTCGCGCTGCATGCGATCGCGTTCGTCCTGGCGGCGCTCCTGCTGCTGCGCGCGTTCGCGCGCCAGGCGCTCGTTGCTCTCGCGCTGGCGCGCCATCAGGTCGGCGTCGCCCCGGCCGCGATCGGCCCCGAAGCGGTCTTGCGCGACCCGGTCTTGCGTGACCCGGTCTTGCGCGACCCGGTCTTGCGTCACGCGTCCGGACTCCAGGCGCACCGGCCGGCGGTCGAGCAGGTCGCGCCGCTCATCGTTCCGATCGCGCAAGGCGGCGCGCGCCACCAGCGGCGGCGGCGGGGCGCTGCCTTGTCCACGCGGCACCGCCAGCTGCGGACGGTCCGGGCGCGGCGCCCTGGGCACGAGCACGGGCCCGCGGCCGCCGAAGTGCTCGCGCGGCACCACGGTCAGGCCGTGATGCTGGCCAGGACGGTTCTGGGCGGCGCGGCGGGTGGCGTGGCGCCAGTCGTTCAGGCGGCGCAGGCGCTCGTCCGACAGTCGGTAGCCGGGCACGTAACGGTCGTGGGGGCTGAGCGGATACCAGCCGTGCGCGTGCAACTGCTGCGCGCCGAAGCCGACGCTCCAGTTGCCGCCGCCGACCCAGCCGACCAGCGCCGGCGCCCACACCGGCCGCCGCTCGAGGCGGCCCGGGGCCCAGGCCCAGCGATTGTGCACCTGCACCCAGCGGCCGTAGTGGAACGGCGCATAGCCCCACGGCGCGTTGTCGACCCAGGTCCAGCCCCACGGCGCGATATAGCTCCACTGGCCGTCGCGGTAGGGCGTCCAGTCGGCTGCCACGGTGGTCGGCGTCCACAGGCTGCCGTAGTCTGAGCTGGTGCTCCAGCTGCCGTAGCGGTCCAGCTCTTCGTAGCCGGTCATCTCGGTGCCGATGTGGCGCGACGACTGCTCGGCCACCAGGGTCTGGTCGCGCGTTAGCGCCCAATCATCGAATGCGTCGCGTCGCGCCTGCAGGGTGCGCACGTCGTCGTCGCGCACCTCTGCGCTGCGGCCGGTGCGGATCGTGAGGCTGGCGCCGGCGCCGTCGGCCTGGGCTTCGCCATCGAGCACGCTCACCAGGCTGGTGTCGGGCTCGCGGTCGGCGTCCACCCGCAACCGGCCCGGTTGCGTCAGGCGCACCGTGGCCTGGGCCGTGCGCAGCTCGAATTCGGGCACGACGTCGCTGTTCATCACGCGAATGCTGGCGCTGCCGAAGTGCAGGCGCAGGCGCAGGCTGTCGTCGTCCAGTTCGGTGAACTCGAGCGCGCTGTCGCCGTCCAGGCGGATCGACGTGGAGCCGACGCGGATCTCGGTGCGCGCGCCGGGCGCGGTAGTGATCAGGCTACGCGTGGTGATCGGCCAGTTGACCACCGCGGCGCTGCTCTCGGCCCCGCCTTCGGTCCCGATGGCGCCGCCGATCTCGACCTGGCCCTGGACCAGCGAGACACGGCCGACGCGGCCCGGCGGCTCGGTCTCCAGCACGCCGGCGCCCTGGACCTGGCCGGAAGGATCGGTTTGCAGCACGGTTTGCGCGGGTGCACACGTGGAAAACACGGCCAGCGCGAGCAGGGCGGCGGTGGGGGCGAAACGTTGGGTCATGACAGGCTCCGGAAAGGAACGCGGACGGGATGGGCCAGCCTCATTACAACGCTCGAGCTTCCGCGTGGACAACGCGGGTTACACAAAGTTGCATCTGCCGGCATACGGAAATATAAGCCGGCGCGACCTGTGTCAGGCCGCCTGGCGCTTGACGAAGAAGAGCATCGAGCCGATCACCACCAGCACGCCGCCAAACACGCGGTTCTGCAGGCGCATGTGGCGCGGATCGCGCATGAAGCGCTGCATCGAGGCGGCCAGGGCGGCATAGCCATGCATCACGATCGAATCGATCGCCACCATGGTCACGCCCAGGATCGCCAGCTGGGTGAGCAGCGGCGCATCCTTGGAGATGAACTGCGGCAGCACCGCGACCATGAAGATGATGCCCTTCGGGTTGGTGGTATTGGTCAGGAAACCGGTCAGCACGCGCTTGCCGAAGGACGGGTGGGCTTCCAGGCCGGCGGTCGACGCCGTCGGGCCGGGCGCCGGGGCCGCGCGCCACTGGCTGATGCCGAGGTAAATCAGGTACAGCGCGCCGATCACCTTGACGGCGGTGAACGCGACCGAGGACGCCAGCAGCAGGGACCCGACGCCGGCGCCGGCAATCACCAGCACCAGCACCAGGCCCAGTTGCAGGCCGAGGACGGTCGCGCTGGCCTTCTTGAGGCCATAGGCCAGGCCATGCGACATCGACAGGACCGCGCCGGAACCGGGCGAAATGGCGATCAGGGAACCGGCAATGACGAAGGCGATCCAGGTGGCGAAGCTCATGGCGGCGAAAAAATGAAAAGGACTGCGGGGGAGGGGGTACGGCAGGACATCGAACTTGCGACAACTTCAGCCAGCGCGCGCGACCCGCGAACGGGGCGCGACGCCAGGCCGGATACTGATTACTTCTTCTTGGTCGGGTTGACCGCTGCCTTCAGGGTCGCGCCAGCCGAGAAACGCGGGCTCTTCGACGCCGCGATCTTGATCACTTCGCCGGTTGCAGGGTTACGGCCCTTGCGTGCGGCGCGCTTGGTCACCGAGAAGGTGCCGAAGCCGGTGATGCCCACCGTGTCGCCCTTTTTGAGGCGCTCGGTGATGATCTCGATGATGGTGTTCACGGCGTCGCCAGCGGCTGCGCCCGACATCTCGGTGCGCTTCGCGAATTCTGCGATCAGTTCGCCTTTTTTCATAAATCCCTCCGGGGTTAAAAGAGCGGGAAGATTAGCATAAATATTGCTATGTGTAATGCCGCGCCCAGAGGGAAATTCGAAAGGAAGCCTTATGCGACGCCAGATTCGATGACCGGGCCACCCAGGCGGTTGCGCAGCGCGGCGTTGATCAGGGTCTGGTAGCCGGTGCCGCAACGCTCGGACAGGTTGCGAAATTCGTTGAGTACTTCGTCGTCGAGATAGATCGTGATGCGGGTCTTGCGTTTCGGTGGACGCGCGCGGCGGACGGGAGCGGCGACGGCGACGGGAGCGGCAGGCTGGATCGAATCGGTATTCATGGAATGATCTCCTTCGTTGGGGGGACGAGGCTGCAGTACCGCAACCTTCAGCGTGGACTATACGTACGCGAACCGGAAGTCGCCCGGTAAAAGCGACGGGATGCAGATTTCCGGGGATGAAGCGCAAAAAGCCGCGCCGAACGGCGCGGCGAAGCGTGTAGCCGCCGTTTCACGCCTCGGTTAATATCGTGTCAACTTACTATGAAGGAGCATCACCCATGGCTGGAGCCAGTTTATTCACCCTGTTGGACGATATCGCCACCATCCTCGATGACGTGGCGGCGATGAGCAAGGTCGCAGCCAAGAAGACCGCCGGCGTGCTGGGCGACGACCTGGCGCTCAATGCGCAGCAGGTCACCGGCGTGAAGGCCGACCGTGAACTGCCGGTGGTGTGGGCGGTGGCCAAGGGCTCGCTGGTCAACAAGGCGATCCTGGTGCCGGCCGCGCTCGCGATCTCGGTATTCCTGCCCTGGCTGATCACGCCGCTGCTGATGGTCGGCGGCGCCTTCCTGTGCTACGAGGGCTTCGAGAAGCTGGCCCACAAATACCTGCACAGCGCACAGGACGACGCGGCGCGCAAGGCCAAGCACAAGGCGGCCGTCGCCAACCCGCAGGTCGACATCGTGCAGATGGAAAAGGACAAGATCAAGGGTGCGGTGCGCACCGACTTCATCTTGTCGGCCGAGATCATCGTGATCTCGCTCGGCACGGTGGCCGGCGTGGCGCTCGGCCAGCAGGCGGCGGTGCTGGTCACCATCGCGGTGGCGATGACGATCGGCGTCTACGGCCTGGTGGCGGCCATCGTCAAGATGGACGACGCCGGCCTGCACCTGAGCCAGAGCCAGAACGGCGCCGCGCGTGGCCTCGGCAAGGGCCTGCTGGCGACTGCGCCACGCCTGATGAAGGTGCTGTCGGTGGTCGGCACCGCCGCCATGTTCATGGTCGGGGGCGGCATCATCGCGCACGGGATCGAAGCCGTGCATCACTTCTCGCAGGGAGTCGCCGCCTCGCTCACCGACATCCCGGCGGTGGGCCCGGTGCTGGCCGCCGTGGCGCCGATCGTGGTCGACGCGCTGGTCGGCGTGCTGGTCGGCGCCGTGGTACTGGCGGCCGTGATGCTGGTGCAGCGCCTGCGCGGCAAGAAGGCCGCCGCACACTGATGTCACTCCGGCGCGGGCGCTCGCTCGCGCCGATCGCCGTTTATTTCGGCGCTTCGTCCTTGCGCGTCAGGATGGCGCCGATCGCCAGCCCGATCGCAAACCCCGCATACACCACCCCCAGCGCATTGCGCGACAGGCGCTTCTCGTAGCCCGGCTGTAGCGACCTGGGCGTCAGCTTGTAGTCGGTGAAGGCGGCGAACGCCGACGTCGCCGCCGATGCCGCGGCGATGGCCATCGGATTCTTGCCGTCCATCACTCCCCCAAGGGTGCGTTCGAACACGAACGACCAGAAGGTGGCGCTGGCATGGTGGATCAGATAGCCCGGCACCGTGTAGCGCAGCGAGAAGCGGTCGCGGTAGCCTGCCTTCTTGCCATGCACATAGTGGCTGACCGCATTGGTCGGCGCGTAGGCGCTGCCTGTTTGAATCTTGCCGACCAGCGACATCGCCACCGTCGAGAGCACGCTCGACGTCGCACCGGAGATGAGTGCGCGCTGTAATGCCGTATTTTCCATACAATCCTCTTTTACTTGATGTGAAGGGAAGACGGATGCGGATATTGCTGACGGGGGCAAGCGGTTTCATCGGGCAACACCTGTTGCAGGCATTGCTGACCGAAGGCCACCACGTCGTGTGCGCGGTGCGGGCACCGCAAGCCAGGCTTCCGGAGAGTGATGACCCCCGCTTGAGCTATATCCACGCCGATTTTTCCAACGATACCGATAAATCCGCATGGTCGGCGCGCCTGTCGCACATCGACGCCGTGATCAACACGGTCGGCATTTTCCGCGAAAGCGGACGCCAGAATTTCGCCCGCCTGCACCGCGACGCGCCGCGCGCGCTGTTCGCCGCCTGCGCCGAATCGCACGATGTGCAAATGGTGATCCAGCTGTCCGCGCTGGGCGCCGACCGCGATGCGCAGACACCGTACCACCTGTCCAAGCGCGACGCCGACGACTTCCTGGCGTCGCTGCCGCTGCGCTCCTATATCGTCCAGCCTTCGCTCGTGTATGGCCGCGACGGCGCCAGCGCGCGCACCTTCCGCAGCCTGGCCAGCATGCCGCTGACCCTGCGCTTCGGTAGTAAACCGCAGCTCGTGCAGCCGATCCACGTCGATGACCTGGTACTGGCCATCGTCGGCCTGCTCAAGCATCGCCTGCCGATGACGCCCGGCGCCGGGACCTCGATGCGGGTGCCACTGGTGGGGCCGCAGGCGATGCCGTTCACCGACTATCTTGGCCTGCTGCGTTCCAGCATGGGCATGGGCCGCCAGCGCGTGCTGACGCTGCCGGGACCGGTGGCGCGGCTGGCGGCCGGCATCCTGCCGGGTTCATTGATCAGCCGCGACGCGCTCAGCATGCTGGACCGCGACAACACGGCCGACGTCATGCAGACCGCGATGCTGCTGGGCCACCTGCCGCGCTCGCCGAACGAGTTCATCGGCGACCCGGATGGCGAACGCGCGCGCGCCAAGCTGGGCTGGCTGTTACCGATGCTTCGCTACAGCATCGCGGCGGTGTGGATCATGACGGCGATCGTGTCGTTCGGCCTGTATCCGGTCGAGGCCAGCTACGAGCTGCTGGCCTCGACCGGCATCCCGCCCGACCTGCAGCCCCTGATGCTGTATGGCGCAGCGAGCTTCGACCTGCTGCTGGGACTGGGCATCCTGTTCCTGGCGCGGCGACGCTGGCTATGGCTCGCACAATTGGGACTGATCGGGTTTTATACGATCGTGATAGCGTTCAAGCTGCCTGAATTCCTGCTGCATCCCTATGGCCCGCTGACCAAGAACCTGCCGATGCTGGCCGCGATCTGGCTGTTGTATCAACTCGAGGAAAAATAATGGATTACGTGGTGCTGAAGTGGCTGCATATCGTCTCGTCGACGCTGCTGTTCGGCACCGGTATCGGATCGGCCTGGTACATGCTGTTCGCGAACGTCAGCCGCGACGTGCGGGCGATCGCGGTGGTAGCGAAATACGTCGTCATCGCCGACTGGCTGTTCACGGCGACCACCGCCATCCTCCAGCCGCTCACCGGTTTCTACATGGTCCACCTGGCCGGCTATCCGCTGCACGGCAAGTGGCTCATGTGGTCGATCATCCTGTACGTGATCGCCGGCGCCTGCTGGCTGCCGGTGGTGTGGCTGCAGATCCGCATGCGCGACTTGGCGGCCGAAGCGGCGCGCAACGACACCCCCTTGCCTGCCTTGTACTGGCGTTATTTCAGGATCTGGGTGACCTTGGGCGTGCCGGCGTTCGCGGCGTTCATCGTGATCTTCTGGCTGATGGTGGCCAAGCCGATGTGATCCCTGCCCATCCATTCAAGAACGATCAACCATAGAGAGGAATTTATGCGGGCCTACCAAATCCTGCCTGGTGCAAACATCGAGGGCCTCCAGTGCATCGACTACCCCGAGCGCGACCTCGGCCTGGGCGAAGTACGCATCCGCGTGCATGCGGTCTCGCTAAACTACCGCGACCTGATGGTCGCCAGCGGCAACTATTTGGTCACGGTCGACGACCCGATCATCCCCTGCTCGGACGGCGCCGGCGAAGTGCTGGCGGTCGGTCCCGGCGTCACGCGCGTGCAGGTGGGCGACCGCGTTGCCGGTTCGTTCTTCCCGCACTGGCTCGAAGGCGGGCCGACGCCAGAGAAAGTGCGCCACGGCCTGGGCGGCGATATCGACGGCATGCTGGCCGAAGAAGTCATCCTGCACGAGGAAGCGCTGGCCGTCATCCCGGCCGGCCTCTCGTTCATCGAGGCGTCCACCATGCCGTGCGCGGCGGTCACCGCCTGGAATGCGATCTTCGTGTCCAGCAATCACGTCAAGCCGGGCGATACCGTGCTGCTGCTGGGCACTGGCGGCGTCTCGATCCTCGGCCTGCAACTGGCGCGCGCGGCGGGCCTGCGCACCATCGTCACCTCGTCCAGCGACGACAAGCTGGCGCGCGCGCGCGCGCTGGGCGCCCACCACACGATCAATTATCACAGCATCCCGGAATGGCACGATGAAGTGCTGCACCTGACCCATGGCGTCGGCGCCCAGGTGGTGCTGGAAGTGGGCGGCAAGGGGACCGTCAACCGCTCGGTGTCGAGCGCGGCGATGGGTGGCACGGTCGCCATCATCGGCGGCGTCAGCGGCTTTGGCGGCGAAGTCAATCCGGCTTCGCTGCTGGCCAGCGCCAAGCGCCTGGTGGGCATCTATGTCGGCAGCCGCACCATGCTCGAAGACGTGATGCGCTTCGTGGACGTGGGCGGCGTCAAGCCGGTGATCGACCGCGTGTTCCCGTTCGGCCAGGCCCAGGAAGCGTATCGCCACATGGCCTCCGGCGCGCACTTCGGCAAGGTGGTGATCGACGTGACCGATCGCGCCTAGCCCGGCGCGGCAGCTTATTTCCTGAGCTTGGGGACCAGTTCGATCTCGAACAGCTTGGGCCACAGCTTGCCGGTGACGAACAGGCGCTTGCCCTTGCCGTCCCAGGCGATGCCATTGAGGACGGCGTCGACTTCCTGCGTGCCGCGCTGGCCGGGCGGCAGCAGGCCGGTCAGGTCGATCACCCCGACCACCTTGCCGCTGGCGGGATCGATGCGGGCGATGAGTTCACTGCCCCAGATGTTCGAGTACAGCTCGCCATCGACCATTTCGAGTTCGTTCAGGCGCTCGACCGGGCGTCCCTCGGCCGTCACCTGCACGCGGCGCAGCTCCTTCATCGTCTTCGGGTCGAGGATGCGGATAAAGGAGCTGCCGTCGCTCATGTACACCTGCGTCGCATCGCTCGCCAGGCCCCAGCCTTCGCCCTCGTACTTGAAGCTCTGCTTGAGCTTGAAGGTCTTGAGGTCGAACACATAGCCGACCTGCGAGGTCCAGGTCAGGCCGACCAGGTTGGCGCCCACCGCGGTCGAGCCTTCGCCAAACACCTCGGCCGGCAAATCGGCCTTTTGCAGCACCTTGCCGGTCTTGAGTTCCACCTTGCGGATCGTCGAGCGGCCATACTGGCCGGTACTTTCGTACAGGTGGCCGTCGCGATAGAACAGCCCTTGCGTGAAGGCGCCAGGGTCGTGGGGATAGGTGTTCTTGACGACGAAGCCATAGACCGGCATCGCGGCCTGGGCGGTGCCGGCGATCGCGCAGGCGACGGCGAAGGTGGAGAACTGTTTGAGCATGGTGGCTGGTGGAAAAAGCGGCAATAGACTGTAGCACGAAGCCCGGCCGTACGCCGCTGGGTGCGCGCTAGACATAGGCCAGCAAGCGTCCGCAGGCGATCACGGCGATCCAGAGCAGCAGCGACAGCACCGCATGCAGCCTGGCCCAGGCCGGGGCGATGTCTGGCCAGCGAGCGGCCCTGCGCCAGGGTCCGGCGTGAAAGACCAGCACATTGACACCGGCCGCCACGATCAGCGCCAGCTTGAGCAGGAATACGTCGTTACCGAGCAGCTCGGGCTGGGTCGACAACATCAGCAGGCCGCTCGGCACGATCAACAGCAGGCCGACCCACGACCACGGCAGCAGGTGGCGCGCCAGCGCCTGTACGGGGAGCACGCGGCCAAAGCCGAGCAGGCGCAGGTCGAACATCGCCGCCGCGCCTACCAATACCGTGAAACCGACGATATGGACGATCTCGACGATCGGATACAGCCAGGCATCGTCGCGCAAGGCCTGGGCCAGCGGCGTCGCGGCGGCCCAGGCGGCCGCCTGTCGCACAAAGTCGGGCGCCAGGTTCAGCGCAGCTCCGTGACCTTGTCGCCGACCGTGATGCGTTCGGCGCGCAGCTCATTCGGCTTGCTGCGGTTGGGATAGCCGTAGACGGTCACCTGGCCGCCGACCGCCAGCATGTCCTTGGCCAGCCCGCGGTTTTCCATCCGGCCCGGCGGGGCCAGCACCACGAACCAGGTCTTGTCGGCAGTCTTGAGGCGCACGAAGCCATGCGGCTGCTGGTAACCGGATTCCTCGATCGTGCCGGTCAGCTGCTGGGGTTGTTTGGCGTCGTATTCGCTCCAGCCGTGGTGGGCGGACGCGGTGAAGGCCACGGCGGACAGCAGGGTGGCCAGGAATGCGCGCTTCGTGGGCTTATTCATAGGCTTGCTCCAGAAGAAGAATCCGTGACGAATGCAGCAATCCAGCATAACGCCGGCGACGGAGCGCCGGCGCACGGCTGCTCTACGGGAAGCCCGCCCGCCCCCGAGCACGCAGTGTAGTATCGGTGTATCGCCATTATCCATGGAGACGGCCATGCCATCGCGCCGCTCGGCCACCCAGGCCGACTTGTCCACATTATGGGAACTGCGCACCCGGGCCGTGCGCGCCGGTTGTTCCGCGCATTATCCGGCCGCCGTGATCGATATCTGGTGCGCCGCCCCGGCGCCGGCCTCGCTGCCGCTGCTGGTCCAGGCCGGCGGCGCGGTGGTGGCCGAGGAAGAGGATCAGGTCGTGGGCTATGCCGTGCTCAACCTGCACACGGGCGAGCTCGACGCCGCCTTCGTCGAGCCGAGCCACCAGGGCCGCGGCATCGCCCTGCAACTGCTGCGGCAGCTCGAAGCGATGGCGCGCGCGCGGGGCCTGGCGCGCCTGTTCCTGTCGGCCTCGCTCAATGCGGTGCCGTTCTACCAGCGCGCCGGCTTCCAGTCGCTGCGCGACGAGGTGTATCCGCACCGCAGCGGAATCGGCATCCAGTCGGTGTTCATGGAAAAGCAGCTGCGCCGGCTGTCCTGAGGCGGCAGTTCATGCAGGACGAATGGACCGCGGCGCCAGCGCCGCATACACTCGGCCATTCGTCCATTTTGCCCGAGCACCGATGCGCCGTTTGCCTGCCACCCTGGGGATCGCGATCTCCGCCATCCTCACCGCCCAGCCGGCCCATGCCGGCTGCGACACCTATCCACAGGAACTCGCCACACGCGCCAGCGCCGACCAGGCGCTGCGCGGGCGTCTCGATTTCAGCCGGATGGCCGATCCGGACCAGCAAAAACTGATGCAGCAGATGGGGATCGTCGACCGCGCCAATACGGCGTGGCTCAAGGCGCTGTTCGAACAATGCGGCTTTCCGGACAAGGACAGGCATGGCGAAGAGGCCCAGGGCAACGCCTGGCTGCTGGTCCAGCACGCCGACCACGATGTGGCGTTTCAAAAATACACGCTGTCCCTGCTCGAAAAGATGGCTGCGCAGCGCGCCGAGCCGGTGCGCCCCAGCTTCGCCTACCTGGCTGACCGGGTCGCGGTAGCCGAAGGCCGGCCGCAGCTGTATGGAACGCAGCTGATGGCGCCGTCCGAACAGCCCTGCAATTTCGACTTCAACACGATGGACGACCGCGAGAAAGTGGAGAAGCGGCGCGCTGCCCTGGGCATGCCGCCGCTCGCCATCTACAAGGAGCTCGTGCTCGAGAATTCGCACTGCGCGCCGACCAGGCAGGGCGATACTCCGGCGCCGTCGCAATCCTAGTGCGTCGGAATCGGGTTCGCAGCCAGGTAGGCGTTGAACTCGTTGACCAGCCTGTGCTCGCCGGGACCGGCGTTGTCGCGCATCGGCTGGGCCGACTCGACCACGACTTCTTCCTTGCCCGTCGCCAGCCCGGCGATGGTCTGCTCGATGAAGGCCTCCAGCGGCATGGCGCGCGGATCGTCGCCCTTGTGGACCAGATCGGTGTTGACCCATGGCGGCGCGATTTCCTGCAAGGTCACCGAGGTATCGCGCAGCATGAAGCGCTGCGACAGCGTGTACGAGTGCAGGGCCGCCTTGGTGGCCGAGTACACGGCGGTCGCGGCCAGCGGCACGTAGGCCAGCACCGAGGTGTTGTTGACGATGGTGGCGCGCGGCTGTCGTTTCAGGTGGCCCAGCAGCGCGGAGCTCATGCGGATCGGACCGAGCAGGTTGGTGGTGACGGTCGACAGCATCGTGTCTTCGTCGATCTCGCCGGCCGCGTCGTCGAAAGGCATGATGCCGGCGTTATTGACCAGCACGTTCAGGTTCGGGAAATCCTGCGTGAGCTGGGCCGCGACGCGCTTGATGCTGGCCGGGTCGGCGATGTCCAGTTACACCGCATGCATGCCGGGATTGGCGCTCACGACCTCATCGAGCAGCGCCCTGCGGCGGCCCGCGATGATCACGGTATTGCCCAGCTCGTGGAAGGCTTCCGCCAGGCCGCGGCCGATGCCCGATGCACCGCCGGTAATGAGGATGGTGTTGTCAGTCATGTGCATGATGTTCTCCGTGGTGGGTGTTTCGCTGTCGATATGAACAGTCTACGGAGAGGCGGCATGACGCTTTGGACGTAGATCCCTCGATTTGAGCCAAACATGCATGTCGCGATACCGTGGCTCGGCGCGTCAACGACAAACGGCGTGCATCGCACGCCGTCTTTGGCGCCACCCGAGAGTGGCCTGATCGCGCGATCAGATGAAGCTGAACGTCGCTTCCTGCGCCAGGCGCGACTTCGGCAGACCCGCATTGAAGTCGCCTTCCGACGAATAGCCGAAGCTCACCAGCACCAGGCTGGTCAAACCTTTTTCGTTCAGGCCGAATTCCGCGTCCAGGATCTTCTGGTCGAAGCCTTCCATCGGCGTGGCGTTGATCTCGAGCGTGGCCGCGCCGAGCAGCGCGGTGCCCAGCGCCAGGTAGACCTGCTTCTCGAGCCACTGGGCCACGTCCTTGGCGCCGAAGCGGTGCTGGTAGACATAGCCGCGACGCGCTGCGTCCTGGCCGGCGCGCGCCTGCGCGTCACGGAAGCGGCCGTCGCGCTCTTCCTGGTCCAGCAAGGCGTTCAGATGGGCTTCGTCCATGTCGATGCGCGCGCACAGCACGATCACGTGCGACGCGTCCGTGATCTTGGCCGCGTTGTAGGCGTAGCCGCCCTGGGCCGCCTTGGCGATGCGCGCGCGGCCTTCCGGCGTGTTGGCGACGATGAAGTGCCACGGCTGGGAATTGACCGACGACGGGCTGTTCTGCAACAGCGTGTACACCTGCTGCATCACCTCTTCGGGGATGCGGCGCTGTGCGTCGTAGGCTTTGGCGGTATGGCGCTTCGTTGCGGCCGAGAGAATATCCATGGTGTTCCTTTGCGTGATGAAGTTAACCCGCCGATCTTAAGCGATCTGGCTTTTAAAAGTTTTCGAGGACGATTTTTCCGATCGCGCGGTTGCTCTCGATGAGGGCGTGGGCGCGGCGCAGGTTGGCGGCGTTGATGACGCCGAAGTGTTCGCCCAGCGTGGTCGTCAAGGCGCCGTCCTCGATCATCGCCGCCACCCGGTTCAGCAGCTCGTGCTGGCGCACCATGTCGGCCGTCCCGAACATCGAGCGGGTAAACATCAGTTCCCAGTGCAGCGAGATCGACTTGCGCTTGAGCGGCACCGCGTCGAGCGTGGCCGGGTCGTCGATCAGCGCTAGCTGCCCCTGCGGCGCCAGTGCTTCGATGATGTCCGGGTAGTGGTGGTCGGTGTGGGTCAGGCTGATCACGATGTCGACGTTGGCCAGGCCCAGTTCGGCCAGCTGCGGCTGCATCGGGCGGGTGTGGTCGACGGTGTGGTGGGCGCCCAGCCTGGTGACCCATGCGCGGGTGGCGTCGCGCGAGGCGCTGCCGATCACGGTCAACCTGGTGAGCTGGCGCGCGAGCTGGATCAGGATCGAGCCGACGCCGCCGCCGGCGCCGATGATCAACAGCGACTTGCCTTCGCCGCCGCCTTCCGGCACGCGCAAACGATCGAACAGCAACTCCCAGGCCGTGATCGAGGTCAGGGGCAGGGCGGCCGCCTCGGCGAAGCCCAGGTTGCGTGGCTTGCGACCGACGATGCGCTCGTCGACGCTCTGGAACTGGCTGTTGGAGCCGGGACGGACGATCGAGCCGGCATAGAACACCTCGTCGCCCGGCGCGAACAGGGTCACGGCGGAGCCCACGGCGCGCACCACGCCGCTGGCGTCCCAGCCCAGCACGCGCGGCTCGTTCACCGCGGCGCCCAGGCGGATCTTGGTGTCGACCGGATTGACCGAGACGGCGCGCACTTCGACCAGCAGGTCGTGCGGGCCGACCAGTGGCATCGGCAGATCGGTGTCGACCAGAGCCTGCGGGTCGTCGATGGGCAGGCCGTGTTGGGTATAGACTATCGCTTTCATTTTCTTCTCCGGAGATGCAGTGGATAACTTGGGTGAATAAGCAGTGACGAGGATTCTAGGGATAAGCCACACCGCGAAACAGTGCCACGGCAGGGTTTCACTTTCACTGTGGGAGAGAAAATGATCCGCCTCGACGACCTGTCGCTGTTCGTGCGCGCCGCCGCACTGGGCAGCTTTTCGCAGGCCGCGCGCGAAGTGAACCTGCTACCCGGCCAGGCCAGCGCCGCGATCGGCCGGCTGGAACGCGAACTCGATATCCGCCTGTTCGCCCGCTCGACCCGCAGCCTGCGCCTGACCGACGAGGGCAAGCGCTACCTGCCGTTCGCCCAGGATGCGCTGCAGGCGCTGCGCGACGGCGCCGATGGCCTGCGCGGCGAGGATGCGCAGCTGACCGGCACCCTGCAGGTGGCCGCGCCGTCCGACTTCGGCCGCAACGTCCTGCTGCCCTGGATCTCGGAATTCCGGCGCATGCATCCGGGCCTGGACATCCAGTTGCTGGTGTCGGACCAGGTGGCGGACGTATTTCGCGATCCGGTCGATATCGCGCTGCGCTACGGCCAGATCATTGACGCCAGTTATATCGCGCTGGCGGTGGCGCCGCACAACCGGCGCGTGCTGGTCGCCTCGCCCGACTACCTGGCGCGGCACGGCCGCCCGGCCACCTTGGCCGCGCTGGCCGACCATGGCTGCCTGGCGTATCGCCTGCGCGGCCGGATCTACGACCGCTGGTGCTTTGCGCCGCCGGAAGGAGAACAGGTGGTGCAGGTCAAGGGAGCGCTGGTCAGCGACGATGCCGACGTGGTGCGGCGCTGGGCCGTCGCCGGCGAAGGCATCGCCTATAAATCCTGGCTCGACGTGTGCGGCGACGTCGAAGCGGGCAGGCTCGAGGTGGTCTTGCCGGCCGTGCCCGGCGAAGCCACCCCCTTGAACCTGGTGTGCCCGCACCGCAAGCAGTTTTCGCCCGCGGTGAAGCTGCTGCATGCGCTGCTCAAGGAGCGCTGCGCTCCATTGCTGGAGCGCCTGGAGACGGTTTAGAGCGCCGAGCCCTTGACGATGGCGCCACCCTGGATCACGACGGCCGGCGCCTCCAGCAAGGTGACGTCGGCCGTCGGATCGCCCTTCACCGCCACCATGTCGGCATAGCGGCCCGGTTCGACGATGCCGACGTCCTTGCGCGCCAGGGCTTCGGCCGCGTTCACGGTGGCGGCCTGGATCGCCTGCAGCGGCGTCATCCCGTACTTGACCATGACCGCGAACTGCTTGGCGTTGCCGCCGTGCGGATGCACGCCGGCGTCGGTGCCGAACACCATCTTGACCCCGGCCGCGTGGGCTTTCCTGAAGTTCTGGCGCTGCAGCTCGGTCACTTCGCGGTCCTTGCGCAGGTTATCTTCCAGCACGCCGTTCTTCTTGCCCTCGGCGGCCGTGTAGGTGCCGTTGTAGATGTCCATCGACAGCCAGGCGCCGTGCTTCCTGGCCAGCGCTATGCCTTCGTCGTCGATCAGGCTCGCATGCTCGATCGTGTTGACGCCGGCGCGGATCGCGTCCTTGATGCCGGCCGCGCCATGGGCGTGGGCCGCCACCTGCAGGCCCCACTGGTGGGCCTCTTCCACGGTGGCGCGCATCTCGGCCAGGTTCATCTGCTGCTGGCCCGGTTCGGTATTGCGCGAGAAGACGCCGCCGGTGGCGCAGATCTTGATCACCTGGGCGCCGTACTTGCGCAGCTCGCGCACCGACTTGCGCGCCTCGTCCGGGCTGTCCGCGTTATAGCGGTTCTTCTCTTCCATCGAGGGCGGGAAGTAGGTGCTGTCGCAATGGCCGCCGGTAGCGCCGAACGACCAGGCCGCGGGCACGATGCGCGGGCCGCGCACCTTGCCGGCGGCGATCGCCTGGCCCAGGCCGACGTCGTTCCAGTCCGAGGCGCCCAGGTTGCGGATCGTGGTGAAGCCGGCGTCCAGCGTCTTGCCCGCATGGGCCACGGCCAGCGCCGACCAGAAGCGGTCGTTGTATTCGAGTCCGCTGTAGCCGCCGTAGGTCGGATCCGAATCGAGGTGGACGTGCATGTCGATCAGGCCGGGCAGCAGGGTCATGCCAGGCAGGGCGATGCGGGTGGCGTCCGGCGCGGCCGGCGTGGCGGCATCCGGCTTGAGGCTGACGACTTTACCGTCGCGCACCAGGATCTCGGGATTCTGGATCATGCGGCCGCTCTTCACGTCGAGCAGGCGGTCGGCGGTAATGACCACGTCGGCGGCGTGGGCGGCGGACCAGCCGGCGGCGGCCAGGCATAGGGACAGGACGTTCAGGGTCAAGCGGTTCAAGCAGCCTCCGGGGCGGTGGGATGGAGAAATAGCAACTTTACACCGGACAACATCCCACGAGTTACTTTTTCGCTCAGCTGTCTATCAACAGCAACGCCGCCAGCACCAGCATCATGGCGCCGGTCAGCGCCTCGAACACGCGCCACACCGCCGGCCGCGCCAGCACCGGGGCGAAGCGGCGCGCGCCAAGGCCGATCGCCGAGAACCACAGGATCGAGGCCGTGATGGCGCCCAGCGCGAACGAGCTGCGCTGGTCCGCCGCCAGGCTGCTGCCGACGGCGCCCAGCAGCACCACGGTATCGAGATAGACGTGCGGATTGAGCAGCGACAGCGCCAGCACGGTCGCCAGCGCCGCGCCCAGCGTCTGCGCCTGCGCCGACGGATCGGCCGCCAGCGAAGCGCCGCCACGCAGGCTGCTCTTCCAGCAGCGCAGCCCATACCAGACCAGGAAGGCGGCGCCGCCGTAGCGCGCCACCGCCATCAGGAGCGGCGAGGCTTCGATCAGGGCGCCCAGACCGGCGGTGCCGGCGGCGATCAGGATCACGTCGACGACGATGCAGGTGGCGACCGTCGGCAGCACGTGCCGGCCGCGCACCGCCGTGCGCAGCACGTGGGCGTTCTGGGCGCCGATGCCCATGATCAGGCCAGCGCCCAGGACCAGCCCTTGTAGATAAACCTGATGCGAAAACATGACAGCCTCCGTGCGAAAGCGCCACTATCCCAGCCAGGCTGGCTTGCTTCAATTATATTCATGATTATTCAACCTACTTAAGAAAAATTAATCATGAGCATCGATCCTCGCCGCAGCGCCGCCTTCCTGGCCGCCATCGATTGCGGCAGCCTCGAAGCGGCGGCGGCCCAGCTCAAGGTCACGCCGTCGGCCATCTCGCAGCGCATCGCGGCGCTCGAGCAAGACCTCGGTACGCCGCTCCTGGTGCGCAGCCGTCCCTGCCGCCCGACCGCGCCCGGCGCCCGGCTGCTGCAATACCTGCGCCGCTCCACGCTGCTCGAATCGGAATTCCTGGCGGAGATGACCGACGACCCGGGCCCGGCGCGGGTCGCGCTGGCGGTCAATAACGACACGCTGGCGACCTGGCTGCTTCCCGTGCTGGCGCCGATCCTCGATGCGGAAGGCTTGCTGGTCGAATTCGTCCTGGACAACCAGGGCCATACCTTTGCGTTGCTGGAGGGCGGCCACGCGGTGGCCTGCATCTCGGGCGAGACGGAACCGATGCGCGGCTGCAGCGCCAGGGCGCTGGGCGTGATGCGCTACCGGATGGTGGCTTCGCCAGCGTTCGCGCGGCGCTGGTTCCCGGACGGGATGACGCGCGCGGCGGCGCAACGCGCACCGCTGGTGGTGTTCGACCGCAAGGATGCGATGCAGTCTTCTTTTCTACTCACCCACTTCGGCCTGCCGGACGGCGCCTATCCGTTTCACTACGTACCGGCCAGCGATCCCTTCGTGCACGCGGTACGGCACGGCATGGGCTACGGCATGCTGCCGGAAGAGCAGTGCGGGGCCTTCCTTGCGTCCGCTGAACTGGTCGACCTGGCGCCGGCGCTGTTCCACGACGTGCCGCTTTATTGGCATGCGTGGCGCATCCAGCCGCCACGGCTGGAGCGCATGGGCGCGGCGCTGGTGAAGGCAACGCGCGGCGTGCTGCTGCCGCTCGCCTGAGCGACCGGGCGCTGCTAGGCCACGCCCTCCAGCCGCGCCGGGACCAGGAACAGCCACTGCCCGGCAAGCGCTGCCCAATTGCCACCCGGCTCATCCGTAGCGAGGCATGAAAGAAGGGGCCGGCTGCTCGCGCAACCGGCCCCTTCGCGCCTTTCGGCCCGGACGACGTTACCGGGCGATCACGAACCGATGCGGCCGCCGTCGTTCTTGGTGATGACCAGGGTCGCCGAGCGTGGGCGCTTGCCGGCGCCGTAGCCCGCATTCGCCGGCCACTGGCTGGTGTATTTGGTCGCGTCGCCGACATTGGCCGCGGCAGTGGTTTCGCCCGGGTGCTGGATGTTGACGAACAGCGCCTTGCCATCCGGGGTCTCGGTAATGCCGGTCAGTTCGCAGCCTTTCGGACCGACCAGGAAGCGTTTGAGCGTATCGGCGCTGGCGGCCTTGCCCACGAAGGTGTCGACGTTCAGGGTCGAGCCATCGGTCTTCGGATAGCTCAGCGTGACCTTCTTGCCGTCGCCAACCTTGCCCGGCAGGCCGGCCACCATCATGCAATTGGTGACATCGGTATAGGCGCCGTCGTCGGTCTGGAACCAGCAGATGCCAGTCGACTGGCTGAAGGCCAGGCCGTCCGGGCTCGAGAAGTCCTGGTCGGCCGTCAATCCCGACAGGTTGATGCGCGAGGCGTCGGCGGCGGCTTCGGCGCCGAACAGGTAGACGTCCCAGGTGAAGCCGGTGGCGGCCGAGCCGGCGGCATCTTCACGCACGCGGATGATGTGGCCGTTCGAGTTGCCCAGCTGGGCGGTGGTGCCCTTCATGTCGGTGTACGAACGCGGGTTGGCCGCGTCCGGGGCCTGCTGGCTCGAGCTGCCCGGTTCGATGCGGCGGTTGCTGTTGTTGGTCAGCGTGTAGTAGATCTCGCCGTTGGCCGGGTTCACGGCGCACCATTCCGGGCGGTCCATCCTGGTCGCGCCGACGGCGTCGGCGGCCAGGCGGGCGTTGACCAGCACGTCGGCCTGGTCGGCGAACTTGTAGCTCGCGTAGGCGGCGATGGCGGCGTTGGCGATGTTCAGCTCGATCCACTGGCCCTTGCCGTCGGCGTTGAACCTGGCGACGTACAGCTTGCCGCTGTCGAGGTATTTGTCGCCGGTGGCGATGCGGTCGGCGGCGATCGAGTCGGCCGGATTCCACGGCGCGGTCGACACGAACTTATAGATGTATTCGCCGCGCGAATCGTCACCCATGTAGACGGCCAGCGGCTGGCCGGCGGTCAGGCGGCCGAACGAGGCGCTTTCGTGGGCGAAGCGGCCCAGCGCGGTGCGCTTCTTGAGCGGACGGGTCTTGTCGTAGGCGTCCATCTCGACGATATAGCCTTCGCCATTGAGTTCATTGCGGTAATCATCGGTACCATCGAGCGAGGTGCCGGTCTTGCTGATGTTCCAGCGCTGGTATTTGTCGTCCGCGCCGCCGGTTTCCCAGCCGTGGCGCGAGCCCGCGCCCTGCGACATGCCGTAGCGGTTGAGCGAAGCCACGCTCTTGTCGCCGCGCGCGGCGTTGTCGGTGCTCGAACGGGTGAAGTAACCGGCCCAGTTTTCCTCGCCCGACAGGTAAGTGTTCCAGGGAGTGCGGCCGGTGCCGCAGTTGTTGATGGTGCCGCGGAATTTGGTGCCGTCCGGCGAGTACTTGGTCTTGACCAGGGCGTTGCCGCGCACCGGGCCCGAGATGTGCACTTCGGTCTGCTGGTGCACGCGGCGGTTGAAGGTCGAGCCCGCCAGGTATTCCCACTTGCCGCCGTTGTTGCGCACCTCGACGATCGACAGGCCGTGCAGCGCCATTTCCTTGTCGACTTCGGAAGCCGGGCGTGGCAGCGCGTTGGTGCCGCCATTGGCGTGCACGAAGAACGACGGCAGGCCTTCGTTGGTGGTAGCTTCGTGGTTCATCGCCAGCAGGCCGCGGGTTGCGCCGGTGGTCGAGACGCCGCCGCTGTCGGACAGCGAGAAGAATTCCATGCCGTCGTGGTGGTCGCCGGCGCGGTTCTCGAAATCGGTATCGGTGCCGTCGTTCTTGTAGGCCGGGGTGCTGCTGGTGAGGGGATCGCCCAGTGCATACAGGACGGTGGCGGTATAGCCGGCCGGGACCACGACGGTGTCAGCCAGGCTCTTGCCCACGGCGGTAAAGCCGAGCAGCTTCTCGACTGGCGCCGGCGGTGGCGTAGTGCCGGCAGGCGGGTTGGTCGGCGGGGTGACGGGATCGTCGTCCGAACCGCCGCAGCCGGTCAGGCCGAAGCTGCCCAGCAGGGCGGTCGCGGCCGTTGCGGCGCCGCCGCGCAGCATATTGCGGCGGCTCAGGCGTTTCTGGAGAACGTCGCTGAAATGTTCGTTCGACGAATCGTTCGAATCGACATCATCATGTTCGGCAGGGATGCGGGAGAAATCGGTCGGCTTGTTCACGGAAGGAGATCCTGTTTCTATTGGGGGAAAGAAAAGTCTCCAAATAGTAGTAAGGCAAGATGACGACGCTGTGACAGTTTGGTCACAGTTTGATGACATCAATGGATTACCCTTGCGCTTTCCCACCAGAATTTTTTAACATTTCTGTGACATTCGCAGGGCGCCGGGGCCTTTGCTCGAAACGCTGTGGTATAGATGACGTTTTATCGGGATGACATGCATGCAGGAAGACCACGCCACCACGCCGCAACCGGACACGATCACCTTGGGATGGGCTCTGTTCGAAACCCTTCCCGATTGCGTGAAGGTGCTCGACACGGATGGCGTGCTGGTGGCGATCAACCGCCACGGCCTGCTGTCGATGGAAATCGACGATGTCGAGACGGTGCGCGGCAAGCCCTGGACCGATCTGTGGCCGCAGGAGTGCCATGCGACGATCGCGCGCGCCCTGGACGCGGCGCGCGCGGGTGATACCGGCCACTTCAGCGCCGCCTGTCCGACGGTCAAGGGCATCCCCAGATGGTGGGACGTGATGATCAGCCGTACCGCCGCCAGTGGCGACCAGGGTACGCGCCTGCTGGCCATCTCGCGCGACATCACCGAGCAGGTGCGGGCCGGGGCCGAGCGCATGGAGGCCGAGCGCGCGCTGCACGCCAGCCACGAACGCTTCGAGAAGATTGTCAGCCAGGCCGCCACGGGCGTGGTCCAGACGGATACGCTGGGCCGCATCGTGCTGGCGAACCAGAAGTATTGCGACATGGTGGGCCGCAGCGAAGCCGAGCTGCTCGGCATGAGCGTGGCCGAAGTCACCGCGCCGCAGTCGCGCGCGGCGACCCTGGACGCGCTCGAGCGCCTGAAGACCGGCGCCAGCGGCGTGGCGCTCGACAAGTACTACCTGCACAAGGACGGCTCGCAGGTGTCGGCCACCAGCAGCGTCAACGCGCTGCGCGGCCCGGATGGCGAATTCGAGGGCCTGGTCGCGATCGTGCTCGACACCACCGAGCGCAAGCTGGTCCAGGAGCAGCTGCGCGCCAGCGAGGAACGCTACCGCACCCTGTTCGAGTCGGTCGACCAGGGCTTCTGCATCTTCGAGATGATCTTCGACGACGCCGGCAAGGCGAGCGACTACCGCTTCCTCGAGATGAACCCGATGTTCGAACGGCACACCGGCCTGGCGGACGCGGTGGGCCGCACGGCGCGCGAGATGCTGCCCGGCCTGGACGATTTCTGGTTCGAGACCTATGGCCGGGTGGCGCTCACCGGCGAACCGGCGCGCTTCGAGAACGAAGCGCCGGCCATGGGTCGCTGGTTCGACGTCTACGCCAGCCGTATCGGGGGCGAGCATAGCCGCAAGGTGGCGCTGCTGTTCAGTGACGTCTCGGCGCGCAAGCGCGCCGAGGAAGAGCTGCGCCGGCTGGCCGACGACCTGGCCGAGGCCGACCGCCGCAAGACCGAGTTCCTGGCCACGCTGGCGCACGAGCTGCGCAATCCGCTGGCGCCGATTCGCAACGGCCTGTCGGTGATGCGCCTGGGCGGCGACAAGCCGGCGGCGGTCGGCAAGGTCAGGGAAATGATGGAGCGCCAGGTGGGCCATATGGTGCACCTGATCGACGACCTGCTCGACGTCGCCCGCATCAGCGGCGGCAAGCTCGAACTCAAGCGCCAGCAGGCCGACCTGCGCCCGATCCTGTCCAGCGCGGTCGAGACCAGCCTGCCGCTGATCGAGGCCAGCCAGCACACGCTGGCGGTGGACCTGCCCGACCTGCCGCTGCTGGTCGACGCCGACACCACCCGCATCGCCCAGGTGGTCGCCAACCTGCTCAACAATGCCGCAAAGTACACGCCGGCGCACGGCCACATCCGGCTGTCGGTGCGGCGCGAGGGGACCGAAGCGGTGATCGCCGTCAGCGACACCGGGGTCGGGATCGCCCCCGACGCGCTGGGCGGGGTGTTCGAGATGTTCAGCCAGATCGGCCGCACCGTCGACCGCTCGCAGGGCGGGCTCGGCATCGGCCTGTCGCTGGTGCGGCGCCTGGTCGAGATGCATGGCGGGAGCGTGGTTGCCCAGAGCGACGGCGCGAACGCCGGCAGCGTCTTCACGGTGCGCCTGCCGCTGGCGGAGCTCGGGAATGGCCAGGCCTCCGACCAGCAGGACGTACGCGCACCGCAACGCGACGGCGGCGCCGGCCTGAAGGTGCTGGTAGTGGACGACAATATGGACGCCGCGGTGACCTTGTCCATGATCCTGGATACCTCGGGCCACGTCACCCGGGTGGCGCATGACGGCTGCCAGGCGCTGGCGCTGGCGCGCGAGTTCCGTCCACGCGTCGCGTTCCTCGACATCGGCATGCCGGGCATGAGCGGCTACGAGGTGGCGCGCGCGCTGCGCGCAATGGCCGAACTGGAAGGAATCGTGCTGGTGGCCCTGACCGGCTGGGGCGCCGAGAGCGACCGCCGGCGCTCGGGCGAAGCGGGGTTCGACCACCATCTCACCAAACCGGTGCAGTTGGACGTGGTCGACGAATTGCTGGCGCGGTTGTGAAATGCGGGAAGCCGGAATCGATCGTCAGGTCCTGCGCAGTTCGTCCTCCAGGTCGCCGATCAGCTGGACGACGCTGGGCGTGATGCCCTTGTCGCCCGGAGTGTAGAACACACCCGGCAAGACGCTGTCTTCTTCCAGCTGCGGCAGCAGTTCGTCGATCAGCTCCTCGAGCGAGAACGCCTGGGCGTCGTAGCCGTCCCATTCGTATTCGGCGCACAGGCTGGCATAGTCGCTGGCCGGCCACATCGGAAACACCAGGGTGCCGTCGTCGGTCTTGGCCAGGGCCCAGCCGTCCTGGTACAGCCCCCACACTTCGCGCGCGTCGGCCACGCGCTTGATGAAATACTCGTAGCGTTCCGGCCCCGGCAGCGTGACTACGGCCGCCAGTTGCTGGCCGCCCAGCTTGATCGCCGAGATGATACGTTCGCTCATCACCATTCCCGTTCATTGAGGCGCGAGGCCTGACATCGCCAGCATACGCCATCGGGCGACGGCGGTGCGTTCGACAGGGCGGATGGCGGTCACGAGGACGGCCGGCACGCCGCATGCAGGTCGTAGTGCACGTCGTGGCGGTCGCCCGGCGGGGCGTCCAGCACCAGGAAGGCGTCCCAGCCCAGGCGGCCGGGGTGATGTTCGTCCAGCGTGGTGTTGTGGACGTCGGCGGCGCGCAGGACCAGCTCGATTTCGTACTCGAGCGCGACGCCGGTGAACAGCGCCAGCACGCTCTCGAGCGCGCGCGCCGCCAGGCCGCCCGGCAGAAAGCCCTGGAAGCCGGCGTGCGCCAGCGGGCCGACCACCAGCCGCAGGCGCAGGCTGCGCTGCCAGACACGCGCGCCGGCGATCGCGCGCGCGCCGAGGACGGCGCTGTCCTGGCCCAGCACGCTCTGCTGGGCGATCGGCACGTCGTACCACGAACCGATGAATTGCTCGGCCTCGACCTGCGCGCCGAAGTATTCCGACAGCACGCGCGCCAGCTGCACGGCGGACACCGGCCGGTGGCGGATGGCGGCCGCAAAATAGCCGATCGATTCGTCCAGCACGGCGCCCTCCCGGGCGCCGGCCAGGCGCCGGCGCAGCGCGGGGTCACCCAGGCCGGCCAGCGACAGCAGCAGGGGCAGGAAGGCATCCTGCCCGTCCAGCTGGTATTTGAAAGGCAGGCGGTACTTGCGCCAGGCTTCGTAGAACAGCGCCAGCGAGCGGTTCGAGAAGGCGTCCAGGAAGGCGCGCGGGCCCTCGTCCTCGTCTTCGTTCTTGTGGCGCGCCTGGTGCTCGGCGATGCGTTCGGTGTAGTGGGCCGGCAGCACGCCATGCCCGCCCAGCAGGCCCATGAAGGCGGGCGTCAGGTGCAGGCGGTGCAAGGTCCCACGCTGCACCGCGTCGCCCAGCGCGGCGGCGTCGACCGGCATGTCGAAGGGCATGCCGATGTCGAGGTCGCGCAGCTCCGGTTCGATCGTCTCGAGCTGGCTGGCCGGAAAGCCGAGGGAGATCGAGTTCCGGAAGCGCAGCATGTCGGCCACCAGGCCGTGCGAAGGCCGGCCGCGGCGCTTGAGCCACAGCTCCAGCACCCGCACTGCCTGGAAGAACTCGAAGCGCCACGGCTCGCGCAGCAGGCGTTCGATTACAGGAGACTCAGCTCGCCGCTTCTGGGCGCACATCGCAGCAGCTCCTCTCCGGATTGGTGGGACACGATCACCAGCTGGGTAAAGCTGTTGGCGTGCACGTACAGCGCCAGGAAGCGCTCGACGATGTGGGCAAAGGCGTGGATGCCGCTGCCGACGAAGGCCTCCTCGTCGATGCTGATCCTGACCTCGACCCCGCGCACCAGGCAATTGAAGGGATTGCCCGACAACCAGGCGCTGGTGGGCGTATAGGCGATCGCCAGGATACCGCCGACCTGGCGCGTCGAGGCGGCCGAACGGGGCAGGTCGTGCAGCGCCAGCATCTCGCGGAAGGCGTCGACGCCGCCGTCGGCCAGCGACAGGTGGTTGAGCGAAAGCAGCGAGATCAGGCGCCAGTGGGCGCTGCGGCCGCGCGCGAAGCGCCAGGTGGGGCTCGGCTTGCGCAGGAAGGAAATCTCGCGCACGCTGGACCCGCCTTCGAGGAACAGGTCGCCGCCCGGCTGGCCGTAACTGAGTAATAGCGGCAGGTCGCGGTTGGTGCAGCTGAGCTCCAGGTTGAGGGTCGTGGTCTCGACCTCGGCCGGGTCGAAGTCGATGTCGACGATCGAGATCTGCGTCTCGAAGCCCGGGCTGCGCTCGGCCATCGTGTCGTCGCGGCGCAGGGCCCAGTAATGCCCGTTCTGTTCCGCCGTCTGCGCATGCTTGAGTGAATAAAAGGGCTGGAACCGCACCACCGTCTCGCCCTGCGCCGTCTGGCGCACCAGGTTGACCTCGTCGATCGCATGGACCTCATAGGCATAGGCGCGGCGCGCATCGGCCAGCACCGGATAGCTGGCCGTGACATGGGTCAGGCGGACCGGCTCGCCGTGCTGGGCGAACAGGTTGATCACCGGGGTGCAGCCCGCCACCAGGTTGTTGGTCGACAGCGTGGCCAGCATGCGCGCCAGGTTCGAGTCGCTGCGGATGCCATTCAGGGCCAGGTGCACGCTGAAGCGGCGCGTGCCGGGGGGCAGGCTGCGCGCCAGCAGCGCCAGGTCGAGGTCGACGAAGTTGAACTTCTCGGGGAAGCAGAAGTACTCGGTCAGCAGGCGGTAGGCGGCGTGGGATCGGGCCGGGAAGTCGATCAGCGCGTCGTCCTCGACGAAGCCGGCGGCGTGCACCGGCAGCGCCGGCAGTGCGCTCCAGTGGCCGCCCTCGACCTGCACGTAGGCCGCGACCGTGCGCGCCAGCAGCGCGTCGCGCAGTGCCGCGCAGAACGACGGCTCGCCGTCGAGGAACAGGCGCAGCTTTGGCAGGTCGATGGCATCGAGGCCGCCGCCTTCGCAGGTGACGGCTAGCGACAGGCTGATGCTCGCCGTGGCGCCGGCGGGCAGGCGCGCGCCATCCGGCGCATGAATGATCGGCGAGAACGCCGCGCAAACCAGCGACAGCGGCGCCATCGCGACCGGGTACACGGTGCGAAAGATGCAGGCCACGCCGCGCACGGGCCGCGTGGTGAGCTTGGTGCCGCGCGGGATGGTGGCCACCGAGGTCTGCTGCCTGGCGGCGGCGGCGACGTCCATGCGTGCGATCGAGCACGAGGGAAAAGGGCGCAGGTAGTGCGGATACAGCACGTCGAACAGCGCCTCGGTGAATTCGGGATAATCGTCGTCCAGGCGCTTGGCGATGCGCGCATTCAAGAACGCGAACGATTCGATCAGCCGTCCGGTATGCGGGTCTTCGCAGACCTCGCCGCTGATCAAGAGGCGGCCGGCGATGCGCGGATAGCGCTCGGCGAACTCGCGCAGGTTACGCCGCAGGTAGGCCAGTTCGCTTTCGTAATAGGGCAGCAGCTGATCCAATTCAGGCCCCCGCGGCTGCGGTTGCCGCGACGCTTGCCACGACACTGGCCGCGCCCGCGCGGCCGGCCTTGCGGATGCTGTACTGGAGCGTGGACGGCTGCAGTACGGCGTCGAAGTTCACGGGCTCTTGCGACCGGCTCGCCACCAGCACCGCCGTGATCGAGAAACCCAGGCGGTTGACCGAAGGCGCGGCGTCGTCGCGCATCTCGAGCAATGCCTTCACGTTCTGCAGGCGCGGTTCATGGCGCGCGATGGTCTGCTCGATGCAGGCGCAGATATGGGCCCGGTCGGTGGGACTGGACAGCGAGCGCTCGGCGAAGTCGCACAAGCCATAGCCGACCATCGACTGGCCGCACTCGGGAAACGCGGCCAGCGCGCCGTCCTGGATAGTCGAGCGCGTGTTGAGCAGCGCTTCCAGGTCGCGCGCCACCGCATCCTTGAGTTCCTCGAGGTTCAGGCGCGCGGCCGCCACGCCATCGCGCTGCGGCTGACCGAGCAGGCGGTCGAACAGGTCCGGCGTGAATCCCTTCATCGTTCTCCCTTCGGCGTCGCGCGCCCATGGTGAAGTGTTGCGCATTGAAAACCAATCGCATGTTGCCACGGTGTTCAGTGCGAACCTTTGATCAACTTCACATGCACAACGGCATCTCGTCGTTATCGTTTCCTCTCGCAAAGACAATGTGGGGAATCCCAGCCATGACCAGTAAAGTTCTCTGGGGCGAAGGCCTGCTGCTACGCCCGCAGCATTTCCAGCGCCAGGATGCCTATCACGAGCATTGCCTGTACAAGGGCGTCAAGGCGGCGCATCCATATGCATGGGGGGTCGAGCAGCTCGAGATCGACCGCGAGGCCCTGGCCAGCGGCATGCTGCGGGTGCTGGGGCTGTCGCTGCGCTTCCAGGACGGCGAGATCTACGAGGCGCCGGGCAGCGACGCGCTGCCCGGCGCCGTCGACCTGAACCAGTTGCAGCAGGCGGTGCAGGCAGTGACCTATTACGCGGCGCTGCCGGGCCTGAAACCGTTCAACGCCAACTTCGTCCAGCCGGGGCAGGCGGCCAACATCACCCGCTTCCTGCAGGCCAATGAAGAAACGCCCGACCTGTACACGCAGGCGGCGCCGGTGCAGCTGGCCTACCTGAAGCGCGCACTGCGGCTGGTCTCTGAATTCGAGCCGCGCGACCCCTATATCCACTTTCCGCTGCTGCGCGTGCGCAGGAGCAGCACCGGCGGCTTCGAGCTCGATCCGGCGCTGGTGCCGCCATCGCTGTCGCTGGGCGCGGCGCCGGTACTGTTCCAGCAGTTGCGGCGCCTGCTCGACGCGCTGCAGGCCAAGGTCGGCGCGCTGTACGGCCACCACCGCGAACCGACCCGCAACGTGATCGAATTCCGCTCGGGCGACATGTCGTCGTTCTGGCTGCTGCACACGGCCAGTTCGGCGTATGCCACGCTGTCGCACCATTTCAACCATCCGGCCCTGCACCCCGAGCGCCTGTTCGAGGCGCTGCTGGACGTGGCCGGCGGCCTGATGACGTTTTCCAGGAGCTGGACCCTGGCCGACCTGCCCAGTTACCAGCACCACGATCCCGGTCCCGCCTTCGCCAAGCTGTACCTGCTCGTGCGCGAGCTGCTCGATACCGTCATTTCGGCCAAGTACTTCGGCATCGCCTTGAGCGAGGTGCGGCCCTGCTACCACATCGGCATGCTCGACTCGGGCAAGATCGACGACACCACCACCTTCTATATCGCCGTCTCGGCCGACATCCCGGCGCTGGAACTGGTCGAGGTAGCGCCGCTGCGCTTCAAGGTCGGCGCACCGGACGACGTCGAGAAGTTCGTGCTCTCGGCACTGCCCGGCGTGCGCCTGCTGTACACGCCGCAGCCGCCGGCCGCGATTCCGGTGCGGCCCGACACCTGCTACTTCATCCTGGAGGCGAAAGGGGCGATGTACGAGCGCATGCTCAAGGCGCAGTCGATGTCGATCTACGTCCCGGCCGGCATGAAGGAGCTCAGGCTCGAGCTGCTGGCGGTGATGTCCTGAACGTCCACAGCGAGGATGACCATGGCAGTAGCACTCGTCAGGCTTGGCGACAAGACCTCGCATGCACAGGGCGCGCACGGGACCGATGACCGGCGTCGCAGGCTGGTATGCCATCGGACAATGCGCCGCACCGGCCATGCCGGCGCCCGAGTCCTCGCCGGCCCGAGGATGCCGATAAAAAAAAGACCCCGGTGCTGTCGAGCACCGGGGTCTTTTGATACCGCTGCGGCCCAAGCCACAGCCAATTCCTACACGATTACTCCTGGGTCGCCGCCGCCACGTCCAGCGTGATCGCCTTCAGGCCCAGCGCAGCGCTGCTCTGCTGGCGGATCTGGTTGGCGAAGGCCGGATCGTCGTTCAGCTTGCGGCCATACGAAGGAATCATCTCGTGCATCTTGGCCTGCCATGCAGGTGTTTCCAGCTTGTCGCGGAAGGCCGATGCCTTGAGCACCTTCAGCATGATCGGCGCGGCGGTCGAGGCGCCTGGCGATGCACCCAGCAGGGCGGTGACGGAACCGTCGCTCGATGTAACGACTTCGGTGCCGAACTGCAGCAGGCCACCCTTCGCCGGGTCGTCCTTGACGATCTGGACGCGCTGGCCGGCGTTGACCAGTTCCCAGTCTTCCATCTTGGCTTCCGGCAGGTATTCACGCAGGGTGGCCACGCGGTCTTCCTGCGAGTTCATCACCTGCTCGACCAGGTACTTGGTCAGCGGAATGTTGTCGATGCCGGCCTGCACCATCGGACGCACGTTGCCGGTGCCGATCGAGGCCGGCAGGTCGATCCACGAACCGTTCTTGAGGAACTTGGTCGAGAAGGTCGCGAACGGTCCAAACAGCAGGGCTTTCTTGCCGTCGATGATGCGGGTGTCCAGGTGCGGCACCGACATCGGCGGCGAACCGACCGACGCCTTGCCATACACCTTGGCGTGGTGCGCTTCGATCAGCGCCGGGTTGGTGGTTACCAGCCACTGGCCACCGACCGGGACGCCGCCGTAGCCCTTGGCTTCAGGAATGCCGGTCTTTTCCAGCAGCGGCAGCGCGCCGCCGCCGGCGCCGATGAACACGAACTTCGCGCTGACCGTCCTGAGCTTGTTGTCCGCCAGGTTCTTGACGGTCACGTTCCACAGGCCGTTCTCGCCGCGCTTGATGTCTTCCACCTGGGTGCGCAGGTTCAGCGTCATGCCGTGGGTGCCGGTCAGGTGCTTGATCATGCTGCGGGTCAGGGTGCCGTAGTTGACGTCGGTCCCGATGTCCATGCGGGTCGCAGCCACTTTCTGGTTGGCGTCGCGGCCGTTCATGATCAGCGGCGCCCACTTGCGGATCGTCTCGTGATCCTCGGTGAACAGCATGCCCTTGAACAGGTTTTCCTTTTGCAGCGCGGCGTAGCGCTTGCGCAGGTAGTTGATGTTGTCGTCACCCCAGACAAAGGCCATGTGCGGCACATTGTTGATGAAGGTGTTCGGCGCGCCCAGGTACTGCTTGTGCACCTGATAGGCCCAGAACTGCTTCGAGATTTCGAACTGTTCGTTGATGTCGACAGCCTTCTTGGTGTCGATGGTGCCGTCCGGCATTTCGGGCGTGTAGTTCAGCTCGGCGAAACCGGAGTGACCGGTGCCGGCATTGTTCATCGCATCGGAGCTTTCGGCCGAGACCGAATCGAGGCGCTCGAACATCTGGATCGAGAGTTCCGGATCGAGTTCCTTGAGCATGGTGCCCAGGGTGGCGCTCATGACGCCGGCGCCGATCAGGACGACGTCGACCGGCTTGTCGTTGGATGGCGCGGGTGCTTTGCTGCACGATGCAACAATGAAGCAAGAAAGGACAACAAGAAGCGAGGTACGCATACGAGTATCACCTGAAAAATGTTTGCGATGGCCTGGCATGCAATCAGATTTAAAAAGTTCAATGGCTCGGTAAAGGAATGTTTCCACGCCGCCTGCTGGCGGCATGGAGGCACCGATAAGGAACGGGTTGTCGGGACCTGTCGCGGTCCGTGAGAACTACAACAAAGCTCGGCAACCGACGCATTGCGAAGGCAAGGCAACGGTCGGCTGGATAACAGCCGGACCGCGTTGCAGGCAGCATGGATATGACGCGCTGACACGGATTGTCAGGTAGGCCAGTCGATATCCCTGGCGTCCATTGAGCGGGAAGTCCTATAGAAGACTGAGCGGAGTATAGCCCAAACAAATCAGGCTTGCTCGGACCTTCAACGGAAAATGCGGCCTTCTCAGTATTCGACCTGTTGCGGCCTCAGTAGTAGTACCGAGCCCCCGCCGGCGCGGCCACGCCGGGCCGCCTGCCGGTACCGCGCGCTGCCGTGGCGCTGTTCTCAGGCAGCCAGCAAGGCCGAAATTTCCTGATAGCCGCCGCGTCCGGCGTCATCGCCCGGCGTGTTGCCCCAACGGTCGCGCGCGCTAGCCGATGCGCCATGATGGATCAGGAATTCCACTGCCTGCGCATGCCCTTCGGATGCCGCCAAATGCAGGGGCGTGCGGCCATCGTAATCCGCCTCGTTGACGCTGACGCCGCTTGCCAGCAGGTGCTGCATCTCGCCCACATCGCCTTGCGATGCAGCCCAGCACAGCGCCATGATGCCATCCAGCTTCGCTTGCAGCGGCTTCTTGCGCGGATCGGTCTTGGCGCCATCGCTGGCCACCAGGCTGTCGTAATTATGGAAGTTGAACGCGCGCACCAGCTCGCGGCAGAACTCGATACCGCGGACACTGTTGCCGTTGTCGTCCAGGGGCGGTGACCAGATGCACAAACCCATGATGTTGGGAATCACGACCATCAGTCCACCGCCCACGCCGGACTTGGCGGGCAGGCCGATCGTGAACGCGAACTCGCCCGAAAAATCGTACATGCCGCATGAATTCATCAGCGACAGGCAGTTCTTGACGGTGCTCGACTGGAAGATGCGTTCACCGCTGAGTGGATGCACGCCGCCATTGGCCAGGGTCCCGGCCAACAGCGCCATGGCTTCACAGCTCATCTCGATCGAGCAGCACTGGAAATACAATTCCAGCGTTTCCACCAGATCGGTATTTTCGGGGAAGCTGCCTTTCTCGCTCATGAAATAAGCCAGCGCAAAATTGCGGTCGGCGGTCTGTTTTTCGGACAGGTACACGGCGTTGTTAAATACCGGCTTCAGGTGTCCGGCAATGCGCTGCCATACCGACATGACGTAATCGAAGCGGTCGGCCGGCCTGGCGCCAGGACGCACCATCGAACAGGCCATGATGGCGCCGGCATTGATCATGGGATTGTGTGGACGGCCGCGCGCATCGAGCGTGATGGCGTTGAAGCCGCTGCCGCTGGCTTCGCGTCCGATATGCCGGTGCACGACTTCTTCTCCCAGCTCTTCCAGCGCCAGGCAGTAGCTGACCGGCTTCGACGTGGACTGAATGCTGAAATGCTCGCCGGCGTCTCCGAGTGCAAAACGCTGGCCGTCGACGGTACACACCGCCACGCCGAATTTATCGGCCGGCACCTTGGCCAACTGGGGAATATAGGCGGCCACCTTGCCGCCGTTGTTGGACTTGGCCTTGACATAGATCTCGGCGATCTTGGCGCAGAACCTGGGAAAGTCGGGCAGTACCAGCCTGCCTTGCAAGGCCTTCTGCAGCAATACCGCGCAGCTTTGCGCGAGCTTCGCAAACTGGTCCTGGGTGAGATCGGGCAGGCGGCCCGGCTCGCGCTCGAGTTGCCCGATCAGGCGCGCCACGCGCGGATCGTCGGGGGCAATCCCGGCCAGTTGCAGGCGATCGATCAATACCTTGCTGGAGAGCTTTTCATCGGTATCGCCGACCAGCGAACGAAATAGCATGGCGTCCGTCTCGGCGGCCTTGGCTGCCGTTGCATTTTGTTTTTTCACTGTGTTTTCCATCGTTGAAACAGGGCGATCCGGCACCGTCGCGTACGTATGCATGCGGCGCCATCCAATGATCTCTTCGCAGCTCAGAGCGAGTAGTACATGTCGAATTCGGCCGGGTGCGGGGTCATGCGCATGCGCTGTACCTCGGCCTTCTTGAGCTCGATGTAGGCGTCGATCATGCCGTCGCTGAACACGCCGCCGCGGGTCAGGAATTCGCGGTCCTGGTCCAGCGCTTCGAGCGCTTCTTCGAGCGAGGCGCACACCGTCGGGATCAGCTTGTCTTCTTCCGGCGGCAGGTGGTACAGGTCCTTGGTCGCGGCTTCGCCTGGGTGGATCTTGTTCTGGATGCCGTCCAGGCCCGCCATCAGCAGCGCGGCGAAGCACAGGTAGACGTTGGCCAGCGGATCCGGGAAGCGGGTCTCGATGCGGCGGCCTTTCGGGTTCGCCACGTGCGGGATACGGATCGAGGCCGAGCGGTTGCGGGCCGAATAGGCCAGCTTGACCGGGGCTTCGTAGCCAGGCACCAGGCGCTTGTACGAATTGGTGCCTGGATTGGTGATGGCGTTCAGCGCGCGTGCGTGCTTGATGATGCCGCCGATGTAGAACAGCGCGGTTTCGGACAGGCCGGCATAGCCGTCGCCTGCGAACAGGTTCTTGCCCTCTTTCCAGATCGACTGGTGCACGTGCATGCCCGAGCCATTGTCGCCGTTGATCGGCTTCGGCATGAAGGTCGCGGTCTTGCCATGGCTGTGGGCCACGTTCCAGATCACGTACTTCAGGTTCTGGGTCCAGTCGGCGCGCTCGACCAGGGTCGAGAACCTGGTGCCGATTTCATTCTGGCCGGCGCCGGCCACTTCGTGGTGGTGCACTTCGACCGGGATGCCCATCGATTCGAGGATCAGCGACATTTCCGAGCGCATGTCCTGGAACGAATCGACTGGTGGCACCGGGAAGTAGCCGCCCTTGACGGTCGGACGGTGGCCGCTGTTGCCGCCTTCGATTTCCTTGTCGGTCGCCCACGACGACTCGTCCGAGTCGATCTTGACGAAGCAGCCCGACATGTCGATCTTCCAGCGGATCGCGTCGAAGATGAAGAATTCCGGTTCCGGGCCGAAGTAGGCGGTGTCGCCGATGCCCGACGTCTTGAGGTAGGCTTCGGCGCGCTTGGCGATCGAGCGCGGGTCGCGGTCATAGCCCTTGCCGTCCGACGGTTCGATCACGTCGCACTGCATGAACAGCGTGGTCTCTTCCATGAACGGGTCGAGGTTGGCGGTGTTCGGGTCCGGCAGCAGGAGCATGTCCGAGGCTTCGATGCCTTTCCAGCCGGCGATCGACGAGCCGTCGAAGGCGTGGCCGGATTCGAATTTGTCTTCATCGAAGTGCGACACCGGGACCGTGACGTGCTGTTCCTTGCCGCGGGTATCGGCGAAACGCAGATCGACGAACTTGACTTCGTGATCCTTCAGCATCTGCATGACATGTTTGGTGGTACTGCTCATCATCTATTCCAATCAATAAAAAGTTCAATCTCAAAGGCGATATGCCGACTCGCCGTGGCTGCACAGGTCGAGTCCAGTGCGTTCTTCGTTCTCGCTCACGCGCAGGCCGCAGATCTTGTCCACCAGCTTGCAGGCGAGCAGCGTGACCACGCCCGACCAGACCATGGTGACGACCACGCCCAGCAGTTGAATGCCGACTTGCGCGGCGATCCCGTAGTCGCCCGACGGGCGGTTGGCGACGTAATCGAACACGCCCTGGCCGCCCAGGGACGGGGCGGCGAACACGCCGGTCAGCACGGCGCCGACGATGCCGCCCACGCCATGCACACCGAACACGTCGAGCGAATCGTCGGCGCCCAGCATGCGCTTGAGCGAATTCACGCCCCACAGGCAGGCGACGCCCGCGACCAGGCCGATGGCGAGTGCGCCCATCGGGCCGACGAAGCCACACGCGGGTGTGATCGCGACCAGGCCGGCCACGGCGCCCGAGGCGCCGCCCAGCATCGACGGCCGGCCCTTGATCCGCCATTCCGCGAGCGCCCAGGCCAACGTGGCCGCCGCGGTGGCCAGCAAGGTGTTGATGAAGGCCAGCGCGGCGATATCTCCGGCCTCGAGCGCCGAACCGGCGTTGAAGCCGAACCAGCCCACCCACAGCAGCGACGCCCCGATCATGGTCATGGTGACCGAATGCGGCGCCATCGCTTCGCGCTGGTAGCCGAGCCGCGGACCGATCATGTAGGCGCCCATCAGGCCGGCCATGGCGGCGTTGATGTGCACGACGGTGCCGCCGGCGAAATCCAGGGCGCCGTGCTGGAACAGCCAGCCGGCCTTGGCGCCCTCGCGCAGCGCGCTGGCGGCATCGGTGATGGCGTCCGGCCCGGTCCAGAACCAGACCATGTGCGCCATCGGCAGGTAGGCGAAGGTGAACCACAGCACCACGAAGGCCAGCACCGCCAGGAACCTGGCGCGCTCGGCCAGGGCGCCGACGATCAGGCAGCACGTGATGGCCGCGAATGTCCCCTGGAACGCGACGTAGACAAACTCCGGCAGCACCACGCCCTTGCTGAAGGTGGCGGCGGTGCTGAACGTCGCCTCGACAGGATTCCAGATCCCGGCCAGGCCGGCGCGCGACAGGCCGCCGATGAAGGCGTTGCCCTCGGTGAAAGCGAGTGAATAGCCGTACAGGCACCACAGCACCAGCACGAGCGCAAACACCATGGTGACCTGCATCAGCACCGACAGCATGTTCTTGGCGCGCACCATGCCGCCATAAAACAGCGCCAGGCCGGGTATCGCCATCAGCACGACCAGCAGCGTGGCGACCATCATCCAGGCAGTGTCGCCCTTGTTCGGCGCCACCGCCTGCGCCTGGGCCTGCACCTGCGCCGCCGCATCGGACGCCAGGACCATCATCAGCGGTCCGCAAAGCGCGGCCCATTTTTTATCGACGTACATTCAACCGGTTCCTCTTCTTTGCATGACATGGGCGTGCGGCGAGTGCCGATCGCCGTCGCGTGTTATCTGCGCCGGCATCGGCTGTTCGCATCCCACGCTATCCATCCGACATACGTAAGCTGTCTATACATGGACGCAGGGCGGGCGGGAATTTGTCGTTGATTGGCGCAGGCGATGCGTCATCGCAACACCGATCGTTGAGAGATGACGCAATACTATTTGTAGTTTTAGGGATAATGCGGCATCATTGCATCAACGATGCCGCATCGTAGCTTGTTTGTAACCAATGATCGAAAAGGGATGGCCATGCCGAACAAAACAGCCGTGTTCGTGATGACGGGAGATGGGGTGGATCGTATTTTCCAGAATGGCGGCAGCCAGTCGTGGGTCCTCAATCCCAGGAACGCGACCAAGCACACCTACCTTGTGACGGTGCAGACCCGTAAGACGGGGCAGTTGACGGGCGCGACCGAACCACACGGGATGGCCTTCTTGATCGGCAAGATCACGGACATCGTTCCCAGCAGCGAGATCAATGCACACGGCCGCTACCTGATCAGGATCAGCGAGTATGCGCGCATCAAGGTGCCGTGCAAGTGGCGCGGCAGCAATCCGGTGCGTTATCTGGATATCGAGGAAGAGCTTGGCATCGACCCGGCCACGCTGGATTTCCAGCCGGTGCCTGGGCCGGCACTGGCGGCGCCGGTTGCGCGGCTCTCCTCGGTCGAGCCGGGCAAGGACGATGCGCCGCTAAGAGACACGATGGAGCCCGTGAATGGTGGAGAACTGAAGTTGACCCTCGCTCAAGCGAAGGCTGGCCTCGCCGCGAATCTGGGCATTCGCCCGGATCAGATCGAGATCATTATCAAGGTCTAGTAGGGCAGAGGATAGTATTGACCGCCGGTGGTCTGTGATCACGCGTGCGTCGCCGGTTGGCGTCAACTTGTTGCTCGTGTCGAGCTTGCTGGTGTGTCTGCAGGGCGGCGACAACAAATGAATGAGCGGGATTAAGTTTGTCAAATCAGTAGTAATAAAATCAAAGACTTACACGTCGTGCTGACAAAGCAATGGTTGTCAACTCCTGCTCTGCAGAGAGCCTAGTACTCGAAGGTCCAACGAATAAAGTCTGTCAAAACGCGGCGTGTCCGTTGTGCGGCAAAGGGCAAGGCAAATTGCTGACGCCTGCTGCCTATCTTAATGCAGACTACCAACCTGGCAGTCCTGCAGGCCTCGACTGGGGGTACAGGCTTCGGTTGCCGGGCGCTAGAAGCCGGCCTTCGTGCACCAAGGATTAGATGGCAACTGGCTCGCCATCGTCGTCCTTTTTCTGGAAAAAGGCACGGGTGCATTGGCGGTCGCCAACTCGGGTACAGCCATGGGCGCCGAGAAGGTGTTGAACCCCGTGTTTGGCACGTTGTTTCCGACCCGGAGTCGCCAAGAAAGCTTCCTAACAATCTGTCGACACACAAATCTATCGGACAAGTGAGTCATTGCGCGCATTCTTCCGCGCATCAAAATCTTCTCAAAAAGCTATTTTCACTAAGCAAATCGATTGAAGAGAGAATTGTTCCATCTGGAAGTCGCAACGATTGCGTTTGGACCTCCAGTCGATAAACACCTGATCCATTGATCCAGTGGCTGGCTGGCTCTTTTTTTAGTCTTGTCATCCCGCTTCTTCCTGAAAAGACCATCGTAAGAGCCTCGGTATCATGATGGAGCGCACGGATAGGGAAAAAATCAAACGGAAACGAAGTTGAACGTTGCTGCCACAGCAATCCTGTTTGGCTGTGGCATGTGATAAGCGAAGACTTCTTCGAGCGCTTGATCATTTTGATGGCCGCAGCCGTGACACTTGTTCGAAATTCTTTCCCCATCGCTGAGGCCACATCTAAGCAGATATCCTTACTCTCCAGCCAAGGGTCAACTAGATAGGTTGGTAAGATAAGTTGGCTAGCGTATCCGTTAGCTTGAGCTTCGGTAGTTCTGGCTTCCGCATTTTGAGGACCGATGTCATCTTGGGCGCATAAGAACGAGCCAGAATGGCGATCACAAATCCAATGAGCTAGCTCATGAGCCAACGAGAATCGCTGTCTCCCTTCTGGGCTGGAGCTGTTCACGCTAATGACTGCTTGGTTGCCGAACGTCGCCAGTCTGGCTTCACAGCCACGTAAAGGCCGATAAATCACCTTAGCGTTTTGGTCATGCGCTATACCTTCCAGGTCGATATGCGATGGATCGGTCACTCCATATCCCCACAGGAGTCGCTCCGCCGGGGAAAGCCGTGCTAGATTAATGTTTATCATCTTCCGGCTCTATCGCCCCCATAGAAACGTAATCGTCGTAAAGAGTTTGCCAATCAGAATCCGACTGCTTCTTCCCTTGTCGAAACGCGAGTCCAGCAGAGGGATTGCTGGCAAACACGCGCTCGACAAGTTGTTTCATTCGCTCGATGCTTGGTCGAATAATCGGTGTTCGCCAGGGCGCAGCTGCTGGTGAAGGCTTTATACTCATACGTAACCGCAGCGCCGATGCAGCGCCTTCTCGCATTAACCTTTTGGTATTTAACGCGATAGCCTCTACGTCTTGGCCATCCTGTTTTGCTTCTATTCGAAGCTCCTCGTCGCTTAGAGACAAAAGGTCGTCAATTGCCGCGTCTCGAAGAGCGATGATCTCTTCAATTGTTTTGTTCTGGCTCATTTTGCTCTCCTGCCGGGAAACAGCTTGTCAAGACCACGACGGAAGCGTCTCTTGGCCGTGTCATATTGGGTCTGCGTCATCTCAGAAACTTCGCGCACCTCATGCGGTCCCAAGCCGTCCTTGATGCCCATAATGAGCCAGGTCACCTCGCTGTCGTTCGCGAAGTGGTTTTCAACGACCTCAGCATCAGCTTTGGCTTTGGTCACGCGTTCTTGGGTCTCCTCGAGCTGGATGATGGCATCCTCATGGCTTGAATGGAGGTGTCCCTTAGCAGCCAACACCTCTTCGCCGGAGTTCGCCTCAGTTGCCATTTCCTCAATCCGCTTGACCTGGGTCTGCTGGTAGGACTTCACCGAGTCATTGGCAATGCCCCGCATGCACGTGATCAGAAACGCCATGAAGTTAATGGATTTGCGCCAAGCGCGTCCCTTCTCGCCTACGGCACCGCTCATGGCGCGCATGATGGCCTCATTCAGCAGCTCACCTGGGCCTTGATACTCGCTTCCGAACAGCAAATAAGTAGCAGCCTTGTTGAGCTTGTACAACTGTTCCGAGCTCAAGTCTTCAATCGCTTGTCGCAGCTCGTCTGGGCTTGCAAGATCATCTTCTTGTTCAATCGGTTCCAATTCGGAGCTCCTTACATCGTTATTGTGTATGCGGGGGTAACTTTAAAAACGGACAGTGCTGCGATCTTGTCCGTTTTGCCGAGTTCGCCCGCATAGGTTAGGGAGCGGCACTAAAGCCGTGATAAGGATGTGTGAAATGAGCAACAAACGCAACCAACATGTAGTTCCTCATCCCGACGGCTGGGCGGTAAAGGGCGAAAAAGCGCAACGCGCAACGGGGCTGTTCGATCGTAAGTCGGACGCTGTGCAGCGTGCTCGCGAGATTGCTCAGAACCAGAAGACCGAACTGGTCGTCCACAAACAGGATGGCAGGATCGAATACAAGGACAGCCATGGTCCTGACCCGTTCCCGCCGAAAGGCTGATTTTTGAGCGGGTCGCTTGAGGGATCCGCTTTATTTGGTCTTGTCAGCCTTCTGTCATCGCAAGAAGGCTGACAGCGCAAAAGTACAAATGAAAGGATTACGACATGAGTAGATGCACAGCACCAGTACGTGGACATAGCTCAGCGGCCGCGGCTGCGGAATGTCCTGCGTGCCGTCACCGTAGTAGCTACCGCTACAGCGGCTATGGCTCTTCCTACTCCCCGCCGGGCAGTAGCGGGACTGGCTATAGCAGCAGTGGTGGGGGCGGTGGCAACAGATCCAGCAGCGGTTCAAGGCCACGCTGGTCGAAAGCGGGTTCGTCCGTGTCGTACACTCCGGCTCAAGTGCAGTCACTCACGCCAATCCGCGACACCGTTGAGACGCGGGCAGCGGAGCACCCAGACCTTCGTGACGTCTTTTTGTGCCATGCGTGGGACGACCGGCAGGGGCCAGCCAAAGAATTACACGATTTGCTCGTGGCGGCGGGTGTTAAGGTCTGGTTCAGCGAGAAGGACTTGGGTCTCGGCGTTCCGATGATGCGCGCCATCGACAAGGGCCTAGCGAATTCGCGAATCGGGCTTGTGCTAGTGACCCCTGCGCTGCTCACCCGCCTCCCAAAAGAAGGTGTCGCGGACAAAGAACTTTCGGCACTCCTAGCAGGTAACCAGCTCATTCCCATCGTGCACAACACGACATATGGGGATCTCCGCAATGTTAGTCCTTTGCTCGCCTCTCGAAGCGGCCTGGACACTGCAGAAGATTCAATGGCAGTGGTCGCGGCAAAAATCGCCGAGCTGGTTACTGTTTAACCCTATTGCTCGCATAATGACTTCGTCAAATAGAAAGGTCCCGACACAAAGTATCGGGACCCTTATTTCTGTCAAACTTTATTCGCAGTTCAATGAACAAATCGAGTCGAGTTTGTCAAAACTATGCGAAAAGAATCAAGCACTAACGAAGTAATCTCTCTGGCAATTTTTGTCAAATTTTGCTCTGCCGTATGGAAAAGATCGAACGTAGGATATATGAAGTTGTCAACCGCCTGTCACTCCATGCTGAATGGCCTAGATGTCAAGTCCCGCCTGTCATAAACCCGTTTGACAAATAATTCGGGGCGCTTTTTCTGCCATTCTTTGAGCGCTAGAATCGGTGTTCTGCCGTCGATGGCGCGTTGGGGAATGTGATGGTTGTAGAGCTTCAAGTAGTTCATCAAGGTCGTCTCCAGATCAGCCCTGCTGTCGAAACGGGTCTGCTGTAGCAGTTCGTTGATTCGTCCGTTGAAGCGCTCTACCATGCCATTTGTTTGCGGGTGCCGTGGCGGTGCCAGACGATGCTCCGCCTGCAGTGCGGCACAAGCCACATCGAAGGCATGGCTGCCGCTCGGCTTCTTGTCCTTGGTAGCAAAGCGGTCAGTGAACTGAGAGCCGTTATCTGTCAGTATCTTGCTGATCTTGATCGGTGAAGCAAGCTTGAGCCGACGCAGGAAATCGACACTGCTCTTGTCCGTCATGTCGGTAAGCGTGCAGCCCACCCACCTGTAACGTAGCCGCGATGACGTGCAGACTCGAGGTTTTCTACTTCGAGGATTCCATGACCCGTCAACGCATTCCCGCATCGACCTGGCATGAGCG